>NZ_JBTJEN010000006.1:0-337931 GCF_054456575.1 Pseudomonas sp. Eth.TT006 | reverse complement strand
CCACATTTGGTTTTGGGTTTATCCCAATAACAGGGTGCCGCTGGCGACCAGCGTCGCATTCCCGCCAATCTTCACCCGCTCCCCTTCCAGCCGACAAAACAGCTCCCCACCCCGCGCCGAACGCTGGCAGGCGGTCAGGCTCGATTTGCCCAGACGTTTGGACCAATACGGAATCAGGCTGCAATGGGTCGAACCGGTCACCGGGTCTTCATTGATGCCAATCGCCGGGGCAAAGTAGCGCGAGACAAAATCATGCTGATTGCCGCGTGCCGTGACGATCGCGCCGAGCCACGGCAGCTTGGCCAGCGCGACCATGTCCGGCTTGCAGTCAAGCACCGCCTGCTCCGACTCCAGCACCACGAACAATTCGTTGGAACCCAGCACATCCACCGCTTCAACGCCCAGCGCGCGCTCGACATCCAGCGTCACGCCGATCTCTGACGGGACGATCGACGGGAAGTCCAGCCACAGGCGATCGCCCTCGCGGCTGACGCTCAACGGTCCGGACTTGCAGATAAAGTCCAGACGCTCGGCATTCTCTTTATGGATTTCGAACAACACATAGGCGCTGGCCAGCGTCGCATGGCCGCACAGCGGTACTTCGGTGGTCGGGGTGAACCAGCGGATATGCCACACCGCACCTTCGCGCACCACGAAGGCGGTTTCCGCGAGATTGTGTTCGGCGGCGATCTTCTGCATCAGCTCGTCCGCGAGCCACGCATCCAGCCGATAGACCATCGCCGGATTACCACTGAACGGCCGATCACTGAACGCGTCGACTTGATAAAACTCCAGCTGCATAACCTTCTCCCTAAGACAGTCGGCAGAGCATGCAGCCACGCTGTAATCAGCGCCAGTGACAGAACCGGCGAATTTTCTTCATACAGCGGTGTGCGTCATGCGCGACCGATGTCGGCGAATCTGGCCTGAGTGTGTTCGGCCAGCACTGCCGGCGCCAGTTCGACTTCCAGCCCGCGCCGGCCGGCACTGACATAAATAGTGGAAAAGCCCTGGGCGGAATTATCGATGAAGGTGCGCAGGCGCTTCTTCTGCCCGAGCGGGCTGATGCCGCCCAACAGATAACCAGTGGAGCGCTGCGCAGCTGCCGGGTCGGCCATCTCGACCTTCTTCACCCCTGCTGCGTGCGCCAGCCCCTTGAGATCGAGGCTTCCGACGACCGGCACCACGGCCACCAGCAATTCGCCTTTTTCACTGGCGGCGAGCAGCGTCTTGAACACCTGCGCCGGCTCCAGCGCCAGTTTTTCCGCCGCCTCCAGCCCGTAGGACGCGGCCTTGGGGTCATGTTCGTAACTGTGCACGCGATGTTCGGCACGAACTTTTTTCAACAAGTCCAACGCAGGGGTCATGGCAGCTCCAGGCTCGGCATCGACAGAAAATTCCTGCGCCGGATTCTAGGTCATCACAGCGTAAAAGGCTCTAGCGCAAGCCCCGTTTTCCGCGCTCTGCCGGCGAACCGCCGAGCCATCACCGCAGTCCTGCGCAGGATCATTCAGCCGGTTGATAGTTTAATTGTGACCAATGGTTCACTTTCGACCTTTGACAGGTTTGTTTCTTGTCTATATTTTTTCGAATCTGAATAATGCAAGAATCACCGTCACCGCAGCACCCTGCAGCAGACCGGGAACAGGATGGGGATCCTGCCTCGGGGAAAATCGCGCTTTGCCCTGTCGGCAAACGCGCCAGACAACAACAAAAATCGAGGTTTTCATGACAACTGCTTTACAGCAACCATCGCTCTCGAGCCAATGCATGGCCGAGTTTCTGGGGACTGCGTTACTGATCTTTTTCGGCACCGGTTGTGTCGCCGCGCTCAAAGTCGCGGGCGCCAGCTTCGGCCTGTGGGAAATCAGCATCATCTGGGGCGTCGGCGTGAGCATGGCGATCTACTTGACCGCCGGAGTGTCGGGCGCGCATCTGAACCCCGCCGTGAGCATCGCCCTGAGCATTTTCGCTGACTTCGAAAAGCGCAAACTGCCCTTCTACATTCTGTCGCAGATCGCCGGCGCATTCTGCGGCGCGCTGTTGGTTTACACGCTGTACAGCAACCTGTTCTTCGATTACGAACAAACCCACCACATGGTGCGCGGCACGGCGGCGAGCCTTGAGCTGGCGTCGGTGTTCTCGACCTTCCCTAACCCGGTGCTGTCCACCGCCCAGGCGTTTTTGGTCGAGGTGATCATCACTGCGATTCTGATGGGCGTGATCATGTCCCTGACCGATGACAACAACGGTCTGCCAAAAGGCCCACTGGCGCCGCTGCTGATCGGTCTGCTGATCGCGGTGATCGGCAGTTCGATGGGCCCGCTGACCGGATTTGCGATGAACCCGGCCCGTGACTTCGGTCCGAAACTGATGACTTTCTTCGCTGGCTGGGGTGAAATTTCCTTCACTGGCGGCCGCGATATTCCGTACTTCCTGATTCCGATTTTTGCACCGATTGTCGGTGCCTGCCTCGGCGCTGCCGGGTATCGCGGGCTCATTGCCCGTCACCTGACCGGCGCCACACCTGCTACAAAGGATGCAGAACCGGCCATTGACGGCAAACCAAGAACTTCTTGAAACAGTCGGCGCGGGTTCCTGCCCTTTTCGAACCCGCGCCACGGCCCACTCTCCCTTATTTCGTCCAAGGCAATCGACATGACCGACATTCAGAACAAGAACTACATCATTGCCCTCGATCAGGGTACGACCAGCTCCCGCGCGATCATTTTCGATCGCGACGCGAACGTGGTCTGCACCGCCCAGCGCGAATTTGCCCAGCATTACCCGCAAGCCGGTTGGGTCGAACACGACCCGATGGAAATCTTCGCCACCCAGAGCGCGGTGATGGTCGAAGCACTGGCCCAGGCTGGCCTGCACCACGACCAGGTCGCCGCGATCGGCATCACCAACCAGCGTGAAACCACCGTGGTCTGGGACAAGACCACTGGCCGTCCGGTGTACAACGCCATCGTCTGGCAGTGCCGCCGCAGCACCGAAATCTGCCAGCAGCTCAAGCGCGATGGCCACGAAGACTACATCCGCGACAACACTGGTCTGGTCACCGACCCGTACTTCTCCGGCACCAAACTGAAGTGGATCCTCGATAACGTCGAAGGCAGCCGCGAGCGTGCACGCAACGGCGAACTGCTGTTCGGCACCGTCGATAGCTGGCTGATCTGGAAATTCACCGGCGGCAAGGTGCACGTCACCGACTACACCAACGCCTCGCGCACCATGCTCTTCAACATCCACTCGCTGGAGTGGGATTCGAAGATGCTGGAAATCCTCGACATCCCGCGCGAGATGCTGCCGCAAGTCAAAGCCTCTTCGGAAATCTACGGCCGCACCAAGAGCGGCATCGCCATCGGCGGTATCGCCGGTGACCAGCAAGCGGCGCTGTTCGGCCAGATGTGCGTCGAGCCGGGTCAGGCGAAAAACACCTACGGCACCGGTTGCTTCCTGCTGATGAACACCGGCGACAAAGCAGTGAAATCGCAACACGGCATGCTCACCACCATCGCTTGCGGCCCGCGCGGCGAAGTGGCTTACGCGCTGGAAGGCGCGGTGTTCAACGGCGGTTCGACCGTGCAATGGCTGCGTGACGAACTGAAGATCGTCAACGACGCCCACGACACCGAATACTTTGCCAATAAAGTGAAGGACAGCAACGGCGTGTACCTGGTACCAGCCTTCACCGGTCTGGGCGCTCCATACTGGGACCCGTATGCCCGTGGCGCATTGTTCGGCCTGACCCGCGGTGTACGCGTGGATCACATCATCCGTGCCGCACTGGAATCCATCGCCTACCAGACCCGCGACGTCCTCGACGCCATGCAACAGGACTCCGGCGAACGCCTCAAAGCCCTGCGCGTAGACGGTGGCGCGGTGGCGAACAACTTCCTCATGCAATTCCAGGCCGACATCCTCGGCACTCAGGTCGAGCGCCCGCAGATGCGCGAAACCACGGCACTCGG
The DNA here is from genome assembly GCF_054456575.1 of Pseudomonas sp. Eth.TT006. NCBI lineage: Bacteria > Pseudomonadati > Pseudomonadota > Gammaproteobacteria > Pseudomonadales > Pseudomonadaceae > Pseudomonas > Pseudomonas sp. Eth.TT006. Next base: position 333,954 of record NZ_JBTJEN010000006.1, on the reverse strand, counting down.
CGCGGCGTATCTGGCCGGCCTGGCCTGCGGTTTCTGGGGCAGCCTGGACGAGTTGCGCGGCAAAGCGGTGATCGAGCGCGAGTTCGAGCCAAGCCTGGACGAAGCGGCAAAAGAGAAGCTGTATAAAGGCTGGAAAAAAGCCGTCAGCCGTACCCGTGACTGGGAACGTGAGGACGCTGAATAAGCCAGTCTGAGGACTGGTAACGGCATGTAACTGGTCGGGAGGAGATTCCTGCGGCATCATGGGCAAATTTTGCACGGCAGCCCAAAGGAAGCCCCATGAATCTGCCTCCCCGTCAGCAGCAAATCCTCGAGCTGGTCCGCGAACGCGGTTATGTCAGCATCGAGGAAATGGCCACGCTGTTCGTTGTTACCCCGCAAACCATCCGCCGCGACATCAATCAGCTCGCGGAAGCCAATCTGTTGCGTCGCTACCATGGCGGCGCAGCTTACGATTCCAGCGTCGAAAACACCGCTTATGCGATGCGCGCCGACCAGATGCGCGATGAAAAACAACGCATCGGTGAAGCCATCGCCGCGCAGATCCCCGATCATGCCTCGCTGTTCATCAACATCGGCACCACTACCGAATCGATCGCCCGCGCCCTGCTCAACCACAATCACCTGAAGATCATCACCAACAACCTGCACGTCGCCTCGATGCTCAGTGCCAAGGATGATTTCGATGTGCTGCTGACCGGTGGCAATGTGCGCCGTGACGGCGGTGTGGTCGGTCAGGCGAGTGTGGACTTCATCAATCAGTTCAAGGTCGACTTTGCCCTGGTGGGCATCAGTGGCATCGACGAAGACGGCAGCCTGCTCGACTTCGACTATCAGGAAGTACGCGTCTCCCAGGCGATCATTGCCAACGCACGGCAGGTGATCCTGGCGGCGGACTCCAGCAAGTTCGGGCGCAATGCGATGATTCGTCTGGGTCCGATCAGTCTGATCGATTGCCTGGTCACGGATCAGCAACCGGTGCCGGCGCTGGCGCAGCTGCTGAGTCAGCACAAGATTCGTCTGGAAGTCGTTTAACCCCCTCAAGATCAAAAGATCGCAGCCTTCGGCAGCTCCTACAGGAAACACATTCCACTGTCGGAGCTGCCGAAGGCTGCGATCTTTTGCTTTTAATGTTCGGATATTTTCCTTTCCCCGCCCTTCGATGAGTTTTTTCAATCGAACGCGACTGGCTGTGCGCGTCTTTATCGGCTACCATTTTCGCAAATGAACATTTATGTTCGATTTCCAAGACAGAAAATCAAAAGAGCCCGAGGCCAGCCGATGTCCACCTCTACCTTGCGTACGCCCCCTGTTGCCGAGATCTACGATGTTGCCGTGATTGGTGGCGGGATCAATGGCGTGGGGATTGCAGCGGATGCCGCCGGTCGCGGTCTCTCGGTGTTCCTTTGCGAAAAGGATGACCTGGCCAGCCACACCTCGTCGGCCAGCAGCAAGCTGATCCACGGTGGCCTGCGCTACCTCGAACATTACGAATTCCGTCTGGTGCGTGAAGCGCTGGCCGAGCGTGAAGTGCTGCTGGCCAAGGCACCGCACATCGTCAAGCCGATGCGTTTCGTGCTGCCGCACCGCCCGCACTTGCGTCCGGCGTGGATGATCCGCGCGGGTCTGTTCCTGTACGACAACCTCGGCAAACGCGAAAAACTGCCGGGTTCGAAAAGCCTGAAGTTCGGCGCTGACAGCGCGCTGAAAAGCGAAATCACCAAGGGCTTCGAATACTCCGATTGCTGGGTCGACGATGCCCGCCTGGTGGTGCTGAACGCCATGGCCGCGCGGGAAAAAGGTGCCCACGTGCACACCCAGACCCGTTGCGTCAGCGCTCGTCGCAGCAAAGGTCTGTGGCACCTGAACCTGGAGCGTGCCGACGGCAGCCTGTTTTCGATCACCGCCAAAGCGCTGGTGAACGCCGCTGGCCCGTGGGTCGCCAAGTTCATCCGCGACGACCTGAAGATGGAATCGCCGTACGGCATCCGCCTGATTCAGGGCAGCCACATCATCGTGCCCAAACTGTACGAAGGTGAGCACGCACACATTCTGCAAAACGAAGATCAGCGCATCGTCTTCACCATTCCGTACCTGAACCAATTCACCCTGATCGGCACCACCGACCGCGAGTACACCGGTGACCCGGCGAAAGTGGCGATCACCGACGGCGAAACCGATTACCTGTTGAAAGTGGTCAATGCTCACTTCAAAAAGCAGCTCAGCCGCGACGACATCCAGCACAGCTACTCGGGCGTGCGTCCGCTGTGCAATGACGAATCCGACAACCCGTCCGCGGTGACCCGCGATTACACCCTGGCGTTGTCCGGTGGCGGCGAAGAAGCACCGCTGTTGTCGGTGTTCGGCGGCAAGCTGACCACCTACCGCAAACTCGCCGAGTCGGCGATGGCGCAACTGCTGCCGTTCTTCACCCAGATGCGCCCGAGCTGGACGGCCACGGCCACCCTGCCGGGCGGCGAAGACATGACCACGCCGCAGGCCTTGAGTGCGCAGATTCGCGACAAGTTCGACTTCGTACCAAGCGAGATCGCCCGTCGTTGGTCCACCACCTACGGCAGCCGCACCTGGCGCATGCTTGAAGGGGTGGAAACCCTGGCGGACATGGGCGAACACCTCGGCGGCGGGCTTTATACCCGTGAAGTCGACTATCTGTGCAGCGAGGAATGGGCCACCACCGCCCACGACATCCTGTGGCGTCGCAGCAAACTGGGCCTGTTCACCACCCCGGCCGAACAGGAAAAACTGGCGGCGTACCTGGGCACGGTCGAGCAGAATCGCAAGATTGAAGCGGCCTGATCTGAACTTTGTTTAAACGAGAAGCCCCTGAATTGAGCGATTCAGGGGCTTTTTGTTATGTGGATTTTGTTGAACCTGATTGGGGCAGTTAAATCTTTTCCCCCTCACCCCAGCCCTCTCCCCCAACGGGGAGAGGGGGAAGGGAGCCGATCTTCGTGAGTTTCAAAGCTTGAGTTCGACTCGATATCTCACGTCGGCGTAACTCGACCATCCACCACAGTCAGTCCCCTCTCCCTAGGGGCGGTCCGACGTTTCGGGAGGGTTAGGGTGAGGGGCTTTTGATCGTTCGGATTTCCGAACGCGACTTCACGGTCAATTCGGTAAACCGGATCAGAACCGCCAAAAAACACCGTCACAATAGTTTAATAACGTTATAAAACAGCCAGTTAACCTTCCATGACTGGTCTGGCACGACTCATGCTCTACACTCTCTCGACGAATGCCTGCCGTGCCAACACTTCAGGAGCCGTCAGGCATTCGAAGCACAAAAGGGCCGACAAACTGGCTCCATAAAAAAAACAATTCGAGGAAAATTTGATGCGCATCGTTCCCCATATCCTGGGCGCAGCCATTGCGGCCGCTCTGATCAGCACGCCAGTTTTCGCCGCCGAACTCACCGGCACCCTGAAGAAAATCAACGATTCCGGCAGCATCACGCTCGCGCACCGCGACAGCTCCATCCCGTTTTCCTACATCGCGGATGCTTCCGGCAAACCCGTGGGCTACTCCCACGACATTCAGCTGGCCATCGTTGAAGCCCTGAAAAAAGACCTGAACAAGCCAGACCTGCAGGTCAAGTACAACCTGGTGACCTCGCAAACCCGTATCCCGCTGATCCAGAACGGCACCGCGGATATCGAGTGCGGCTCGACCACCAACAACGCCGAGCGCGCCCAGCAAGTCGCCTTCACCACCAACATCTTCGAAATCGGCACCCGTCTGCTGGTCAAGAAAGACAAGGATGGCAACCCGTCCTACAAGGACTTCGCCGACCTCAAAGGCAAAAACGTCGTGACCACCGCCGGCACCACGTCCGAGCGCATCATCAAAGCGATGAACGCCGACAAGCAGATGGGCATGAACATCATCTCCGCCAAGGACCACGGCGAATCCTTCAACATGCTGGAAAGCGGCCGCGCCGTTGCCTTCATGATGGACGACGCCCTGCTGGCCGGCGAAGAAGCCAAGGCCAAGAAGCCGGACGACTGGGTCATTACCGGCACTCCGCAGTCCTTCGAAGCCTACGCCTGCATGGTTCGTAAAGACGATCCGGCGTTCAAGAAGGCAGTCGATGACGCCATCGTCGGCCTGTTCAAGTCCGGCGAGATCAACAAGATCTACGACAAGTGGTTCACCCAGCCGATCCCGCCTAAAAACCTCAACCTGAATTTCAAGATGAGCGAGCAGGTCAAGAAGCTGATCGAGAACCCGAGCGACAAGCCGGCGCCTGAAGTCAAAAGCTGATTGCTGACTAATCTTGTCACCTGAGGGAGCCACCCTCCCTCTGGTGTCTGTTACTACCTGCTGGCTGTACTGTGGAACACTCGACCTGGCTTTCCGAGCCGATCGCGTGTGCCCGGCGTTCAACGTCGGAAGGGAAAGGATTTTCCCCAAGCGGGTGCTTGTACATCGATCGATTTCGGGGGAGACCCTAATGAATTACAACTGGGACTGGGGCGTGTTCTTCAAGTCCACCGGCGTGGGCAGCGAGACCTATCTCGACTGGTTCATTTCCGGTCTGGGCTGGACCATTGCCATCGCCGTCGTCGCGTGGATCATCGCCTTGCTGCTGGGCTCGATTCTGGGGGTCATGCGCACCGTGCCGAGCCGCCTCGTATCGGGCATCGCCACCTGCTACGTGGAGCTGTTCCGCAACGTGCCGCTGCTGGTTCAGCTGTTCATCTGGTACTTCCTGGTGCCCGACCTGCTGCCGCAGAACCTGCAGGACTGGTACAAGCAGGATCTGAACCCGACCACCTCGGCTTACCTGAGCGTCGTCGTGTGCCTGGGCCTGTTCACCGCCGCCCGTGTCTGTGAACAAGTGCGCACCGGCATCCAGGCGCTGCCACGTGGCCAGGAATCCGCCGCGCGCGCCATGGGCTTCAAGCTGCCGCAGATCTACTGGAACGTGCTGCTGCCCCAGGCCTACCGGATCATCATTCCGCCGCTGACCTCGGAATTCCTCAACGTCTTCAAGAACTCCTCCGTGGCGTCCCTGATCGGCCTGATGGAACTGCTGGCGCAAACCAAACAGACCGCCGAATTTTCGGCCAACCTGTTTGAAGCGTTCACCCTGGCCACGCTGATCTACTTCACCCTGAACATGAGCCTGATGCTGCTGATGCGCCTGGTCGAGAAGAAAGTCGCAGTGCCCGGCCTGATCTCCGTGGGGGGTAAATAATGGAATTCGATTTCAGCGGCATCATCCCCGCCATTCCGGGTCTGTGGAACGGCATGGTCATGACCCTGCAGTTGATGGTCATGGGCGTGATCGGCGGCATTGTGCTCGGCACGATCCTCGCGCTGATGCGCCTGTCGTCCAGCAAACTGCTGTCGCGCGTGGCCGGCGCCTATGTGAACTACTTCCGCTCGATCCCGCTGCTGCTGGTGATCACCTGGTTCTACCTGGCGGTACCGTTCGTGCTGCGCTGGATCACCGGCGAAGACACCCCGATCGGTGCGTTCACCTCCTGCGTCGTGGCCTTCATGATGTTCGAAGCCGCGTACTTCTGTGAGATCGTCCGGGCCGGCGTGCAGTCGATCCCCAAAGGCCAGATGGCCGCCGCGCAGGCGATGGGCATGACCTATGGCCAGACCATGCGTCTGATCATCCTGCCCCAGGCGTTCCGCAAGATGACCCCGTTGCTGCTGCAACAGTCGATCATCCTGTTCCAGGACACCTCGCTGGTCTACACCGTGGGCCTGGTGGACTTCCTCAACTCCGCGCGCTCCAGCGGCGACATCATCGGTCGGTCCAACGAGTTCCTGATCTTCGCCGGTGTCGTCTACTTCATCATCAGCTTTTCCGCCTCGCTGCTGGTCAAGCGTCTGCAAAAAAGGTTCGCCGTATGATCTCTATCAAGAACATCAACAAGTGGTATGGGGACTTCCAGGTGCTGACTGATTGCAGCACCGAGGTCAAGAAAGGCGAAGTGATCGTGGTCTGCGGCCCGTCGGGTTCGGGCAAGTCGACCCTGATCAAGTGCGTCAACGCGCTGGAGCCGTTCCAGAAAGGCGACATCGTCGTCGACGGCACCTCGATCGCCGACTCGAAAACCAACCTGCCGAAACTGCGCTCGCGCGTCGGCATGGTGTTCCAGCATTTCGAGTTGTTCCCGCACCTGACCATCACCGAGAACCTGACCATCGCGCAGATCAAGGTGCTCGGTCGCAGCAAGGAAGAAGCGACCAAAAAAGGTCTGCAACTGCTGGAGCGCGTCGGTCTGTCGGCGCACGCCCACAAGCATCCGGGACAACTGTCCGGCGGTCAGCAACAGCGTGTGGCGATTGCCCGTGCGCTGGCGATGGACCCGATTGTCATGCTGTTCGACGAACCGACCTCGGCGCTCGACCCGGAAATGGTCAACGAAGTGCTCGACGTGATGGTGCAACTGGCGCAGGAAGGCATGACCATGATGTGCGTGACCCACGAAATGGGCTTCGCCCGCAAAGTGGCCGACCGTGTGATTTTCATGGACGCCGGCAAGATCATCGAAGACTGCCCGAAAGAGGAGTTCTTCGGCGACATCAGCGCCCGCTCCGAACGCGCGCAGCACTTCCTCGAGAAAATCCTGCAGCACTAAAAGCAATGCACTGAACTCTGTGACGGGGGCGCTTTGTGGCGAGGGGATTTATCCCCGATGGGCTGCGAAGCGGCCCCTGCATTCCAAAGTCAAACCGCATGCAATGGTTTGACGACTGCTACGCAGCCGATCGGGGATAAATCCCCTCGCCACAGAGTCCACCTCCAAACCAGCGGGAATCCACCAACAAGTGTTGTGGTTGACCCAAGGCAACTGTGATGAAATGCGACCCCAATCTCTATCGCGCAGCGCCGCCATCACTTGCCGTGAAGCCTCGTCTGATTCGCCATCTGTTCCTGCCGCCGCTGATCATCGTGCTGATGATCGGTCTGGGTTACGCCGGCTTCTGGACCAGTGAACACTTCGGCATCCGCAGCCTCAGTGAAAGCGGCCAGCGCCAGCTGGAACTGCATGCGCGCACGGTCGAAAGCGAGCTCAGCAAGTACACCTACCTGCCCAGCCTGCTGGAACTGGAAACCAGTGTCCCGCAACTGCTGGCCGACCCGACCCCGGAGCACCGGCAAACGGTCAACGCTTACCTTGAAGGCCTGAACCGGCGCAGCCGCAGCCGGGCCATTTACGTGATGGACACCACCGGCCGTGTAATGGCCACCAGCAACTGGCGCGACGTCGACAGCTACCTCGGTGAAGACCTGTCCTTTCGCGCCTATTTCCAGAACGCAGTGCGCGGCGAGCCCGGGCGTTTCTACGGCATCGGCAGCACCAGCGGCGAACCCGGATACTACCTCGCGCATGGTCTGGAAGAGCACGGCAAGATCATCGGCGTCGCCGTGGTCAAGGCGCGGCTCGAAGCGCTGGAAGAGCGCTGGCAACGGGCACGTCTGGAGGCCTTCGTCAGCGACGAAAACGGCATCATCATCCTCTCCAGCGATCCGGCGCGACGCCTGAAATCGGTGGTACCGCTGAGTGACGAAACCAAAGAAAAACTCGCGCGCAGCCTGCAGTATTACTGGTTCCCGCTCAACGAGCTGCAGCCGCTGGCCCGCGAAACCCTGGCCGAGGGTGTGGAGAAACTGACCTTCCCCGCCAACAGCGAATTGAGCGCCGCCGACGACGACAGCATCAGCTACCTGGCGCAGACCCGACCGCTGAACGACACCCCATGGAACTTCACCCTGCTTACACCGTTGCAGGACTTGCGGCGAGAGGCGATCAACCAAGGGATTCTGGTCTCGGTGGCCTTCGGCCTGGTGGCGTTTCTGCTGATCGCCTGGAATGAGCGGCGCAAGGTCATCGCCACCCGCCTCGCCGCCCGCGAAGCCTTGCAGGAAGCCAACAATCAGCTGGAACGGCGGATTACCGAACGCACCAGCGACCTGCGCGCCAGCAACGAACGCCTCAAAAGCCAGATCCGCGAACGGCGCCAGGCCGAAGAGACCCTGCGCCGCGCTCAGGACGAACTGGTGCAGGCCGGCAAACTCGCAGCCATCGGCCAGATGTCCACCAGCATCGCCCACGAGTTGAACCAGCCACTGGCGGCGATGCGCACGTTGTCCGGCAACACCATTCGTTTCCTTGAACGCGGTCAGCTGGATGTGGCCAGCACCAACCTCAAGACCATCAACGAGCTGATCGACCGCATGGGCCGGATCACCGCCAGCCTGCGCTCGTTCGCCCGCCGTGGTGACGACAAGGGTCAGGCCAGTCTCGGCAAAGCGGTCGACGCGGCGCTGCAGGTGCTCGGTGCGCGGCTGGACAGCATCGCGCTGCAGCTGCATCGGCAGTTCATCGACGTGCAGGTGCAGATCGACCAGACCCGCCTCGAACAGATTCTGGTCAACCTGATCGGCAACGCCCTCGACGCCATGCAGGCGCAACCGCAGCCGGAACTGTGGCTGGAGGGCGAAGAGTACAACGGCAAATATCGCCTGCGGGTGCGCGACAACGGCCACGGTGTCGACGCCGAGACACGCAAGCATCTGTTCGAGCCGTTCTTCACCACCAAACCCGGCGAACAGGGCCTGGGCCTCGGCCTGACCCTGTCCGCCAGCCTCGCGGCCGCCACCGGCGGGCACCTGGGTGTCGAACACCCGGCCAGCGGTGGCACCACCTTCGTCCTCAGTTTACCGTTGGTAAGCCCTACTCCTGCCGAGCCAATATGAACCACGACCTTAGTGTGCTGATCGTCGAAGACGACCCCCATGTGCTGCTCGGTTGCCAGCAGGCGCTGACGCTGGAAGACATTCCGTGCATCGGCGTCGGCAGTGCCGAAGAAGCGCTGGAGCAGGTCGGCGACGACTTCGCCGGGATCGTCATCAGTGACATTCGTCTGCCGGGCATCGATGGTCTGGAACTGCTGACCCGCCTCAAGCAGCGCGACCGCAGTCTGCCGGTGGTGCTGATCACCGGCCACGGCGACATCTCCATGGCCGTCGGTGCCATGCAGAAAGGCGCCTACGACTTCATGGAGAAACCGTTCTCGCCGGAGCGTCTGGTGGACGTCGCGCGGCGTGCGCTGGAGCAACGCAGCCTTGCCCGCGAAGTATCGTCGTTGCGTCGGCAACTGGCCGAGCGCGATTCACTCGAAGGGCGGATCATTGGTCGTTCGCCCGCGATGCAGAACCTGCGTGAGCTGATCGCCAACGTCGCCGATACTTCCGCCAACGTGCTGATCGAAGGCGAAACCGGCACCGGCAAGGAACTGGTTGCGCGCTGCCTGCATGACTTCAGCCGTCGCCACAGCAAACAGTTTGTCGCGTTGAACTGCGGCGGCCTGCCGGAAAATCTGTTCGAAAGCGAAATCTTCGGCCACGAGGCCAACGCCTTCACCGGCGCCGGCAAACGCCGTATCGGCAAGATTGAACACGCCGACGGCGGCACGCTGTTCCTCGACGAAGTGGAAAGCATGCCGCTGCCGATGCAGATCAAACTGCTGCGGGTGTTGCAGGAACGCACCCTCGAACGCCTCGGCTCGAACCAGAGCGTGGCGGTGGATTGCCGGGTGATCGCGGCGACCAAGTCCGACCTCGACGAAGCGAGCAAGGCCGGCGAATTCCGCAGCGATTTGTACTACCGCCTCAACGTGGTGACCCTGGAATTGCCGCCCCTGCGCGAGCGGCGCGAAGACATCCTGCAACTGTTCGAACACTTCACCCAGCAATCGGCGCTGCGCTTTGATCGGGTGCTGCCGGAGCTGGACAACCAGACCCTGTCGAACCTGATGAGCCACGACTGGCCGGGCAACGTGCGCGAACTGCGCAACGTCGCCGAACGCTTCGCCCTCGGCCTGCCGGCGTTCAAGAAATCCGGCGCCGGCAGCGCGGGCCAGGGTCTGGCCTTCGCCGAAGCAGTGGAAGCGTTCGAGCGCAACCTGCTCAACGACGCCCTGCAGCGCAGCGGCGGCAACCTGACCCAGGCCAGCCTGGAACTGGGCATGGCCAAGACCACGCTGTTCGACAAAGTGAAAAAGTACGGGCTGAGCCACTGATGGATCTGCTTCTCAAAGCGGCACTCGGTGCGGCAGTGGTGCTGATCCTCGCCGCGCTGTCGAAAACCCGCAACTATTACATCGCCGGGCTGGTGCCGCTGTTTCCGACCTTCGCCCTGATCGCTCACTACATCGTCGGCAAGGGCCGCTCGCTCGATGATCTGAAGGCGACCATCGTCTTTGGCATGTGGTCGATCATTCCGTACTTCATCTATCTGGCCACGCTGTACGTGATGCTCGACCGCATGCGTCTGGAGGCTTCGCTCGCCGTGGCGGTGGTCGCGTGGCTGATCGCCGCGACCGTGCTTGTCACGCTCTGGGTGCGCCTGCACGCCTGAGCCAGTCGCTGGCCCGCCCCTTGCATTTACCCCGCAAAGCCCCGCCCGGCTGGCCTTCATGAATGATGAGGCCGGTGTCTGGCAGGGTCTGCCAAGGGTGAATAGCGACCTTGAACATTCTCGATCTCGACCACAGCCTGACTGCCCAGGCACCGATTGCGCACCTGCTCGACACTGGCCGCGCCAGACGCCTCGACCTGCTCGACCTCGGCCCGAAACTGCGGCTCTGGTCCAGTGAGCGCACCTGGCGGCGTTTCGCCGAACGCTTGCAGCAACGGCCCCGCCACAGCGGTTCGGCGCCGGAAATCTTCTTCGTCGGCTCCGGCGATTATCACCACCTGACCCCGGCGTTTCTCAGCGACCTGCCTGAGCCGGTCAGCCTGATCCACTTCGACAACCATCCTGACTGGGTGCGCTTCGCGCCGCGTCGGCATTGCGGTTCGTGGGTCAATCAGGCACTGAAGCTGCCGAATATCCGCCGCATCGTGACCCTCGGGCCGTGCAGCGATGACCTGCAGAATCCGCAGCTCAAGGGCGGCAACCTCGCGGCCCTGCGGCGTGGGGTGCTGCAGCTGTTTCCGTGGCAGCACCCGCCCTCCAGAGTCTGGGGCCGGGTCGGGGATGGCGCCGGGCATGCGCAGCAGGAAAACATGCTGCACTGGCGCAACTTGTCCGAACTGGACTGGGCACTGTTCCTCGACAATATGATCGCCAGCCTGCCGACCGAGGCGGTGTGGATCACCATCGACAAAGACGTGCTCGCCAGTGAAGACGCCGCGACCAACTGGGATCAGGGCGGCATGCGCCTGAGCCATATGCTCCAGGCGCTGCGGGCCCTGGCGGCGAGCAAACGCATCATCGGCATCGACATCTGCGGCGAATACGCGCGCCCGGCCTTCAGCAACGTGTTCAAACGCTGGGAAGCGAAAACCGACCAGCCACCGGCCGAGCGCTGGAACGACGCCGATATCTTGCGCAATGCGGCGACCAATCAAGCCTTGATCGAGCTGTTCGAGGAGCTGTTTCCATGACCTTCACCGTGATTGTGCTGGTGGCCCTGTCGATTGTTCTCGATGTGATCGGCCAGCTGTGTTTCAAACTCGGCCTGGACCGTTTGCCGGAACTGGAGGGTGGTTTTCGCCTGCAGCTGTTCTGGGGTCAGGTGTTCAACGCGCCGCTGTTGTGGGCCGGGATTGGCGCCTATGCAGTCGAGTTTTTCGTCTGGCTCGGCGCCCTGTCGCGGGCGCCGCTGAGCCTGCTGTTTCCCGCGGCAGCGCTGGCCTACTGCGGGGTAGTACTGGCGGGCAAACTGGTGCTCGGTGAAACTGTCAGCCGACGGCGCTGGCTGGGCACCCTGGTGATCACGGCGGGCGTGATGCTCGTGTGTGTCGGCCATGCGTGAAGCGCCATTGGTTCTACCGAGGAACGAAGCCATGCACTGGCTGCACGGCCGTCTGGGCACCGTGGTGCTGTGGGCGTTGTTGATCATCCTGGAAAGTGGCGGGCAGATCGCGAGCAAGGTCGGCGGCGATCAACTGGGGCAGATGAACTTCACCTCGCAATGGCTGCAGGACATCGTCATGACCCCCGGCGTGTGGGTGGCGATTGCCTGCTACATCGGCGCGTTTTTTGTCTGGATGCTGATCCTGCGCCGCAGCAGCCTGTCACTGGCGTTCCCACTGAGCTCGCTGGTGTTTGTCGGCGTGCTGCTGGGCTCGTGGCTGGGCCTGGGCGAGCAGATCAGCCTGCTGCACTGGGTTGGCGTCGCAATCATCATGGCCGGGATCGCCCTCCTCGCCGAAGGCGAAGAACACTGAAATCCCCATGTAGGAGCTGCCGCAGGCTGCGATCTTTTGATCTTGAAAGCAAAGATCGCAGCCTGCGGCAGCTCCTACACAAGCGAACACCGAAAATCCCTGTAGGAGCTGCCGAAGGCTGCGATCTCTTGATCTTGAAAAGCAAAGATCGCAGCCTGCGGCAGCTCCTACACAAGCAAACACTGAAAATCCCTGTAGGAGCTGCCGAAGGCTGCGATCTTTTGATCTTGAAAAGCAAAAGATCGCAGCCTGCGGCAGCTCCTGCACAAAGCAGTCAGGCGTCGGGCTTTTGGTGGTTCAGCAGAAAGCCCAGACCATGCGCCAGCGGAATATCCTTCACCCCCGCCTCCTGCTGCTGCCGGGCGATCTGCCGGTGAAAGGCCTTGACCTGCGTCCAGTGCATTTTCGGTCGGTAGTGATGCTCGGCGTGGTAGCCATTGTTCATCCACAACAGGTTATACAGCGGGCTGTAGGCACTCACGCCCCAGGCAATCGGCAGGTCCGGGTTGCCGCCAAAATGTTCGTAGTAACCGTTGAGCGATGACAACGCTTGCCCCAGATACCAGAACGGCAGCAACACCAGCACCGCTTGCCAGTCGTACACCGCCAGCAGCAGATAAAACGCCACTGTCAGATAGATTTCCACCTGCACCCAACGCGCATCCTGCGGCCGTTTACGGCGCATTTCCACGTAGATCGGCTTGGGATCGTCGCGAAAAAAACTCAGGAAGGTGTAGGTCCAGGGGTTCTCCGGCCGACCGTTTTCCCCACGCAGGTAAATCGACAGCGGATCAATCGTCTTGCCATCCGCCCCCGGCCGGTCCGAGTTGCCACGGTGATGCCAGTTGTGGATATCGCGATAGAGGGTTTGCGAAAAACCGATGGTCAGCGACAACAGCAGATCGAACGCCCGATTCAGCCACGCCGGGGTGAAATAGGCGTTGTGGATCTGGTTGTGGGAAATGCTGTTGATGCTCCACGACAGGCTGATCGCATAGCCCAGCGCCAGCGGCACAAAGGCCCACCACGACAGCTGATGAAAGGCGGACACCAGCCACAGGACAAAGGCGAAATGCGCGACGCCCAAAGCGATGGGGATCAGGTCCCATAACGAATGGGCCAACAAACGGTAAGCGGGGCGAGCCATGAAGAACATCCTGCAGGAAGGGATTCGACATGGCTGTCTGCAAAGCGCAGACCAATTCGCCCGGACGCGGAATCAGTCGAACTTGTAGGCGATGGCCGCCTGCACTTCGCCCTGATTGCTGTCGCCCACCGCTTTGACGATGCTGCTGTCGGCCGCCGAGCGGGTCAGGTGAATCCAGCTCGCGCTGGTGAGCAGCGACCAATGCGGGGCCAACGGGAATTCGAAGCTCTGGGTCAGCGTCAGGTTCTGCAGACCACCGCCGGCGTTATACGCGCGAAAACCCGAGGCTTGGGCTTCCTTGTCGCTGACGCCAAAGAAGGTCTGCGTGCCCTGGGCATCGGCGAAATGCGCGGTCAGGTTGCTGCTGCCGATCACTCCGCCGCCCAGTGGATAGCCGATCTCGCCGCCGACCCGACCGAACACCCCACCCTGGCCACTGCCACCGCCGACAGCCTGACCCACCGAGGCAAATATCCGCCAGAAATCGGCCGGCGCGTACTGCACGAAACCGCCGGCCTCGGCCATGTCCGGCACATCGCGCAGGCCGCGCAATTCGCCGTTGGCGGTGCGCCCCGAGAGGTAATTCAGATACGGCCCGGCGCTGAAACCGTTGCTTTTCAACGCGCTCCAGGTCAGGCCGTCGTCGGTACTGAGGCTGACATCACCCCAGTCCAGATCGAGGTACGGGATCGGCCGGGGTTCATAGCGGCTGCCGGTCGGATCATGGGGCTGATACCCCAGCCCCAGGCCCGCTTCGCCCGTAATGCCATCGGCCACGGCGGCCCCGGAAAAGCAGGCCAGTGCGCTCAATAACGCCAGTGTCTTCCTCTGCATGAGGCGATTCCTTTTGCTGAACTTGCGCGCATCTATCGCCGGATTTCGTCCCTGGCACAAGCACTCATGTTGTTTGTAGCAAGCTACAAAAATTGTAGCTTCACTCTGCGAAAACCCCGTGTCGCCCCCGCCATTACGGGGCTTGGGCCATTTGGCACAGTCCCTGCTCCCACCCTTGCCAGGCGCAGACCGCGCACCCTGACAACGGCCTCGACCCAACAGGTACCGCAGATGATTGACTGGCATATCGTGTGTGATTTCGACGGGACGATCACCCGTACCGACGTCATCGACAGCATCCTTGAACGCTTCGCCGACCCGAGCTGGGAAGCCATCGAAAACGAATGGCTGCAGGGCAGGATCGGTTCCCGCGAATGCCTCAGCCGCCAGCTGGCGCTGATCCAGGCCACACCGTCGCAATTGCTCGAATTCTTCGACAGCATCGAGATCGATCCCGACTTCCCCGACTTCGTCGACCACGTGATCGGCCTCGGCGCTTCGCTGGAAGTGGTCAGCGACGGCATCGAGCAAGGCATCGCGCGGATCCTGGCGCGCAACTACGTGACGCTGCTGCCGATCCTCGCCAACCGCCTGCGGCAGATCGACCACGACAAGTGGCGCATCGATTTCCCCTACGCCAGCGACGCCTGCCGCGCCGCGTCCGGCAACTGCAAATGCAAGTCCACGCCGAGCAGCAAACGCGTGCTGGTGATCGGTGACGGCCAGTCCGACATGTGCGTGGCGGCCACCGCCGACTTCGTCTTCGCCAAGGATCGCTTGGCCGAGCATTGCGAACGCAACGGCATCGCCTACGCGCGTTTCGACAGTTTCGCCGAACTGCCGCAATTGCTGGCGCGCCTGCCGCAGGCCGCGGCCGCCAACGCCGTGAATTTCAGCACCGACTCCCCTTCTGAAGCACAGGAAACCCTGCACCATGTCTGATATCCGCATTGCGACCGCCGAAGACCAGATCCTTCTGGAAAAAGAAGCCAAGTACTGTTCCTACGGCGACACTGTTCACTACATCGAACCGCCGCGCATCTTCAGTCGCTGCGAAGGCTCCTACGTCTGGGACACCGAAGACCAGGCCTACCTCGACCTGCAGATGTGGTACTCGGCGGTCAACTTCGGTTACGCCAACCCGCGCCTGAACAACGCGCTGAAACAACAGATCGACACCCTGCCGCAGATCGCCAGCCAGTACCTGCACAAGGGCAAAATCGAGCTCTCGGAAATGATCGCGGTCGATGCCAAGAACAAGTTCGGCCTCGACGGCCGCGTGCACTTCAACGTCGGCGGTTCGCAGTCGATCGAGGACTCGCTGAAAGTGGTGCGCAACGCCACCCATGGCAAAAGCCTGATGTTCGCCTTCGAGGGCGGTTACCACGGGCGCACCCTCGGCGCCTCGTCGATCACTTCCAGCTACCGCTACCGCCGCCGCTACGGGCACTTCGGCGAGCGTGCGCAATTTATCCCGTTCCCGTATCACTTCCGTGGCCCGAAAGGCATGACCAAAGAAGAGTACGGCAGCCACTGCGTGCAGCAATTCGCGCGGTTGTTCGAGACCGAATACAACGGCGTCTGGGACCCGAAGGTCGGCCAGAGCGAATACGCCGCGTTCTACGTCGAGCCGATCCAGGGCACCGGCGGCTACGTGATTCCGCCGATGAACTTCTACAGCGAACTCAAGCATGTGCTGGATCAGCACGGGATCCTGATGGTGGTCGACGAAATCCAGATGGGCTTCTACCGCACCGGCAAGCTGTGGTCGATCGAACACTTCGACGTCAAACCCGACGTGATCGTCTTCGGCAAGGCGCTGACCAACGGCCTCAATCCGCTGGGCGGCATCTGGGCCCGTGAAGAGCTGATCAACCCGAAAGTCTTCCCGCCGGGCTCGACCCACTCGACCTTCGCCTCCAACCCGCTGGGCACTGCGGTAGGTCTGGAAATGTTCAAGATGACCAACGAAATCGACTACGGCGCGATGGTCATGGCCAAGGGCAAATACTTCCTCGAAGGCCTGCAAGACCTGAAAAAACGCTACCCGATCATCGGCGATGTCGACGGTCTGGGCCTGGCACTGCGCTGCGAGATCTGCACCGAGGACGGCTTCACCCCGGACAAGGCCACCCTCGACTTCATGGTCGAAGAAGGCATGAAGGGCGACATCGAAATTGACGGTCGCCGTCTCGGTCTGATCCTCGATGTCGGCGGCTACTACAAGAACGTCATTACCCTCGCGCCGTCGCTGGAAATCAGCTATCCGGAAATCGACCTCGGCCTGGCCCTGCTCGACCGCTTGCTGCACCGGGCGATGAAACGATGATCGACATAGAGATCGACATGGGCGAAGGCAACGCCGGTTTCGTTCTCGGCAACGGCGAGGTCGCGGTGTTGTTGATCCACGGCCTCACCGGCACCCCGACGGAATTGCGTCGGGTGGCCGTGGGCCTGGCGAAAGCCGGGCACACCGTCTACGTGCCGACCCTGGCCGGGCACTGCGGCGGCAATGCCGACCTGCAGGCCACCGGCTGGCGCGACTGGTATGAAAGCGCACGCAACACCTTCGTCGGCGTGCGCCGCAAACATCGCACGGTCTACGTCGGTGGCTTGTCCATGGGTGCGGTGCTGTCGATGTACCTGGCCGCCGAGCATCCGGGGCAGATCGAAGGCTTGCTGCTGTACTCGACCACCCTGCGTTACGACGGCTGGAGCATCAACAAACTGGCGTTCCTCACCCCGCTGCTGATGAAAATCCCGTTCGGCGTGCACCTGTGCAGTTTCGAAGAGAAGCCGCCCTACGGCATCAAGAACGAGCGCCTGCGGGCCATCGTCGAACGCCAGATGAAAGAAGGCCAGAGCAGTCAGGCCGGGCTGTTGACCATGGAAGGCGTCACCGTGCGCGAACTGCACCGACTCAATGCCGTGGTGAAGAAAAGCATGCCGTCGATCACCACACCGGCACTGGTGTTGCACTCCATCGAGGACGACATCACCAGCCGCTGGAACGCCGATTACGTCGAACGCAATCTCGGCGGGCCAGTGACCAAAGTGCTGCTCGACGACTGCTATCACATGATCACCGTGGACTTGCAGTACCGCCGTGTCGTCGAGCTGAGTGCCGACTTCATCCAGCGCGGCGTCCTGCCCGCGCTCGCCGAACCGACAATCGTGCCACTGCAAGCCCGACAACTGGCCTGAGCCGTTGCGGTCCGACTCGCCGACACAAGGAACCGACGTGATCACCGCTCAAGCCTTTGCAAGCATCGAAGCGATCGACCGCTGCGCCTGGAATGACTGCTTCGCCGATGAGCTGGAAGACTGGGACTATTACCGCGCCGTGGAACGCGCGGGAATTGACGGTTTTCACTGGCGTTATCTGACCCTGCAGGAAGACGGTCGAGTGCTCGCCGCGGCCGTGGCGTTCACCACCGCCTACTCGCTGGACACCACGTTGCAGGGCGCGGGCAAACGCGTCAGCCAATGGCTGCGTCGGCGCCGGCCGGGGCTGTTCGACATTCACCTGTACGCCCTCGGCTCACCGGTGGCCGAGAAATGCCATGTCGGCACTGCCTCGCACGTCGAGCTGGCGCAGCGTCCGGCGTTGCTCGCGCAACTGCTGACGCTGGCGCAACAGGACGCCGAGCAGCTCGATATCGGCCTGTTCGCCATCAAGGACGCCTCGCATCGCGATCAACAATGGCTGGATGTCTGCAACCAGGCCGGTTTGCAAAGCATGCCCGGCCTGCCCGGCGCCGAACTGCCGATCACCTTCGCCTCGGTGGATGCGTACCTCGGCAGCCTCGGCAAATCCACGCGCAAGGACCTGCGCCGCACCTTGCGCAGCCAGGGTCCGCGCACCGAGTGGCGACGCTCGGTGCACGACTTGCTGCCACGCATGATGGAACTGTACGAAGCCACCCTCGCCCGCAGCGATCTGGCCTTCGAATGCCTGCCCGCCGCGTACTTTCGCGAAGTGCTGGCCCACCTCGACGAGCGCGCGGCATGCGTGCTCTATTGGCTCGACGACGAACTGGTGGCGTTCAATCTGCTGCTGCTCGACGGGCAGCGGATGGTCGACAAGTTTTTCGCCCACGATCTGGCGCGCACCCGCGAATACAATCTTTACACCCGTAGCTGGCTGTTCAATGTCGACTACTGTATTGAACACCGACTGGCGATCTACGCGTGCGGGCAGGCCGGTTATGCCAGTAAGCTGCGCCTGGGTTGCGCGTTTGTCGGCAACACGCTGTTTTTCCGCCATCGCAACCCGCTGTTCGACCACCTGTTGCGTCTGGTGAAACGCTTCGTTCGCCCGGATCGCTCCGACCCGGCCATGGCTGCTGCAATAAGCGAAATCCAATGATCAAAGACCGCCGCACCCCGCCTCGATCTTTCGCCCTGTCCGGCTGGAGCCTGCAACGCAAACTGGTGCTGGCGTTCTGGCTGGTCAGCGTGATCCCGACCATGATCGCCGCTGAACTGGCGGCCACCACGCTGTCGCAGATTTTCGACAGCAACGTGCGCATCTGGCTGCAGGAATCCTCGAAGATCGTCGAGGACGAGATCAGTGAAATCCTCCGTGACAACGCCCGGGCCGCGCAGTTGTTCATGCGCCACACGCGCGCGCCGCTCGACCGCCATTCCGCCCGACAAGACAGACTGACCGCCGACATCGCCGACTCGATGGGCATCGATGTCGTGGCGCTGATCCGCAACAGCGACAACAAAATGGTATTCAGCACCGCCGCCGACGATATCGTCAGCCAGATCAGCACGGCACCCAAGGCGGTGCTGCAAACCCTGCAAGTCGGCGGCGTGGCTACCGGTACGGTGATCTCGACGTTCGAAACCGATCAGGACGGCGTCGACTACAAAATGATCGTCGGCACGTATCTGGACAACAGTTTCCTGACCAGCGTCGCCGATGTGCATTCGCTGGACCTGCGCCTGTACCTGGCCAAGGGCGATGATTTCTCCGAGATTTTCTCCACCCAGCGCTTCCAGGATCATCCCCTGCAACTGCCGGAAGACATCGAGCAGATCCTGCGTAAAACCAAAGGCCCGTACGAACAGTTCACCAATAACTACAGCGGAATCTACCGGCCGATCTTCAACGAAAACGGCCAGTTGCAGGGGGTGATCTTCAGCGGTCTGCTGCGCCATACCAGCCTCGTCGGCCTGGTCAACCAGAGCAATCTGTTCATCCTGATTTTCCTCCTCAGCTCGGCAGCCTCGCTGGCGGTCGGCTGGCTGGTGTCGCAGCGCCTGACCAAGCCGTTGCGCGGTCTGTCCCGAGGCGTGCAGGCGGTGATCGCTGGCGATTATCACCAGCGCCTGAACGTGAATGGCGGCGACGAACTGGCGGAACTGAGCAGCACCTTCAACCACATGAGCCAGCGGCTGGAGGAGTTGCAGCATCTCGAGTCGCAACTGCGCCGCCGTGACCGCTTGCACGCGCTGGGCGAAGTGGCCATGGGCCTGGCCCATGAAATCCGTAACCCGCTGGGTATCATCAAGACCGCTACGCAACTGCTGCACCGCCGCGCGGATCTGCCGGAAACCGACAAGCGACATCTGGAATACGTGGTCAAGGAAGTCAGCCGGATCAACGACCTGATCACTGAATTCCTCGACTTCGCCAAACCCAGCGCACCGATCCGTGCCACCCAGTCAGCACGGGCGCTGGTGGATGAACTGGCCGGGTTCTGCGAGCCGGAACTGGGCAGCCATAACATCGATCTGCACATTGAAGATCAGGCGCCGGGGGCAACGATCTATGCCGATGCCAAACAGCTGAAACAGGCTGGCCTGAACCTGATCGTCAACGCCATTGATGCCATGCCCGACGGTGGTCGCCTGACTCTGAGCATCGCCAGCGCCGGAACATTCACCCTTATCAGCATCGCGGATACCGGTCAGGGGATTGAGGCGGACATGCTCGAACGCATCTTCACCCCGTTCGTCACCACCAAGGCCTCGGGCACCGGCCTGGGTCTGGCGAAGGTGTTTTCGGTCATGGAAAACCACAACGGCCGGGTCGAATGCGTCAGCGAAAAAGATGCCGGCGCCACCTTCAGCCTGTACATTCCGGCCAATGGCGAGGACTTCGACGAGAGCGACGATGACGCATAACATTCTGGTGGTGGACGACGAACCGAAACTCTGCGACCTGCTGGCCTCGGCCCTCGGGCAGAACGGCATCAGCGTGTTCACCGCCGGCAATGGCCTGCACGCGCTCAAGCTGCTGGAGAGCGAAGACATCGACCTGCTGATCAGTGACTGGCGCATGCCCGGCATGGGCGGCGCGCAGTTATTGGCGGAAGTCAAAACCCGCTATCCGCAGATGCCGGTGATCGTCATGACTGCCTACAGCACGGTGAAAAACGCCGTGGAATCGATGCGCAATGGCGCGTTCGATTACATCGCCAAGCCGTTCGACATCGACGAACTGGACATCACCGTCAGCAAGGCCCTGCAGTTTCGCGACATCCTCAAAGACAACCAGCGCATGCGCGCCGAACTCGACGAGCATCGGCAGATCGACAGCCTGATCGGCGACAGCCCAAGCTTTCGCAGCGTGCTGCAAGCGGTGGATTCGGTACGCGAAAGCAGCGCCACCGTGCTGCTCAGCGGCGAGAGCGGCACCGGCAAGGAAATGGTCGCCCGGGCCATCCACAAACACGGCAATCGCGCCGACAAGCCATTCGTGGCAGTGAACTGCGCGGCGATTCCCGAAGGGTTGCTGGAAAGCGAGATGTTCGGCCACCGCAAAGGCGCGTTCACCGGTGCTGTGGCCGATCGTATCGGACGCTTTCAGCAGGCCGACAAAGGCACCCTGTTTCTCGATGAAATCGGCGAAATGCCGCTGGCATTGCAGGCGAAGATTTTGCGTGCCCTGCAGGAACGAGTGATCGAACCGGTGGGCGATACCAAGGAGCGCAAAGTCGACGTGCGGGTGATCGCCGCCACCAATAAAAACCTGCTGCAAGCGGTGGCCGACAAGGAGTTTCGCGAGGACCTCTACTACCGCCTCAACGTGTTCCCGATTCCGCTGCCGGCGCTGCGCGAACGGGTCGAGGACATCGCGCCGCTGGCCCGGCATTTCGCCCACACCCTGGGCGCCGCTGCCGGCAAACGCATCAGCCGTTTCAGCGCGCAGGCCTTGCAGGCGATGACTCGCTATTCCTGGCCGGGCAATATTCGTGAACTGCAGAACTGCGTAGAGCGCGCGACCATCGTCGCCTCCGCCAACATCATCGAAGAGCAGGATCTGCCAGCCTACTTGTTCGCCGCCCAAGCCTCCGACAACAGTGGCTCGCTGACCGAGATCAACGGCGTGCCGGCGGATCTGGAGGCGGCGCTGGCGGAAGTCGAGAAAGCCTACATTCTTGCCGCCCTGCAGCAGAGCAACGGCGTCCAGGCAGCCGCGGCGCAGTTGATCGGGATCTCCGAGCGCAGCTTCTGGTATCGGCTGAAGAAGCTCGGGATCCACGTCGACAAGATCGTTCGTTGAGGCCGGGCGTCAGCTGACAGTGCCGCCCTTGGCTTCACTGATGATCTGCCGGATCGCGCCGACAAACGTCTCCACCGGCTGCCCGCCCGTGACCGCGTACTGACCGTTGAACACCACGGTCGGCACCGAGCTCACGCCACGTTGCAGCCAGACTTGCTCTTCTTCACGCACCTCATTGGCGAACTCGTCAGAGGCCAGAATCGCCGCCGCGCGCTGGCGATTCAGACCGACGCTTTCAGCAATCTGGATCAATTGAGCATGATCGGACGGGTTGCCGCCGTCGGTGAAATACGCCTTCAATAGCGCCTCTTTCAACGGCAACTGCAACCCCTCAAGCCCGGCCCAGTGCAGCAAGCGGTGGGCATCGAAGGTGTTGTAGATGCGGCTGTTGCCATCGGTGGGAAAGGCAAACCCGACCTCGGCGCCACGGGCGCGAATCGCTTCGCGGTTCTTCTGCGACTGCTCGGGGGTTGAGCCATATTTCTGCTGGATGTGCTCGCTGATGTTCTGTCCTTGCGCGCCCATTTTCGGGTTCAGTTCGAATGGCTGGAACTGGATCTCGGCCTGTACTTCGTTGCGAAGGACCTCCAGCGCCTGCAGCAGGCCATACAGACCGACGGCGCACCACGGGCAGGACACGTCGCTGACAAAATCGATTTTCAAAGCGGAACTCATCACACACCTCGCGAGCGGGAATCGTGCGGAAAAGTTTTCACCATACACCGTCAGGTGCCGAAGGTGTCGGTCCGTCTGTTGGCGAGGAACAGCCCCTACCGCTCGTCCAAAACAGTCGTCTACCTGTTAGTTCTGACAGTGGCGTCCCTTGTCTTTTTGCCGCTCAATGGATTCACACGCGCGCCGTCCACGGCGGGTTACGCGCCTCATTCGGTCGGAGATCGCCATGACTGCCCCGTTCATCTACACCCGTGAACAACTGGCTGCGATTCAAGCAGAAAGCCCCCAGCAACGAGTCGATCCGTTTGCCGAGATCAAATCAGCCGGTTTAATTACGGTAAAGGGGATACTCAAACTGTTTGCCGTCCTGATACCGGGCTGGCACCCGGTTGATTTTCCTCAGGCCCTGTTTGGCGTCAGCGCTGAAGAAACGGCAGGCACCGGGCAGGGCTGGAGGGTGCTGATTCCCTCCTACCTGATGATGGAAAGGGGCGATACCGTAAGCGTGTACATGGGCAAACGCCTTGAGCCGGGCGAGGCACCCGATCCAACCGAGCGTGGCACATTGATCACGACGATAATCGTCTCTGCCGACCATGATAATCAGAACATCCTCGGCATACTGCCCAGAACAGTTATCGACAGACCCGGTGTCCATTCGATGTGGTACACCATCGAGCGGGTCAGCGGCACGATATCCGAGCTGTCAGACAAAATTATCGTGTGGTTCAAACCGACCTTTCCTGACAGCCTTGATCCCACCGGCAAACTCCCCGACCGCGTGCCCCTGGAAGCACCGGATTTTCCAGCGTTGATCGACAAGAATATGATCGAATCCGACGTTGACTTCACCATTACGGCCTGGCCGAACATGAGTCGGGGAGACGAAATCGAGCTGACCGTTGGTAATCAGGTCGTCTATTACGTCATCACTCCCGAGCAGATCGGCAAAGACATTCTGATGACAGTAAGTTCCGCCGTTCTCAAGCTCATCGGGCACGCCGATCCATTGCTGGTGAGTTACAGGATCATTGACCAGGTGCATAACGTCAGTCTGACCTCGAAGGTCGGCGTGGGCATCCTGGACCCTGATAAAACTTATCTGGAAGCCCTGACTGTCCGATTGACTGTGGACGATGTGCTTGCTTTGGACGACCTTGGGGGCGCCCCCATGAAGGCTGACATACCGGTGCCGCGCTCACAGGCCATCGTCGGCGACAAGGTAAAGCTCTACCTTGAGGATGGGGCCAGCGGGTATCGCGAAGTCTTTGGTCCCCTCGATTACAAGGCAGGCGTGGTGACGTTCGACGTGCCCTTCGCAACAGTGAAAAAACTGGCGCCGACGGTTCTCACCTTGAAATATGAGCGCATCCGGACCACCTCTGGCAGCGTGGTTCGCACGCCGTCCTATCCCTATTCACCAAGATTGATCGGCGAACGATATCGCGCCCCTGCGCCCATTGCGCCACAAGCCCGTGGTGCGGTATTTCCCGCAGAGCTCGAAAGCGCGGAGATCTATGCCGGCCCCGGTATCGACGGCATAGTCATCGGTAATCGGGTGACGCTCACCTGCCTGAGCACCAGCGCTGGCGGCACAACTCGTTTGCAGACCTATGAGCGTTTCGTCACGCGTTCGATGGATATCCCCGGGACGGGCATCGTGGTGCCGTTCGTTATTGAAACGCGGCATTTCAGCACGTACCCCAATGGCTCCATCATTATCTACTACGAGGTCACCGGTGATGGGCACGATCAGCCTTTGCTTTCCTTTACCAGCTACTTTCGTATCGGTCGCGCTTCGGACACGCTGGTGGTGGTCGAAGTCGGCAAATCCTCTTCTGGCATACTTGACCCCAAGGACATCCCTTTCGGTACGCCCGCCATTTGTCGCGCCGCCGCTCACACACAGATTGGCGATACCGTGCACCTGGAAGTCTGGTCTCTGGGTACCGATCTGGATCCGCAGGATCGCCCGGTGTTTTTCGATTCATTGCCGGTCGGCGCAAGCAATGTCGGCAAGGACATCGAATTTCGCCTGACATTGGAGCTCGTCCAGTCGCTGCTCAATCGCATTATCGTCGTCGACTGGTACATCGAACGTCCACGCGAGCTACCCCTTACCGCACCGGAACTGATTTTACGCATCGGCGCCAAGGCACTTCTGTTACCTGCACCCAAGCTGGTAGAGGCATCGGTGGACAACAAGATCGATCCGATCAAGACCAAAAATGGCGCCACCGTGAAAGTCAGTTACCTCGGCATGGATCCCTCGCATCGAGTGACTCTGAACGTAAAGGGCCGTGAGGGTTTTGGTAGTCCGGTCCTGGAGTCGCGGCCGGGCAGCGCCAGCGGTACCTTACTGTTTACGCTGCCGCCGACGGCTGTGCCTGCCAACATCAACGGTTTCATCTCCTTACACTATGTAGTGACGCAGGAAGGTATCCAGGATCAAAGCTCCGATGTTGCCCGGTATGACGTAACGTCCATTGCCAACCCGGAAATCAACTACCCGCGCATGAGCATTGCCGAAGCACCGGATCACAAAGTGCTCAACCTCAACCATTTCGCAGGGAACGCTCGCTGGACACTGATCCCTTGGCTGTTCATCGCCGCAGGTACCCGCATGCGGGTGGCCCTGAGTGGGCAGAAACAAGACGGCAGCGAATTCGTGATCATGCTGTTTGACGGGGTAATCACTGCCAATCACGTCAGTAGCGGATTGAGCGGCGTGATCGATCGCGCTCAACTCAAGCTATTCAAGGACGGTACGCAGATATTCGGCTTGTCGGTGGCCAGGTTCAGCGATAAAGGCGGCGCTGACACCTTTTTCCCGATGCTGGAACTCACCATCAAGACCGAAATGCTCGCTCGCCCGGCAATCACCCAGTTGATCGACAATCAGGGCAACATCACCGGCCAGGTCAGAAACGGCGGAACCTGTGACGATCCCACTCCGCAACTGGTCGGCACAGCGTCCCCGGGCAGCAAGGTGCTCCTGTTCAATGGGCAGACGCCGCTGGGTTCGGCCACGACAGATCAGAACGGCATCTGGAGCCTGGTGGTCAATGTCGGGCACGGTTGGAGTAACCTGATCGCAAAAACCGCAGACGGGCAGCAGTCGTCTTCGTCCTGGACGGTGAGGGTTCAGCCAGACCTGTACTCCCTTACCAGCTTCAACGTCGGCAACTTCAATGGTTGGATCCCAGGCGCAGGCGCACAAAGCGGACGCTGGCTGGGGACGGCCCCTCACTGCCTTTTCTATATCGATACTCCGGCAAAAATAGATAACAGCGGGTACCTCTTCGTCCGACGCTTCAACCTGATCATCGGCGCTCAGTACGAGTTTACCTGCGCGATTTACAATACGGCGGTGAATGGCTACGACGTGGACCCGAAAATCGCTTTGGTGGTCGATCACATGCTGCACACGTCACACATCACCGTTTACAAATTCACTGGCTGGAATACCCTGGGAGGCAGGTTTACCGCTACGGCAGAGTCCGCCAATTTCTACATCCACAACGCTGAGCCCGGCGACATAGGTAATGACTTCTTCATCGAGAACCTGTTTGTTCAGCAAGTGACCAACTGAAGCCCCGGCCCTCATGCCGGTAGAAAAAATCCCGCCGGGCTGAACACCACGGCGGGATTTTTTTCATGTGACTGCGCACACCTTCAGAGCAGATTTCCCGCCGCCCCCGGCTCGATCTGCGCCCAGTGCGAAGTGTCTTCACGGTGCTGCTGCAGGTACGGCAGCACCGCCGCCAGCAACGGCGCCTTGAACGCCTCCTGAAAACGATGGGCCAGCCCCGGAATCAGTTTCAACTGACTGCCGCGAATGTGCGCGGCCAGGTGCACACCGTGCATCACTGGCAACAGCGGATCGGCGGTGCCATGCACCACCAGCGTCGGCACGCGCAATTGATTGAGCAAGGCCACCCGGCTCGGCTCGGCAAGGATCGCCATGATCTGGCGTTTTACGCCTTCAGGGTTGAACGCGCGGTCGTAGGCAATCGCCGCTTGATGCAGCAACGCCTCGCGGTCATCGGTGACCGACGGGCTGCCCAGTGCCGCCAACAGGTCTGCCTGTTGCTCCAGCGTCACCTCGCGATTCGGCGCACCGCGGCGCGCCAGCAGTTGCACCAGCGCCGCGCTCGGCGCCGGCAAGCCCTCGGCACCGGAGCTGGTCATGATCAGCGTCAGGCTCTCGACCCGTTGTGGCGCCATCGCCGCCAGATGCTGGGCAATCATCCCGCCCATGCTCGCGCCGAGAACGTGAAACTGGTCGATGTGCAACGCATCCATCAGGCCCAGTGCATCGTCGGCCATGTCGGTCAGCGAATACGGCGCCGACACCGGCAAACCCAGCTTGTAGCGCAGCACTTCAAACGTCAGGTTGGCCTCGGCCGGTGCCTGGCGCCAGGTCGACAGGCCGACATCGCGATTGTCATAGCGAATCACCCGAAAGCCTTGCTGACACAGCGCAACCACCACTTCGTCCGGCCAGTGGATCAACTGCCCGCCCAGGCCCATGACCAGCAACAGCGCCGGATCCGACGGCCGCCCGATGCTTTGGTAGGCGATGCTCACTTGTTGCAGATCGACATGCTCGGTCGGCACGTTCACATCACACCGCGCAGCGGCGAACACTGGCACAGCGAATAAAAACGCGACCAGAACGGCCGCGCGCGAAAAAAATCCCTTGCTCATGAAAAACACCGAAACGCAGAACCCCAGTAGAGCGCGAGTCTGATGAAGTTTGTGCAAGCGCGCTGCCACAGTTCGATGACAGTTTGATGAAGAGTGCCGAGCGGTCATCGGCAGCCCACTTCAGAGCAATATCCCGCTACCACCTGGCCCTGCGATCTGCGTCTTCTAATGGCTTGAAACCGGCCTTTGCGGCCCTTTCAAGCTGTTCTGGAGACCCGTCGCCATGCTCGACATCCCGCCACCCGCCATCACCGACTTCGGCCCGTTTCACCCGCTGCCGTTAAACCTCAACGAGAACCTCTATCTGCAGGCGACGTCCCGTTGGCAGGAGTGTCGCCGTCAATGGCGTCAGCTCATGGCCAGCCACTCACCGTCGATATCCGTCGAATGGTGGGACGCGCGCGCGCCCTACTCTGCGTTATCGCGTCGGGAACTGGCACTGGCACTGTATCGACAGCACTTCGAAGCCGCGTGCCAGATCGCCTGCGCCGAAGCCACGATCACGGTTGAACAACTGCGCACGCTCTCGGCGATCAGCGACCCGCCGGACGATGTATCGTCGGGACTGCACGTCACCCGGCCCTCGTTCAGTGACGGACGCCAGCCCTGGCCGGGAACATTGAAAATCCGGCTGACGGTCGATCAGACGGCCCGTCACGTGTTGTACGTGCCGGGTCGCCCACAGGCATTGATGCTGTTCAATAGCCTCGCCGAGCTTGGCAAATGGCTGTTCGACCAGCGCCAGTCTGCGTCCGCACCGCCCGCTAGCGCGATCGTTCTCGACTACATCCCGTTGAGTGGCGACCCATTGCGGCAGAACTGGCTGGCGTTGCTCAATCAGACCTTGAGCGCGGGTGACCATCCGCCTGAATTTGCGCTCGCAACGTTATTCGCCGAAACGCCGACACGGCCGGCGGAAGAAGCGCAGACCGAGGCTGATCCTGCACCATTCGCTTTACTGGACCCCGATATTCCTCGGCCGCTGCGCTCGGCAGCGCTTGCCCGTGAGCATGCTGCGCTCGACGCTCTGCTGGGCAAAGAAGTCAGCGTGGCAAAGGATCATCCGCTGCGGTTGACCCTGAAACGGCAGTTCGAGGCACTGAGTCTTGCCGAACAGGCCAGTCAGACTGCGGCGCAAGCGCTGTTTGAGTCGGCGCGGCCACAGCAGATGCTCGAGTTGCTCCACAGCAGCAACATGCATTACCACACACTGCACCAGGCCCGCCGCGATGGCCTGCGCGCCGAAGCCGACCTGCAACGCACGCTCAATCAGCTCGGCGCAAGCGATCACCGCCGGCTGATGACCGTACTCGACGCTACGGATCAGAAAGCCCGAGCCTCGGAGGTGATGGTTGCGCGGGTCACCCTGTCGGTTACCGAAGGGGGAAACAGCTACAGCGAAGAGCTGGCCGGCGTGCTGGTGATCGCACCCCCTGGCGACGAAAACGCTGCAATGGACGAGGGTCTGTTGCTCTATTGGCCTGGCCAGTCTGGCGGGCTGCAGCATTTCACTTCGCGCCGGGCGCTGGAGGCCTCGTTGTTCAAGCGCACAGCCGGTGACCGGCATGCCGCCATTCACCTCACGCCACTGAGCGGTGATCCGTTGACCTGGGCTCTGCAACAGCAGCTCTACTCCTGTGCACAGCAGGCCGTGCAGATTATCCGTGAGCACCTTGACCCCGGCGAGCGCGATGCCGCACTGCAGAGGTTGCAGGCACTGAGCATTACGCTATTGACGGTGCCCGTGGTGGCCGCCCGCGAACTGGCTTATGCCCAACGTCAGGAACAGGAACGAGCCGCTGAACTGGCCAGCGCGCTGCCGGCATGGTTGCGTCAACTGGACGTCAGTCAACGGCCGCGTTTGCAGGCACTGATCGAGCAATACCTCGACGCCACCCAGCGTGCCCACAATCTGTTGCAGCGCGATCTGCCGTCCCGCGAAGCCTTTGCCCGCCAACGCATCGACGAACGCTTGCGCCTCGACTTCTCGCTGCACGAAAACACCCGCGTCGAACTGGAATTGCCCGACTCCACGTCCTGGAAAAAAGTCGTGATGGAGGGAGCCGCGCCCGGCACGCCGCAACGCAATGTGCTGATTCCCGGACCGGTCCGCCGCACGATGACCTTGGTGGAACTGGCCCTGAGCAACATCGACCAGGCCCTGTGGTGGCGTCTCTCCTTTCTGCGCCTCAACATCAGCTCCGACGTCGAGGCTGATCGTCAGGCGCTGAGCAGCGGCCTGACTATGGCCTACCTGCGGCGCCTGGTCACTGAGCTGGATGTGGCCGGACGTTATGAACAACGATTGCGCGAAACTTTTCTCGGGTCACCCTCAGCGTCGGCCTTTGCCACGGCATGGCGCCGTGAATGCCTGACCGAGCCGTGGCGACTGATGCTCAAGCTGCAAGGCGAGTTTGCACTGCTGCAAGGCCAGATCGACGCTCAGGGCAAACAGGTGCTGGACTTCGTCACGGATGCCTCGACCGCAGCAGCCTACGCACAGGATGGAAAAAATATCGTGCTGCTGCCGGCCCACCTCACGGTCGGTGGAGAAGACACAGCCGGGCAAGGCCCCAGCACGTTGGCCGGGGTGACATTGATCGTCGAACAGACCCAGGGGCTGACACTGCTCTATCTGCCGGATAACCCGGAGGGCGATGGCCTGCGCCAGTTCGATTCGCTGGAGCAGGCGCGGCGTAACCTGTTCAATCGCTGCATCAAAAACAGCATGGTCGACTATCTGGCCGGGCGCACCGTGAGCGGCGGTTTCGCCAGTCACGTCAGTCGGATCAACGAAGCTCAGCGGCGCAACTTCGACGCGCTGATCGGGATCGGAATGAAATGGCCGGCGACCACCTCACTGTCCGCGCATTTGCTCAATGTGCATATGGGGCGTCTGCTCGAGGCGCATCGTGACAGCTCACGTTCCAACGATGCGCTGTTTCTGGAGCAGCAGGCATTGCAGTCCGGTGCGGTATTCAATTACATCAAGATGGCCCTCGGCTTATTGCCGTTTGTGGGCACGGCACTTGGCGTTTATGACGCGTGGAGCAGTGCCAACCGCGCCGTTGCCGCATTCTTGCGCGGTGAAGTCGGTCAGGGGCTGGCCGAAGTCGAGGCCGTGTTGCTGGCGTTGATCGATGCGGCCATGGACGTGCTGCCAGTGGTCGCAACAGGCCCCGACAGCCTGCGCACCCTGGCTCGCGCAGTTACCCGTCGTCGCCATCTTGTCGCCGCAGCCAGTACATCGGGCGCACTGCGCCCGCTGCCACGGCGACAGGCGCGCCGGGCCGCCGAGCAGTTCAAGGGTTACGAATATGAACACCAGATCTCTCTGGCAGACGTGCAACCGGGTACCCAAGGGGTTTATCGACAGGTGTACCGGCATGCCGATGGTGATTTCATCCTCAGTCAGGGCCGTGTCTATCGCGTTCAATTGAGCGACACGCACCGCGGCTGGCGCCTTGCCGGCACGCGCGCGCGGTTACAAGATGCCGATCGCCCTCGATGAGTCCGGCCAATGGAATACCCATTACGCCGTCCATGGAACACTGATGGACGGCGGAGGGGCCGGCGGAGGGGCGGCGCTCGGACATCTGGCCAATGGCATGGACCCGCTCTGGCCCGAAGCCATTCGCCGCTGGCTGCCACGCTGGTGGACCGACCGGCACCTGCGCCGCCAACTGACGCTCAGTCACACCGTCGACCACGACATGGCCCGCCTGCAGACGCAAACGACGGCCACCAATGCCAGCCTGGAACGCTACAACGCGACCACTCTCCAACAGCGTCAGCCGTTGCGTGATGCGCTGGATCGAGCGTGCCTGGCGGACATCGAACTGGCCGAAAACAGCTATCAAAACCTCGAGCAATTGCTGCCATTGAGTCACGGTCAGAAGCGACGGCAAATCAAATACATGCAGAGCCAGAGCGCCAGCGTGGTGACCGACCGCGCTCTGTACCGGGTTCATTTCACCAAGGATCGCTTGCTCGAATACCTCCACCGCATCGACCAATTGCTCAAGCTCTCCGACGCCACCCCCGCCACCGATACCCGCCGCCATCTGGATTTGATGAGGCAGCGCAAAACCCTGCGCAGCACGTTCCTCACCGAGTTCGCGCGGGCGTACTCACAGCTCGAACAGGTCAACCTCTGGCATCCGCGCATGACCGATCAAACCCACAGAGCGCGAATCGCCGCGGATGTCGCCTCGGTGAACAGCACCTTCAGTCCGGCCAACCAGCGTTATCTCAATGCCGCGCACCGGCTGGAACTGATCACCCATCCCGACGCGATAGACGACGCCACCTGGGGCTACTTCCACGTACAAATGAAAAAGGCCCGCACGGAAATCGGCCGGGCGATGTTCACCCAACACAACCTGACGAGCGTTAAAGCCAACCCGACTCAGCGGGTCCGGGTGCTGGAGGACTGCCTGACGATCTACACGCAATTCCGTCGCGGCCTCAACGCCTGGACGCTGGGCTATCCGCAACATCTGGACTTCGAGCACGTCGCTCCGTTTCTCGACCATCTGGCCAGGCTCGAAGAACACGCCCGTTACGCCTTGCGCAATCGGACCGTGTCCCCGGCAGGCCAACCGGCCAGCGATAAACGGCTTTTCGAAACGGATGACAACCGCCTGTTGGTCGGGGTCGAGCAAACGGACCCGGTCACTCGCCAGAAGCGCTTTACCATCGAAGGCGCTGACGGCCACACCGAGACCTGGCTACCGCGCAGCAGTGGCAAATACCACTTGGCTGAACCTGCGGCACCGCTGCAAACCGCGACGACAACGCCCTTGCCGCCGCTGCTGGCGGAGGCGCGCAAACGTCTGGACGCGGGACCCGCCTATCAGAACAAGATCGAGGGCTATGCGCGTCAGGACATGCTTCCCGTCGACCTGGAACACATGATGCTCAGCGAGGCGAGCGAACTGTCAGTGCGGGCGACCACACTCGAAGGACTCTCCCCGCGCGAGCCATTGATCCGCCAGTTGCACGATCAGGCCAGTGAGCTGAAACGACTCGGGCGCCGCTTGCGCATCGAACAAACCTTGAACAGCCAGACACCGAGCGAAGGCTATCTGGACTATCTGCTGGCGCAAGAAGTGGTGGAGATCCGCAAGGAGACCGGGCTGCGCGATCTCGGCAAGCGCGCGGATGGCACCAGGGATCTTCTCCAGGAATATGAAGTGCGCGACCTGACCCGACAGCCGCCACAAACACTGTGGTACGCGCATTTCCATTACCGTTCGGCGAAAGCGCCATTCACCGACTTCGTCAAAGCCCACCTGAAACTGCCGGCGCAGCGCAATCTCGGTCTGCAATGGCAACAGACCCAGGCCCGCAGTGGCATTGAAGTCGAATCGATCTGGCGCGGAGACATTGGCCGGCCCATGGCGCTCAAGCACTTTTCCACAGCAGGATGACAACCTGCCAAACATGAGACAGACTCAACACCGTTGTCCTGATCACAAATTTTGTTCATGGAGCCAGCGGTGCTTGAGATCCGTCACCTGAAAACCCTGCATGCCCTGCGCGAAGCCGACAGCCTGGTGGATGCGGCCGACCGCCTGCACCTGACCCAGTCGGCCCTGTCCCACCAGTTCAAGGAACTGGAAGAGCGTCTGGGCATGCCGCTGTTTGTGCGCAAGACCAAACCGGTGCGCTTCACCAGCGCCGGTTTGCGCCTGCTGCAATTGGCGGATGCGACCCTGCCGCTGCTGCGTGCCGCCGAACGTGACATCAGCCGTCTGGCCGGTGGCACTGCCGGGCGCCTGCACATGGCCATCGAGTGCCACAGTTGTTTTCAGTGGCTGATGCCGACCATCGACCAGTTCCGCGACGCCTGGCCGGAAGTCGAACTCGACCTCGCCTCGGGCTTCGCCTTCGCCCCGCTACCAGCGTTGGCCCGGGGTGACCTGGACCTGGTGGTGACGTCCGATCCACTGGACATCGCCGGCATCACCTATGTGCCGCTGTTCACCTACGAGGCGATGCTGGCGGTGGCCAACCAGCATCCGCTGGCGAGCAAAGCGTACATCGTTCCCGAAGACCTGCTCAGCGAAACCCTGATCACCTACCCGGTGGAACGCGACCGGCTGGACATCTTCACCCGCTTCCTCGAACCGGCCGACATCGAACCGGCGCAGGTGCGCACCTCGGAGCTGTCGGTGATGATGATGCAACTGGTCGCCAGCGGCCGTGGCGTGTGCGGCATGCCGCACTGGGCGTTGCATGAGTACAGCTCACGCGGCTATGTGAAGGCCAAGCGCCTGGGTGAGAAAGGCCTGTTTGCCACGCTGTACGCGGCGATCCGCGCGGACATGCTGGATGCGCCGTACATGCGCGACTTCCTGCTGACGGCCAAGGACACGTCGTTCTCGACGCTGGATGGGGTCAGTGCGGTGCGCTAAAGCGCAGAGTTTCGCTTGCCCACAACGTGACCACCCGTCTGCTCGGCACGCCCACCTGTCAGATCTGACAGGTGACATAGTTTTTCTTCAGCGTTCTGATGGTGCCTGCGCAAGTCGATCAGGCAACCACCGCCGAGGAAAAGAAGATGGACAACTCCAGCAACTCGCCCCAAGACAATACAGTCCTTAAGCTGTACCCCATGACCATCCCGGGCTTGATAACTGAGGTATTGCCTGCTGGTAAATATCACGGCGGTATTTCGCGGACCCTCTATTCGGAGACTACCCCGCTAGCCATGGTGATTGATCCGTACCTCGTTAGAAATGCTCTGGCCGTAGGTGATTCGGTCGTGCTTTGGGTCAACGACGAAGAGACGTCCGCGATCAAGATCATCAAAAGTGGTGAAGAAAACCAGCCCATAGATATGAAGCTGCCATGGGGCTGGATGATAGATGGCCTGAACACCTTGTTTTACCGAGTGAAGCGAGTCAGCGGGAACTACGAGGACTCAACACCCGTGCTGAACCTTTTGTTCCATACCCCAGTCACCGGGATCACGGTCAGTCATCCGGGCAGCATCGATGCAACACAATCCGCCACGTTTACCATCACCCGCAGCTACCCGCGTGAATATGACAATATGACCCTGACGATCGGTCGCTGGCGCAAGACCATCGCGGATATCCATCAAACCAACCCGATCACTTACACCCTGACTCCCGCCGAACGTCAGGAGATTGGCGAAGGCTCGCATACGGTGAGTGCCACAATTGTCGATCAACTGAAAAACATCAGTGTTTCGCCGACCAGTTCCATTGTCCTCAAGAAGGAATGGGAAGATCACTACACCTCACTGGCCGTAGAAGAAGAGTTTAACGGCTGGATTCGCTACACAGGGGCGCGCTCCGGCAGAATCCGCCCGCACTTCATGAACAATCAATGGGTCACCGCATTTTTTAACTTCACCGATCAGGGCCCCGCAACAGGCTTCGCCGGAGCGGTGCTGTATCGGGACTTTGTCTGCATACCCGGGCAATACCGGTTCACCTTCGAGGGCACGCATATTGCCGACAGTCCCGGACCAGGGTTGGTCAACCCGATCCTGTGCGCAGATACAGGCATGGCACAGTGGCCGGGTGATCGCCGTATAGTGCCAAAAAACGGAATCTGGTACCTGTTTCTGAACGCCTTCACCCTCACTCAAAAGCAGACCGTGCGTCTGTACGTCAGCAATTTCCAGGACGGTAGCAACGGCAACGATTTCGGCATACGAAACATCCGCGTTGAGCGGGTGAGTACTGACGGCGGCATCATGAGCGCGTCCGCATCCGAGTCGGAGTCGGAATTGCAGATATATGAAGGGCCTGTGCCTAAGTTCGATTACCCTGATTGATCAGTCGGACAGGGGCGGCTCGACATTCTCGCCGCTGTCCCGTTACTCCGTGAGATCCCGCCACATATGAATCTTGTCGAAGTAGTCCTCGCCGACCCGCA
Source organism: Pseudomonas sp. Eth.TT006 (assembly GCF_054456575.1). Taxonomy (NCBI): domain Bacteria; kingdom Pseudomonadati; phylum Pseudomonadota; class Gammaproteobacteria; order Pseudomonadales; family Pseudomonadaceae; genus Pseudomonas; species Pseudomonas sp. Eth.TT006. Next base: position 298,932 of record NZ_JBTJEN010000006.1, on the reverse strand, counting down.
CCGCCAGCGGCTCCAGGCCAAACTGGCTAAAACCACAACGCTGGTAGAGGTTGAACGCCGCGTCATTGCCAGCGGTGACAGTCAGTTGCATGACTTTCAGCGCCGGGCGGGTTTGCGCTTCGGCGATAGCGGCCTGGACCAATTGCTGGCCCAGGCCGTGCTGGCGAAAACCGGCTGACACGTACATGCCAAACAGGGTCGACTTGTGCCGGGCCTTTTCTCGCGGCTCCAATGCCAAGCCGACGATGCCGGCCAATGTGCCGGCCTCGAATGCACCGAGCACCACGTCGAGCTGGCTGGTCAGCCGCCCTTCCCACCAGCTCAACGGCAGCACCGCGCGCTCGCGCACGCTGGAGGTGAACGCCTGCGGATGGCGGTCGTAGGCCTCCAGCATCAGTTCGCGATAGGCCAGCGCATGACTGGCGTCCAGCCGTTCGATCCACATGTTCAGGCCGCCCGCCGTTGTTCAAGCATCAGCCGCACCGCCAGACCGCCGAGCACCAGGCCCATGACATAGCGCTGGATGGCCAGCCAGGTCGGGTTGCGCACGAACCACGAAGCAATACCCGCCGCGAACAGCGCGATCAACAGATTGACGCTGAAACTGACGCTGATCTGGGTCAGGCCGAGGATGATGCTCTGGGCGAACACCGAGCCGTGCTCGGGGGTGATGAATTGCGGGAACACCGAGAGGTAGAACACCGCGATTTTCGGGTTCAGCGCACTGGTGAGAAAACCCATGCTGATCAGTTTGCGGGTTGAATCCGGGGGCAATTGCTGCGCCTCGAACGGCGAACGCGCACCGGGTCTGACCGCTTGCCAGGCCAGCCACAGCAAATACAGGGCGCCGGCCCATTTCAGCACTTCATAGGCCAGCGGCACCGCCAGAAACACCGCGGTCAAACCGGCCGCCGCGGCGAACATATGCACAAAGAATCCGCCCACCACGCCCAGCAACGAGGTGACCCCGGCCTTGCGGCCCTGACAGATCGAGCGCGAGATCAGATAAATCATGTTCGGCCCCGGCGTCAGCACCATCAACAGCGCGGCAGCAGCAAAGATCAGCAGGTCTTGAAGCGGGATCATGGCAAAGTCCCTTGCGTGGATGATCAGGCGAGCGCGGTCAGCGAGTTGCGATAAAACGGCAGGATCAGGTCGCGTGTCAATGGCGCCAGAACCACAGCAGGATCAGTGGCCGGATCGACCCAGATCACCTCCTCGATTTCGGCCGCCGGCGTGACCTCGGCATCGATGGTCACTTGAAAGATCTCGGCCTGCACGATGCACCCCGGCTCATTGGCCGCCGGTGCCGAAAACTGCCCGAGAAAAGCCGCCTGCGCAGGATCGATCAGCAGCCCGAGTTCTTCTTCCAGCTCGCGGGACAGCGCGTGCAGCGGCAACTCGTGCGCTTCGATCTTGCCACCCGGCTGCATGAACGCCGCCGTGCCGCGCTTGCGTACCAGCAGGGTCTGGCCTTTGGCGTTGAGCAACAGCGCGGCGGCGATGCGGATGAGCGGCGATGAAACAGCAGATGCAGACGACATGAATAACCCACAGGCCCGAAGAAAGGCGCAAGGATCCCATGCGCGCACTGCCAACGTCACCTTTGGCCAGCATCAGCCCTCGGCAGCCAGCGCTCCCGCCCCCTCCTCCGGCACTTTGACGAACACCTTGTACTTCGCGCCTTCCATGGCCTCGAAGGCAATCAGTTTCTCCACCAACGGCGCGCTCAACACCTTGCCGGCATTGAGCAGCAGCATGCCGTTGTCGGCATTGAGGTTGCGCGCCAGGACCATGCCGGCAGCCAGTTCGCGGGTGCTCAGCACCTTGACCGTCGGATCGGCCAGCGCGATATCACTGAGTACCGTCGCACACACCTTGATGAAGTCCTCGACCAGCTCCGGATCGTAGAGTTTACCGGCGTATTGGCGCAGATAGAGCAGCGCTTCATCACCGTTGAATTTGCGCTCCAGGATCAACCCGCACTGCAACTCGACGAAGTCCACCGCCAGTTTGAGCAAGCGTGAGCCGAACGGAATCGCCTCGCCCTTGAGGTGATCCGGAAACCCGCCGCCATCCCAGCGTTCCTGGTGATGCAGAATCAGCTGCGCGGCATCCTTCATCGGGTCGAGGGTCATCAACAGCGATTCGCTTTGCTTCGGATAAGCCCGATAAAGATCGCGCTCGGTGTGCTGCAAGCGATCCGCCGGGGCGACGATCATGTTGTCGGTCCAGCTCAACTTGCCGATGTTGTACAGCGCGGCCGCCATCGTCAGGTCACGACTGCTGGCCTCGTCGACGTTTCGTGCCTTGCAGTAGCCGCGCACCAGTTCAATGATCTGCCGGTTGGTCTGCTTGGCCGGCGGCAGACGCAGGTTGGCCAGCAAGGAAAACACCTCGGTGCCGGTGACATAGCTGTGCTTGAGTTCCTCGTAGGCCAGATCGAGCATGTCGGCGGTCTGCTGCAGCTCGGCGGTGCGCGCAGCCACGTGTTTTTCCAGGGTGCTGTTGAGCAGCTTGAGCTGATCGTTCTGCGCCCGGTTCAGACGCTCCAGGCGTTCTCGCTCACGTTGCAGATGCTGGTGTTCCAGAGCCTGACGCAAGGTCAGCAGCAACTCTTCGTCATTCCACGGTTTGCTGATGTAGCGGTCGATCTGCCCGTCGTTGACAGCCTTGATGATCGCCTCCGGGTCGGCATAACCGGTGAGCATGATGCGTTTGGTGTGCGGATAAAGCTCGCGGACCCGGGCCAGCAACGTCGCGCCGTCCATGCCCGGCATGCGCGCGTCGCTCATCACCAGATCAACCGGGCGTTGCTCCAGTATTTCCAGCGCCTGGGCGCCGCTGGTGGCCAGCAAGACTTCGTAGGGCTGAGCACGCAACAGGCGCCGCAGACTGTTGAGAATCGACTCTTCATCGTCGACCAGCAACACCGCTGGCCGCGGGGCCGCAGGGGATGTGGATTGCTCTTCCATGGCGTGACCTCAAGCGAATCGGAAAAGATGAACGTACCGCGGATCTTCGACCTCGCCCGCGTGCCAGATAAATGCTAGATGATTTTTTCCGGTCGTCACGCCAGCAGCGACTTATCCACAGGCAGGCAAAGTTGCAATCGTCGATCTATGCTCAATCCACAGGTAGCCCAGAGCAGCCTGCATGCAGGCATTTGATGAGGGGATAAGGATGCTCCCGTTAACCCAAGTGGTTGGTTTTGCAGGTCATGCGGCATGAGTGCGCAATCGTTGCGGGTCAATCGCCGCGTGCTCATCGTCGACGACACCGCGTCGATCCACGATGATTTCAAGAAAATCCTCTGCCCGGCCGCCGCCTCGGACGGCGGCCTGGATGAAACCGAAAACCTGCTGTTCGGTACATCGGTTGCGGCGCCTGCCCTACACTTCGAACTCGACTCGGCCTATCAGGGCCAGGAAGCGCTGCACAAACTCGAAGCGGCGCTCGCTGCAGAGTCCCCATACGCCATGGCCTTCATCGACATGCGCATGCCGCCGGGCTGGGATGGCCTGGAAACCATCGAGCGCCTGTGGCAGCTCGACCCCAAGCTGCAAGTCGCGCTGTGCACGGCCTACTCCGATTATTCATGGGAGGACATCGATGGGCGACTGGCGCTGAACGATCGCCTGCTGATCCTGAAGAAGCCCTTCGACGCCATCGAGATCCGGCAGATGGCCAGCGCACTGACGGTCAAATGGCAGATGACCGAAGACGCCGCGCTGAAAATGGAACAACTCGAAAAAGCCGTGGAACAACGCACCCGCGAGCTGTCCGACGCCAACATCATCGTGCAGAACAGCCCGACCATTCTCTATCGGCTGCGCGGCGAGCCGTCGTTCCCGTTGATGTACATCTCCCACAACATCACCCGTTACGGGCACACCGCTGCCCAATTGGTGGGGTCGCCCAATTGGGCGCAGACACTGATTCATCCCGACGACCAGGCCAGCGTCGACATGGCCATGGGCCGGGTGCTGGACCGGCACGCGCAAGGGGCCACCCTCGAGTTTCGCCTGCGCACCGGTGACGGCCAGTGGCGCTGGGTGGAAAACCGCTACATCCCGGTACGCGATGATGAAGGACGCCTGCTGGAAGTCGAAGGGATCATCATCGACATCACGGAACGGCGTCAGGCCGAGGAAAAAATGGCTCAGCTCGCACGCACTGACGGCCTGACCGGGCTGGCCAATCGCGCCACGCTGATCGAGCGCCTGCATCAGGCGTTTGCCGCCGCACGCCGGGGCGCGGCGCCGTTCGCCGTGCTGTATCTGGATCTGGATCATTTCAAGCGGATCAACGATACCCTCGGCCATCCGGTGGGCGACTTGCTGTTGCAGGAAGTCGCCCGACGGATCAAAGCCTGCGTGCGGGAAAACGATGTGGTCGCACGCCTGGGGGGTGACGAGTTTGCGCTGCTGCAACTGGATGTCAGCGATCCGACCCAAGCGGCCACCGTCGCCGCGAAAGTCCGCGATGCGCTGCTGGAGCCGTGTCATCTGGCCGGCAACGCGTTGCGCATATCGGTCAGCATCGGCATCTGCATGTACCGCGCCAACAGCCTGGACGCCGACAGCCTGCTGGCGGGCGCCGACATGGCGCTGTACCGCGCCAAGGAAACCGGACGCAACCAGTATCAGTTCTACTCCGAGGAGCTCACCCGAGAAGTGGCCGAACGTATGGTGCTCGTCGATGAGTTGACGACGGCGATCCAGCAAGGCGGGCTGAAGCTGCAATACACCCCGGAAGTGGACATGAACAGCGGCAAGATCCTCGGCATGGCCGCGCAACCGGTCTGGGATCATCCGCGCCTCGGCCTGCTGCCCGCCTCGGCGTTCGTGCCCGCGGCGGAAAAGACCGGAACGATCATTGCGCTGGGCCGTTGGGTGCTGGATCAGGCCTGCTGGCAAATGGGCGCCTGGCGCGACGCCGGGGTGGCACCGCCGGTGATGGCGATCAAGGTGTCCCTGGCCCAACTCAAAAGTGGTCCGGAGCTGATCTACGACGTGCTGCGCACCACCGCACGCTGGTCCCTGGCGCCGTGGGATCTGCGTTTCGACGTCACCGAGGCGACACTGGCGCAGACCAAATGGACCCACAATGATCTGCTGCCGCGCCTGCGTGAACTGGGGGTGACCATCGCCATCGATGATTTCGGCACCGAGTACTCGTCCTTCGACTGGCTGAAGACCTATCGGGTCAATCACCTGAAACTGGCGCAGAACCTGATCGCCAGCGCCGCGCAGGATGAAGCCGGCGCCAACACGCTGCGCGCCATCGTCAATTTTGCCCGGGATCTGGACATCGGCATCATCGCCGAAGGGCTGTTGCCGCAGGAACGCAGTCCTTCGTCGACGCCACCACTCGGTAGCGCGACCGGGCTCAGTTACGGTGCAGCGGTCAGCCCGGAACAGGCCTCCCGCTTGCTCCGGGACAGCCACGCCGTGACGCCGCCAACGGGGCAGGATGACGGATGAAAACGCCCTTCGCCCAGACCAACCGGCGCATTCTGATCGTCGACGATACGCCGGCGATCCACGCCGACTTTCGCAAGATCCTCAGCCCGAATACTGGCGGCGAGGCCGAACTCGACAGTCTCGAGCAAACCCTGTTCGGGACGTACCAGGCCCCGCATCTGACCTTTGAGCTGGACTCCGCCTATCAAGGCCAGGAGGCATTGAACCTGGTCAGACAAGCCGTGGCCGATGGCCGCCCTTACGCCCTGGCATTCACCGACATGCGCATGCCGCCCGGCTGGGACGGGCTGGAAACCATCGAGCAGTTGTGGGGCGTCGACCCCCACCTGCAGATCGCCTTGTGCACGGCCTACAGCGACTACAGCTGGGAGGCGATGGCGGAAAGGCTGGAGTTCGGCGACCAGTTACTGATTCTGAAAAAACCGTTCGACTCGCTGGAAATCCGCCAGATGGCCAATGCGCTGACCTGGAAATGGCAGCTGGCGCAGGACGCCGCGCTGAAGATGCTCAGTCTGGAGCGCACCGTCGAAGCCCGGGTCAACGAACTGCTGAAAGTCTCCCATCTCCTGCAATACGACGCCCTCACCGGCCTGCCCAACAGCACTCTGCTCGGTGATCGCCTGTCGCAGTTGCTGGCCGCCTGCCGCCGGCATGACAAACAACTGGTGGTGATGTTTCTCGGTCTCGACCGCTTCAAACGCATCAACGTTGCCCTCGGGCACCCGGCCGGCGATGAAGTGCTCAAACGGGTCGCTCGATTATTGCAGGGCAGTGTGCGTGAATCGGATTCGGTGTTCCGCTACGGCTCGGACGAATTCGTGGTGATCCTCAGTGACATCCGCCACCCGCAGCAGACGCGCGGCATCGCCGAAAAACTGCTGGCGACCGTGAAAACTTCGCAGACCATTGCCGGGCATGACGTCAGCATCACCGCAAGCCTGGGCATCAGCCTCTATCCCGATGACGGGCTGGAGGCGATCGACCTGATCAAACGCGCCGAAACCGCGATGCACAACGCCAAGGAAATCGGCCCCGACACCCTCGGTTTTTTCATGGAGGCCATGAACCAGCGGGCGCGTGAGCGACACAGCCTGGAATCAGGCATTCGCCAGGCCCTGCAACGCAATGAATTCGTCCTGCATTATCAGCCGAAAATCGCTCTGGACAGCGGCCGTGTGGTGGGAGCCGAAGCGTTGATTCGCTGGCAAAAGCCCGATGGCGAGTGGGTCTATCCGGCGGACTTCATCCCGGTGGCCGAGGACAGCGGTCTCATCGTGCCCCTGAGCAAATGGGTGTTGGCCCAGGCCTGCCGGCAGACCCGCGACTGGCAGGAGGCTGGGCTGCCGCCACTGGTGATGTCGGTGAACACCTCGGCCATCGACTTCCGTCAGCGCCATTTCGTCGACGGCATCGAGGAGGTGCTGCAGCAGACCGGACTCGATCCGCACCTGCTGGAACTGGAAATAACCGAAGGCGTGCTGATGCAAAACGTCGACGCCACGGTCACCGCGCTGAACCGCCTGAAAGCGCACGGCATCCGCCTGGCCATCGACGATTTCGGCACCGGTTATTCGAGCCTGAGTTATCTGCGGCGTTTCCCCATCGACGTACTGAAAATCGACCAGTCGTTCATCCGCAACCTGAGTGGTGACGGCAGTGATGCGGCACTGGTCGGGGCCATTATCAGTCTGGGCAAGAGCCTGAACCTGAAGGTGATTGCCGAAGGCGTGGAAACCGCTGAACAACTGGCCTTTCTCAAATCCCGCCACTGCGAGGAAGGCCAGGGCTATTACTTCAGCAAAGCCCTGCCGCCGGAAGTCTTCGCCCGATGGTTGGCGACGGGCGTACCAGCCCCTTGGCAGTCTTTGTGATTGACCCGAACAATAATCCAGCCCTGAGTCAGGGAGACGCTTGCCGATGAATGCTGCCTGTTGTGCACTGTTGCTTTTGCTCTGCGGACTCGGCACCAGTGCCCTCGCCGCCCCACTGGATGAACCGCTCAAACCGCTGCCGGACTTCGCCAAAGAAGATCCTGCACGGGTCAAACTGGGTCGCCAGTTGTTCAATGATCCACGGTTATCGACCAACAACACCTTGTCCTGCGCCAGTTGCCATCAACTGGACAAGGGCGGTGCTGATACCCGCGCCTTTTCTCTCGGGTTCGATGGTCAGCCGCTGCCGGTCAACACGCCCAGCGTGTTCAACGCGCGCCTCAATTTCCGCCAGTTCTGGGACGGCCGGGTTGAAACGCTGGAGGAGCAGAGCGAGAAAGTCATTACCAGCCCCCACGAAATGGGCAGCGACTGGAAAACCGTCCTGCAGCGGCTTTCCGACGATCCGGGTTATCGCCAAAGCTTCAGCGCCGCCTACCCGGACGCCGTGACCCAGGCCAATATCCAGAACGCGCTGGCCAGCTACGAGCGCACGCTGCTCACCCCGAACTCGCGGTTTGATCAGTATCTGAAGGGCAACACAGACATCCTGACCCTCGATGAAAAATACGGTTATCAGCGCTTCAAGGATTACGGCTGCATTGCCTGCCACCAGGGCGTGAACATCGGCGGCAACATGTTTCAGAAGTTCGGGGTGTTCGGCGATTACATCGCTGATCGCGGCAATCCGACTGTGGCCGACCAGGGTCGTTTCAACGTGACCGGTGACGAGGCTGAGCGTGCGGTGTTCAAGGTGCCGAGCCTGCGCAACGTCGCCCTGACCGCGCCGTACTTTCACGACGGCTCGGCGCCCACACTGGAACGTGCAGTGGACGTTATGTTCCAGTACCAGTTGGGGCGCCCGCCCAATGCAGAAGACAAACGGTTGATCATTCTGTTTCTCAAGACTCTGACGGGCCGCCTAGAGGACACGCCATGATGAACGTTTCGCGCCGCGCCAGCCTGATGCTGGTCGCGGGTATCACCGTGGTCATGGCCTCGATACTGGTCTTTCTGTACCTCAAGTCCAGCTCGGAACAGACCACGACCTACACCGAATCCCGCGACCTCATCCGGCAGATCAAGCAGCAGGACTCCGTGTGGGAAAACGAAATTCTCAAGGCCCGTGTGGCGATTGCGCACAACTACGATCCGCTGGTTTCGCCAATGAACGAAATCAATCGACTGTGGCAGCGCTTCGAAGCGACGGAATCAAATCACGGACGCAACGACGCCGGGCATTGGGAAGACGCCCACTCAGGGTTTCTCAAAGCCTTGCAGGACAAGACCCGACTGGTGGAGCGTTTCAAATCGCACAACGCCCTGTTACGCAATTCCCTGGCGTTCCTGCCGACCGCGGAAGACGACATCCAGGAGCAACTGGCGGCGCTGCCGGACCTCGACAAACTGCAACTGCAGAACATCGCCACCGACACCTATGACCTGCTGCTCAGCACGCTGGAGTTCGCCCAGGTCACCTCTGACGACAAGGCCGCCGACATCGAAGTAGGCTTGAGCAAACTGGCGGTCAACGCCCAACGCCTGCCCGACAGTTTTCAGATGCCGATCAAACTGCTCAGCAATCACATCGGCCTGATCCTGCGCGAGCAACCGATCGTCAACGATCTGCTGGAACAGATCGAAGCGGTACCCTCGGCCGAGCGCCTCGACAACATCACCGCCCTGCTTGATCGGGACCAGCAACGGGTGGAGCAAAGCAATCGGCAGTACCACTTTTACCTGCTGCTGTTTTCCGTGCTGCTGATGCTGTCGTTGTTGTGGCTGGCGATCAGTCTGATCCGCAGTTTTGCCGAGATCCATCGGATCAACAACGCGTTGCAAACCGCCAACGAGGATCTGGAGCTGCGGGTCGAGGAGCGCACCCGGGAACTCAAGAACGCGCAGAGTGAGCTGCTCGATACCGCCCGCCAGGCGGGGATGGCCGAGATCGCGACCAACGTGCTGCACAACGTCGGCAACGTGCTCAACAGCGTGAACATCTCCTCCGACCTGATCGCCCGCAAACTGCGCGCGAGCAAGACCCAGGGGCTGGGCAAGGCGATGCAGATGATCAACGAACATGCGGACGATCTCGGCGACTTCCTGAGCCAGGACCCCAAGGGCAAACTGCTGCCCGGCTATCTCAATCAACTGGTCGGCGCCATTGCGGCGGAGCAGCAGGAAATGGTCGACGAACTCAGTCAGATGAACAAAAGCGTCGACCACATCAAGGACATCGTCGCCACCCAGCAATCCTATGCCGGGGCCAACAGCATGACCGAACCGCTGTTCATCAGCGAGCTGCTCGAAGATGCCCTGCGCATGAACGCCGGCGCGCTGACCCGCCACCATGTCACGGTGGTCAAGGAGTACGCCGAGGTGCCGCAGGTGATGGGCGATAAACACCGGCTGTTGCTGATTCTGATCAACCTGATCAGCAACGCCAAATACGCCATGACCGACCTTGCCAACCGACCGCGCACCATCACCCTGGGCGTGCGGATCGTCGATGAGCATTTTCTGGAAATCAGCGTGAAGGACGACGGCGAAGGGATTGCCCCGGAGAACATGACCCGGATCTTTGCCCACGGCTTCACCACCCGCAAAGAGGGCCACGGCTTTGGTCTGCACAGCTGCGCCCTGGCGGCCATCGAGATGAATGGCCACCTTGTCGCCCACAGTGACGGGCCTGGCCAGGGCGCGTTGTTCACCCTGCAGATTCCGCTGATTCCGGTGACGGAGAACGCATGAAACAACTGTCGAACCGCCGCATTCTGTTGATCGACGACACGCCGTCGATTCACGACGACTTTCGCAAGATTCTCACGCCCGCCGCTGCTGGCTCTGCCGAGCTGGATGCCATGGAAGCGTCACTGTTTGGCGCACCGGCCAAAGCTGAACAACCGGTATTCGAACTGGATTCGGCCTACAGCGGCGAGGAAGGGCTGGCCAAACTGGTTCAGGCGCTGGACGCGCAGCAACCGTATGCGCTGGCCTTCGTCGACATGCGCATGCCCGGGGGCTGGGACGGCGCCGTCACCATCGAGCATTTGTGGGAGAAAAATCCGCAATTGCAGATCGTCGTGTGCACGGCGTACTCGGATTATTCCTGGGACGAACTGCTGGAGCGGCTGAACGCCCATGACCGTTTGCTGATTCTGAAAAAGCCCTTCGACAACATCGAAGTCCAGCAAATGGCGAGCACCTTGCTGACCAAGTGGGAGATGACCGAACGGGCCTCCATGCAAATGCATGAGCTGGAACGCCAGGTGGATCAGCGCACTGCGCAGTTCAAGCAGGCGAGCGAAGCGTTGCAGCGCGAGATCGACGAGCGCAAACAGCTTGAGGGGCAATTGGTGCAATCGGAAAAACTCGCCTCGCTGGGGCAACTGGCTGCAGGCGTCGCCCACGAAATCAACAACCCCATCGGCTTTGTCGCGTCCAACCTGCGCACGCTGGATGGCTACTTTCAGCAGTTGCTGGAAATGCTCGACGTCTACCACACCGCCAGCCAGACGATGGCGCCGGACACCCAGGCGCAGTTACAGCAACTGCGCGAAAAAACCGAAGTGGATTATCTGCGCGAAGACGTGCCGGCGCTGATCAGGGAGTCCCAGGACGGCATCGGCCGGGTCGGGCAAATCGTCAAGGACCTGAAAGACTTTTCCCGGGTCGACAACCAGCAGCAGTGGCAATTTGCGGACCTGCAACACGGTATCGACTCGACCCTGAACATCGTCGCCAGCGAACTCAAATACAAAGCCGATGTGGTCAAGGAGTATCAGCCAATGCCGCAGGTGGAATGCCTGCCTTCGCAAATCAACCAGGTGGTCATGAACCTGGTGGTCAATGCGGCACAGGCCATGGGGCCGGAGCGCGGCACCATCACCCTGCGCACCGGACAGCAGGATGAAATGGCGTGGATCGAAGTCGCCGACAACGGCTGTGGGATTGCCCAGGAAACCCTGCAGAAAATCTTCGATCCGTTTTTCACCACCAAACCGGTCGGGCAAGGTACAGGCCTGGGACTGTCGCTGTCTTACGGCATCGTGAAAAAACACGGAGGGCAGATTACGGTCAACAGCGCACCCGGCGCCGGCACGACCTTTCGCGTCGAACTGCCGCTGCGCCAGACCCGACCGGCCGCGTGAAAACCAGGGGGGATTTGCGCGCCGGGCGATGAAAGATTGCCCGGTGACTGTCGGTAGGCCAGTATGCGCAGAGTCCGAATCCAGGGAAACCGTATGAGCCTGTCACTCCTGAGCCGCTACGCCTTCTTTGCCGTCTGCGTGATTTTCACCCTCGCCAGCCTGCCTTTCCTCGAACACGACTGGCTGTGGCCGATCACCGCCGTCACTGGGGTGTTGAGCCTGATCGGTCTGTTCGATCTGCTGCAAAGCCCGCACGCGGTGCGCCGCAACTACCCGATCCTCGGCAATATCCGCTATCTGGTCGAAGGCATCCGCCCGGAGATCCGCCAGTACCTGCTCGAGTCCGACAGCGATGCCCTGCCCTTCTCCCGCGCCCAGCGCTCGCTGGTCTATTCGCGGGCGAAAAATGAAACTGCCGACAAACCGTTCGGCACGCTGATCGATGTGTACCAGTCCGGCTTCGAATTCATCGGCCATTCGATGCGCCCGGCGCCGCTGAGCGACCCGAGCAGTTTCCGCGTCACCGTCGGCGGCCCGCAGTGCACGCAGCCGTATTCAGCGTCGGTGTTCAACATCTCGGCGATGAGTTTCGGTTCGCTCAGTGCCAACGCCATCCGCGCGCTGAACCAGGGCGCCAAACTCGGCAACTTCGCGCATGACACCGGCGAAGGCAGCATCAGCCCGTATCACCGCGAACACGGCGGCGATCTGACCTGGGAGCTGGGCAGCGGCTACTTCGGCTGCCGCACCAGCGACGGCCGGTTCGACCCGGAGCGCTTCGCGGTCCAGGCGCAGAACCCGCAAGTGCGGATGATCGAGATCAAGATGAGCCAAGGCGCCAAACCCGGCCACGGCGGGATCCTGCCCAAGCACAAGGTGACCCGGGAAATCGCTGACACCCGCGGCATCATGATGGGTGAAGACTGCGTCTCGCCATCGCGCCACAGCGCGTTTTCCACGCCGATCGAAATGATGCAGTTCATCCAGCAACTGCGTGAGCTGTCCGGCGGCAAACCGGTGGGCTTCAAGTTCTGCCTCGGTCATCCGTGGGAGTTCATGGGCATCGCCAAGGCCATGCTGGAAACCGGCATCCTCCCAGACTTCATCGTCGTCGATGGCAAGGAAGGCGGCACCGGCGCCGCTCCGGTGGAATTCACCGATCATATCGGCGTGCCGATGCGCGAAGGCCTGCTGTTCGTGCACAACACCCTGGTCGGGCTGAACCTGCGCGACAAGATCAAACTTGGCGCCAGCGGCAAGATCGTCAGCGCCTTCGACATCGCCAGCGTGCTGGCCATCGGCGCCGACTGGGCCAACTCGGCACGCGGCTTCATGTTCGCCATCGTTATAGCCCCTATACTAGACAAACTAGTAAGTCGATCCCTCATGACTCGGTAGAGTTTTCTCACAGATAATGTGCTTTTTTACCTTTCATCGCCCGCGATTTGACACACCTCGGAACCTCTCCTAAGCCTTACATACCCCCAACTAGTATACTGACAGCGCCATGGCGAGACGGTCGATGCACACCATCATCGAGGTGAACACTGTCGAAGGAACAGTGGGCAGTTCCATTCCAGTCCTTATCCTCGAGAACGGCGATATCAGCCTCTTGGCGCTTGCTTGGGTCAGAGAGCAGAAGCTTCTTAGAGATCTGGGCCCGATCTCATTAATGAAGTCAACTGAAGCAGTTGGCCGACTTTATGATTACTACACCATTGTTGAGAAAGGCCGGTCATTTACCGCTGATCAACTTGAGCGAATGTTACTCCGATTCGTTGAGGCTAGAGAATTTGGTAACAAGGAGCTGGGTTGGACTTCCGGCTCTGGAAATGTTGCTTATGAAGATTACAGACTCGTAATGTCGTTCATCGATTTCTGTACAGGAAATTTTTCACACATCCCGATCAACCCCAAGGAACTCAAACTAGTAGTTGACATTGGAATAAAGGAACAGCAGGCCATTTATTCTAAGATACCCATAAAAAAACTTGGGATAAACTTTATCACCTGACGCCAACCACTCTCGAAGGACAGGGAAAAGTCTTAGTCAGGAGAAGAGCAATTCGTCGTAAAAAACAAAGAAGAACAACACACCCAAAATATTTCCCTCCACAAAAAATTTTATCATTAATAAAATCTGTCACTTCAATCCGAGACAAACTATTCTTACTCCTAATCTTCTTCGGGGGACTAAGAAAATCAGAGCCATTCCACCTATTTGCCACAGACATTAGAATTAAAAAAAACTCCGCCATTGTGACACTTGCTGACCCTGTGACCGGAAAGTATGAGTGGAGCGACGCTTTCTTAGGTAACCAAAGCGGAGATAGGCAGGAGTTTCTCGCGCAACGCTACGGACTTGGACCAAGAAACAAACTCGGACTAAAGCATCCGCTACATGCTGGCTGGAAGTATATAACATATGAGAGCGATCGAAATGAAGCAACATTACAATGGCTTTTACCAGAAATAGGAATGTACTTCGCCGCTCTTCACAAAAAATACATGAAAAATGTCAGAAACCACATTAGCGATGACCACCCTTACTACTTTGTGAACACTAGAGAAGGCCCTGACTTTGGCCAGCCTATGACCATGTCAAACATGGACAAAATCTTCACTCGCGCCGTGAGAAAAATCGGACTTTCAACAAGCGACGCCGGAGTCAATCCGCACGGAGCACGTCACTTTTTCGGATATTTCTGCGCATCATACCTGCGTCTCACGCAAGAGGTAACACAAATACTCATGCGACACGCAAACATATCATCAACTCAAGTTTATTACAGGCTAGATATCGAAATAGCAAAAACCGAGTTAGAAAAAGGACAAAAAATACTTGCTGACTCCATACCTGATTTTTGCCAGGAAGCCTCACACTTACTGGGCAACGACAGATATGACCATTAAATCATACAAAGCTCCTATTTCAGGCAGAGTCACGTTCTTAAATACCGACACTCAAAACGTCGCTCTATTAGGCGATATTAGAAAGGATGAACTAACGGAGTTCGTCCACTTATACGAAGAAAAAAGAATAAGTGAATTTTGGCATGAGTTCATCCTCCAAATCGCACCTAGCGGAGATAAGTTAATCGGATTTGAGAGCCACGAAAGAACTCCCACTAGCGGCGCATCAAGCGGGCCGCGTTATCTTAAGACTGAATTCCTGCAAAACATACTAAACAGCACTTCAAGGGGAAAAAAATTACTTGCAGAGATGGCGAACATCAGCGTCAACCAGCAAAAGCAATTACTTACTACCAACATGCCCAAATCAAGAAACGAATTACTTAAGACCGTAAGACATATTAAAGGAGTTCTCGCACATAGCTTCTTGGACATTCTCAACAACAGCGTCTCCGCTGAGGATTTCATAAATAAAGTTTCATCAACCCTGACCAGCTCCAACAAAACCAATAGATCACACTACAGATGCTTCGAACTACTGACTTTCCTCTGGGACAATAATATTGTTCTTTTCCCTCCTGACTTGCGCCAATGGGTCAATAACAACAAATGGTTACTACTTTGCGACTCAGCCTACTGCGAGAATAAGCAGAACATAGCAAAATCGATATATATGCCTCCTGAAGCTCTAGGATATGCCGACAAAAGCTTATCTTTCGCCATAACAGCTTTGGCCTGCTCAAGCATTCGACTTCCAGAGGACATTAATCCTGATTTAGTTTACGACTTTGAAAACATTGTAGAAGCAAATCTTCGCGCCTTTTACTCTTCCGACTCTAAAGGCAGGTCATTGGTCAGCGATACAGGACGCCTTAGAACAACGACCCTTGCTTTTTTGAAAATGTATAATCGCCTAAACCCTGGAGCAGAGGTGGAGTTGGAGCGGAAAACAAGGAAGAGTCGGTGGGGTGATAACAGGAGCAGGACAGATGGGAATTTTTTATGGCTTTCTGAAGATCACCCTGAACTAACAGAGTGGGCTAAAACCTTTCACTTATTTACCAAGTCCCGAACGACTGCAAGGGTATCCACAGTCATAGATGTTCTTAACTATCTCGGTGATTTTCTTTGCACTCTTGAATCTCCGCCTTTGGCTCCTTGGCTGACTGACAGGCGCACTCACATTTACGACGCAACTCTCATCAACAATAATACGTATTTTGAATATTTACTAAAACAATCTACGAGCACAAAACGCAGCAACAGAAATATTTCCACCTTAAGGGGGTATTTTTCTTGGGTTCGGGACTATCTTGATGCAACTAATCGTCAGGACTTGAGCTTATTTCCAGAGCCGATTCTTTTGTCCGACTCCCTTGGAAAGCAAACGGCACCTGCCAAGACACATAGAGACTCGCTCCCACCCTACATTATCAACGAAATGAAGGGAGCACTGATCGAAAATGACTTCGAATTTCCTAAAACTTATGGCAGATCCCTAGCTCACGTTCTCGATAACGAAACAGGATACCATGTCAGAGTTTTCTATCCCGGCTTAGCCATTTGCATGTACACACTTTTGGACACGCCTATCAGGAGCCATCAAGCACGCTGGTTAGACTCAGGTCAGCTAGATGAATTTATATATAACCCTTCAAAAGAAAAATACGAGGTAAATACTAGCAAGTTCGCTATACACAGCCGAAACGAAGCAGTACTGCGCATGCAGAAAGATGGTCTGCGAGCTGAAGAAAGTTTGGTCATGTGGATAAACACCAACAAAACTGGTGCTTATGACAAGGCCAATAATGGCTATATCATACCTTATGTATCTCCAAAACTTTCAAAACTACTTCAAACCCAGCGCGAATGGCAGATACGTTATCTAGCGGAACCTGCCGAACCTATTTCCTATCGAATCTATCAAGATGATGTTCGTGAGCTCAGCAGGCAAAAAATAGTCGCTGGCCCAGATGTTTGCCCACTTTTTCGAGACCCTGGAAGAGCCGATTCTCGCCTTCCGCTTGACTACCAGAAGCTTGCCAGATTTTACTCAAAATTACTTGAAAAAACTCAGCAGCGAATATACTCAAAGTATGGGCAGCAGCTGAAACTTGTTTCAAAAGATGAAGACGGGAAACTCAAATGGGTTGTCGACCTTCACTCTCTCAGGGTGAGCGGAATAACCAATCTAATTGAAGCTGGCGTCCCACTAGAAGTTGTTCAAATGTTTGTAGTCGGCCACCAAGTTCTAGTCTCTACATTGCATTATCTAAAGTATTCTCCAGCAAAGCTAAGACAGTTTCTAGAGATAGCTCATGAACGAATGATTAACGACCAGGATTTTGTCGGCTCCGAAATTTTTGCCCAGTCACTTGAAGAGCTTGCTCCATTTTTGTTGACCCCAGAAGGCCCTGGCTTAGGGGCTGGCATTGATGCGTTGATGCTCGGTGATGGAATTTGGACGATCAATCCAGATGGAATCTGCCCAGGAACATCATGTAGCACGGGAGGAGTGCTTGAGGTGCCCGCGCAAAATAAATACGGGCCCGTACCCGGGGGTCAGCGTTGTGGTCTGTGTAGATACTGGGTTACGGGCCCTGCGCATATTCTTGGCCAAATCACGACTGTGAATAACTTGGCCTATGTTATCCGAAAGAAAGGACAAGAAGTCGCCAAGCTCAACGACCAATGTCTCGATGCGGAAGACAAGGGAGAGCAGAAGGAAGCTCGCCGTCTGCGTGATCGTGTGGATTTGCTCAATAGAGAATTGGAAATCGACATCAACGAATGGGCATCTCGGTATCAATTTGCTCAGCAATCTTTACTAATATTACAGGACTACATCGAAGCCAAGAGTAAAATCATTGCCACTGACAAGAACGTCCCTATTCCATTTCTTACTAGAAGTGACGCGCTTGAGTTGAAAATCACCATGCAGCAATCTCACGAATTTGCACTTCTCGACCAGATAACCCAGATGAGCAAATTCACTACGGGATTTTCCAATAGGGAAGCGGAGATCGACAAGCATCAAATATTGTCAAAGATGATGGTCGCCAATGGCATTCAGCCATTCTTGCTGACACTAAATGAAGCGCAAGCACACGAAGCCGGCAACCTCTTGTCTTCTCTAATTCTTCAGAAAGTTGACTCAAGCTGTCTTAATGACGTGCTGACTGGAACTAAACCGCTCAGTGAGTTTCCAGCTCTAGATAACGTTATTCAGAGACTTGCTCTGGAGGCCTCCTCTGAGAAATCCCTTCAAAAAGATAATTTGAATCAAATTGCACAACTATTGGACGAAAAAAATGTAGATGTTACCTCTTCAGGCGAACAACAGGGTGAGGACGAGGAATTGTTCGGATGACTACTCATGAGACCCTAGAAGCACTGTATGCCCACTTGATTGAGGGCTCCTCAAACCCTAGGCAGAAGGAGTCACTGGCACGCATCAAGAAGGCCGCTGACTATCTAGAAGAACAGCGTATGAAAATTTCACCCACAGCTATTGAGCGGTATTGTATTGATAGAGATTGGGGTGGGCCCAAGGCACAATCCATACGAAACTCTCAAGCGCTAAGCCACTACGTCAAAGCCCGAACTTCCGGCCAGACACTGCGGATCCAGAAACGAGTTGGAGACAAAAAGCCTCTCATTCCAGACGAGACTATCCGTGCATATGTCCAACTGCTGGAGGATGAGAGAGATCAGGCTATTGCCAGCCGCGTCAGAATCGAGGCGGGCCTACGTAAGCTGCCCGGCATACCCATCGATGAGCTAATCCGAGTAGGGTTTGGTGGGGTGCCGAATCCAAACGCAATGCCCGAACCTCAAATACACATCCCACCTGCAGCACGAGAAGCAATCGCTATTCTATTCAACGAAGTCGCATTGAATAACGTAGGGCTACAACTACATAAGGATCGGGTTCGCCAGAATGTCACTTTGAACGTCTTGCTGCATAAACACCATATGGTCGCGTTACGCTCGTTGATTTTATCGCCAGGTGTCAACAGTGATGCGATCGAAGCCGAAGAAACGATTTTCCCCAAAGGTGACTAAATGGCGAACTCCCAAGAAAACCTTGAGATTTTCCAAGCTTGGGTGTCTTCCAAAAGCCCTGAGGATTTCCAGTCAATCGTTCACCGGGGCGCACTGTCCAGAACTGAAATTGCTATCCAGTGCGGATTCGCTAAATCCGTTCTGGCTCAGAACCCCAGGATTAAACGCCTACTTGTAGAGCTGGAAGATCGTCTCCGTTCCGAGGGTGTACTACCTATCAAATCGGGGATACACGGAGCGGGTAACGGGCCAGATGTTCAGACTGGAACAAACCATCACCAACACCCCACGGCTTCAAGCGAAAACACCAATCTTGAGCCCACGTACACTTCAAATGGCGGCGGACAGGAGCCCACATCCCGCAAACTCGAAACAATTGTGCGCCGCCTCCAATCCGAAAACGCCAGTCAGCGTGCGGAGATCCAGGAGCTCCGACGACAACTAGCGAAACTGTCGGCGATACAGGAAGCCCTCGCCACGACCGGCAGGCTCCCTCGATGAACGCCAAGCCCTTCGTTCAAAGACGCATCCGAGTACTTTCAATCCGAAGCGTCAACCCGCTCGGCCATGGCGGCTACATTTTCTACGGCGCCGCCATCAATCAGGACGGGAGCACACAGAACAACGAGCACTACGTGGTTTCCGTTCCAAACCGCCTGCACATCACCACATCGGTGGAGGTTGGCCAGTGGTGGGACGTGACGGGCACACCCAGCAGTTATGTCCGCGAACACAACGGCTTCAAAATCCCGGAGCGACAGATCGATGCTCAAGACGTCAGGCTCGTTCTGCCCAGCGGACACCACATCGTTACCCTACTTGCTCATGGCGATCGATTCGCAGGAATCGGCATTTCTAAAGCGACTCGGCTGTGGGAGCACTTTGGTGAGCAGCTGTATGAACTGCTGAAGAAAGGTCGCGTTGATCTCATATCTTCCGTCCAAGGGGTCAGCGAAGCTGCCGCCTCTGCCCTCATTAGCGGATGGAAAAGCTATGGCGATTGCAGCATCGTCCAACTGCTGCACTCCCATGGCATCCCGCGCATGGTCACCGAGAATGCGCTGAGCCACTTCGAAGATAAGCTCGAAGAAGCACTACGTGACGATCCTTATCGCCTCCTGTCCTTCTGTGGTTCCTGGCGTAGCGTCGACTCGCTTGCCAGGGGCCATTACCGTATTGCGACAGATGACGAGCGCCGAGTAAGCGGCGCCGTAGAGGAAGTGCTTTACCGACTGTTCAATGAAGGTCATACAGCGCCGCCCGAGTATTTGGTATCGCAGCGCCTGCACCTTCTTCTGAACGAAGGCGGTGAATCATCGTCCATGTCCACAGAGTTTGCTCTGCTTCAGGCTCAACAGAGCGGCAGGTTGCTGCGCGTCCAAGGGGGCAGCCAATTGCAGCAGATGGGTGCCTGGGTAATGGAGTCCTCTATCGCACGCGTAATCGCTGAGCGCCTAGAGTCCACCCTCTTCGACCTGTTCCTGCCGCAACCTTCTGCACAAGCTTCCGATTGCACCGACAACTACCGAGACTCCCTGGACAACGACACACAAAACCGCCAGGACATCCAGCTCACTGATGAGCAACACCACGCGATTCAGACGATCGTGCACCATCGCATGGCGCTGATCAGTGGGGGCGCCGGCGTGGGGAAGACGACGTTACTCAAAGCTCTCTATCGTCATTTCGATGCAGCCGGTATCAGTGTGATTCAAGCTTCCATCGCTGGTCGCGCGGCGCAGCGAATGAAGGAAGCAACCCAACGGCCAGCCCGTACCCTGGCAAGCCTTCTGTACTCAAAGTCGCTGCAATTGACCGATGAGAAAAGCATTATCGTCATTGATGAAGCGAGCATGGTGGATGTCATCACCATGTACCGACTTTGCCTGGCCCTGCCGGATGGGGTTGGATTGTTGTTGGTAGGGGATCCTGATCAGCTCATGCCCGTGGGGCCAGGCTTGGTGTTCCATGATCTGGTGAATGACCCAAGGATTCCCCACGCTCGTCTGACTCAAATCATGCGACACGGCAATGACATCGCTGGGTTCGCCCAATCGATTCGCCAGGGGATCTGGCCTCACATCAGCCGGGAAGAAACAAGCACGGTCGCCTTTCTATCAGCCCCCTCGCTCGCGACCTCGTTCAACCAAGCCAACAACAACCTCCACCAACGCATCGCTAACGACATTGTCCGGTTGTTCATGAAGGCCCCGCAGTCCACGCAAATCCTGTGCTCTCTGCGCAATGGTGTGTTGGGGGTCAAGTTGCTCAACCTTGCATGCCAGGAAGCAATGGGCGCGAAAGCTCAAAGGCTGCGCGTTTGGAGCGCTGATGAAGAGAGTAATGTCGACACTGGCTTCAGACTGGGTGACCCCGTTGTATGCACAAAGAATCTGTGGGGTATAGGGATACTGAATGGCTCTCTGGGACACATCAGCGAGATTGAGGAACGACCTCGCAGGTTGCTGGATGAAAATGGCATCACCATAGGATTCGCCATTGCCTGGGTAGAGTGGGACGATGGAGAAAAGCGGCCCATCACCACTGAGCTTTTGCCATTTCTAGAGCTGGCGTATGCCCTGACCGTTCACAAGGCTCAAGGCTCACAATGGCCTATCGTGATCGTACCGATAACAGCAAGCAGGCTGCTGGATCGGAGCCTGCTCTACACCGCCGTCACTCGGGCTCAACACCAGCTACTTTTGCTAGGCGATGAACCCGCAGCGCGCATGGCCGTAAGTCGTCCCCCTAAGTCAAAGCGACGCCACACGGCCCTACGCCATCATCTCTCAGCGGAACAAACACTGCCCACCACACATCCGTCGTTACCACCTCAACCATAGTTCGGTAGGAATGCTCGAACCTACCCCGATATCCCGCGCAAACCGCTGGAAGCCCACGCCATGCTCCTTTGCAAATTGGTGGACGTAGTCTGAATTGAACTCAGTTTGATAGGCGATGAAATCGTATTTGGAAATGGTGTTTTGGGTGTAGTTGATCAGGTAGTAGCTCATCTTCAGCGAACATTGATCAGGCAAGTCATTGGAGAGCTGCATCGTGAGACCAATACCACCGTAGAGATGCATAGCTATCACTGCGGATAGCCTTCCGGTCGATGTCTGGCCGTAGGAGATGTTCACGCAATGGTGTCCCTCTGGCACGCTACCGAAAGTTTCAGCCTTAGTCTTTTCATCCAGGAAATTAGTGCGATGAGCTTCTGACTTCCCAAAAATGAAAGCTTTTACAGCATCCAGATCAGGATGCCTGGCCGCGTCCAAGCCGGCGTCTTTCGCCAAGAAATTGATCCCGATCTTTGCGACAACGCGATCGCAATCAGACGGCCACCCAAGGCATGTAGTGGACACGATGGGTTGCTGTATCGCTTGGTCTTGAGCGTTTTCTGCCTGCGCCACGATCCCAGGCAGCGTGCGCCGGATACTACCGAGTACCCCACTTATGGCTTGAGTAGACTTCGCCTTGATGGCCACCTGCTTGCCGGTTCGCTGATACAAGCATGCATCAGCATCGACCTTCTGGTTGATAGTCGCTTCGATCCAGATAACATCTTTTGGGGGCTTTTCGGCACCCTCCCTGGAGATGAAGTGATAGGCCTTTCCGTTAAAGCGATAACGAGAAACGAAAAATTTGTTTCGGGTGTTCGAGTTGTTTTTCTCTATGAGCTTCAACTCGTCTTTTGAAAGCAAAGCAGTTGCCCGCTTCAGAAAGCTGAGCAGGGCGTCTTTGGTGGGAGACGTGGTAGTAATCGTTTCGCCCAAAACAAAGATTTGAGGCAACACCTGCGCGTTGAAACCAGCCACGTACGCGGCCTCAAGAAGTCGCCCCTCCTCATCCAAAATATGGGACTCAACAGGATCAAACGTTGGGGGCTCACCATCACGATTTTTTGCTTGGTGAATGACCCGAGCGAGTCCTACTACCGACCGACGCTGAAAGGTGCTCTCAATCCCAGAAAATCCGTTATTGCAGTCACCACAAACACCGGCCTTGAGTAAATATCGGGAGTCATCCCCACCGAGTCCTGCCGGGAAAATGTGCTCATCTGTGAAATATTTGGGTTGATCGCAGTAAATGCATTTTTCTTCAAGTTCACTCATCAATCGGCAACCTTTTCGTCCTGATTAGAATGGCTGGAGCGATACAGCCTGCTCCCTTAGTCGCAACTGTTACCGGTTGCCGATGCTCATTCGCCGCCAATAAACTAGCTAATTGCTCGTCTAGCAGGTATGAATATTTCCGCGAGTCCCGCATCGAGCATGACGTTGAGCAAAGGTTGGCAGGACACAAACCGGCTGCCCTTACAACGCGGTCACTTGTTCAGGCTGACAATTCACTTTTGAAGGATCATCAATGATGCCGGCGTTACACCTGTTCATCGACACCAACATTTTCCTCAATTTCTACTCTTTTCCAGACGACAAGCTCGAAATTCTTGATGAACTCATCGAACTCACAGCACCGGGGCAGATGACTGTTCACCTACCTAAACAAGTCGAGAATGAGCTCAAACGCAACCGGGAGTCGAAACTGCAATTTGCAATGTCTGATTTCAAGAAGGCCCAGATTCAGACTGCCATACCACACCATATGCGCGGAACTGAAGCTGCAAGACAGTTCGACGAAGCGGTAAAGAGCGCGGAGCAGGCTAAGAAAGTCCTGATTGCGAATGCGACATCTCTCGCGTTACGTAACGAATTGGAGGTCGACCAGAAGCTCGCTCGGTTATTCGAAAAAGCCTCCCGCCACCCTGAAGACGATGCGCTGTACCAGAAAGCCCTCGTACGAATGAACAAAGGGAATCCACCTGGAAAAGCGCAGAGCATTGGAGATAGATATATCTGGGAAACGCTGCTTGCCCGCGTTCCGGACGGCGATCTGTTCATCATTTCGAAAGATGGCGACTATGCATCTCCACTGTCAATGGACAAAACCAGCCGCCCTCTCGCGTACCTCGCTGACGAATGGACTGAAACGAAGGGTGGCGGCAGCTTGACCATTTTCAGAACAATCAACGACGTCGTGGGCTATTACAAAAATCTTCAGACTCAACCTGATGCTGAGGATCTCCTACCTGCCGAAGTCCAGGAAGCTCCGCAGGCCCCGGAAGTGGTACAAGAAGAGCAAAGACCTATCCCTGAAGCACCTGCGCGTGAGATCGAAAATGTAGTAGCGCAACGGGAGGTTGTCCCTGCAGTACCACGGGACGAGGTTGAGGTCGCGATTATGGACTTGGTGGACAGTGGAGCCTTCTCCACCACCCACGATGCGGTCGCGAACTTGAATAGATATCTCCCGCACCTGACCAAACAGGATGCCGAACGGCTATTTCAAGCCGCCAGCGACAACAGCCAGATTCGGTGGATCCTCTCTGACGAAGACGTCAATGACCTCTATCTATCACTGGTCACTCGCTGGGTCACCGAAGTGGATCGGGAGCTTGCGGACAGCATCATCGACTTACTAGGGTTGTCTCCCGAGACGCCAGAGGAAGAGTCGACAGAGTGAAGTCGCGAGCTCCGGTCTATGAGCGCTGACTTGCCGTTACACTCAGAAAGCGAGATATCATGTAGCCATTACCAATACCCAGCAAGGATGGCTGGGTAGGCGCCTAACTGGGCGTCCCACTTCATCTGAAGAGCCGATGGCAAGCAAGGAGCACCACCGTGAAATCTCAAGTCAGAATCATCGACTCGACGCAGTTGCAAAGCGCCAACCCAGATCTTGCAGATCCTGTCGGTTATCGAAAAAGCGGGCTCAGTTTGAATCACATAGTGGGTTGCCCACTCGATTGCAGCTACTGCGTGCGCCACCTTTACGGAAATTTCGACCAGCGTACGCCGCAGGCGCTGATGAGCGACGAAGATGCCTTCCAGCGATTCATCACTCACCGATATTTCCAGGCTCACATCACGCCTATTCAGCTGTTCAATCGGGCCACCGACCCGATGCTGCCCGAGGTCAAACCTCACACCCACAAACTGCTAAGACTACTGGATGAGGCCGGCCTGACCAACAACGTGCTGGTGATCACGCGATGGCGTGTATCTCAGGACGACTGCGAGCGCTTCAACACACTCAGAAACATCAAGCTGACGGTACTCGTCACCTACTCGGGAATTGATGACGCCAAGGTCGAGCCCATCAAATCGTCGATCGCTGCCAACAGCCTTAAAATGCTCTACCGCCATGCCGAGCGCTATAAAGTGGTGCTGTACTGGCGCCCTATTGTTCCAGGGCTGAACGACTCCTCAGAGCACATAAAAAAAGCCGCGACACTGGCCAATCATGCCCATGCAACCGTATTCAGCGGGCTGTTCTATCGCAAGGAAATAGCCGAGTTTTACCAAAGCCAAGGAATCCCTGAACCGTACAAAATGACGGCCAGGCGAAAGCTTCTTCCTCTGGAGGATGAGCAGAGGTTGCTCAGGTTGTACGGGGAACAGAACCAAGCAACACCAATCTTCCACAAAACCTCTTGTGGAGTCGCCTTTGCACATCAGATACCCGATTACAATGGACACTTCGGCATTACCGAATTGTGCGACACCTGCCCAACCGCCCAGTACTCCATCTGCAAGTCGGCCTGGAAAAAACCTGATCAACAGGTTCTGAATCGAATGTGCTACGAATTGGGTGCTGTCGGCGACCCGCAGGTGAACGACCGTGCAATTGTCGTTCGTGGTCTGGATGAACAGCGTCGCTACTATCTGCAGCATTCTCTAGGCTTTCAGGTACATGACGCTGACAAACCCCATCACTACGCGCGCCATGGCCGTGCCGAGGCGACAAGGAATCTCTGATGCAGAACACAGACTTCGCATGGCCCCCTGAATCCATCATCATTGTCGACGTGGAAGGCAATGGGCATACGCCGCCCGACCTGGTCGAAGTGGGGATTTCCCCTTTTCCAGCCGTGGAAAACAGCGAGACTTTATCTTGGCTGATCAAACCTGCCAACCGGATTACCTGGCAGGCTCAGCGCATCCATGGCATTAAAAATGCGGAGTTGGAAAATTGCCCGTCCTGGGCAGAAATCATGGGCGAGGTTGGACAAAAGCTTCAGAACCGATGGTTCGTCGCCCACAATGCTTCGGTCGACTATGGCGTGATGAAACGTCATTTGCCCGGGTGGTCTCCAGTGGGGGTCATCGACACGCTTAAACTTGCGCGCCACGTTTACCCTAACGCCAAGAGCCATCGCCTTGAATCATTACTCATCGAAACAGGGCTGCGCGATAAGGTCGCCGACCAACTCCATCGCGCTGCTGATGATGCTTACGCGACAGCCTTGTTACTCGATCATCTCATTGAAAAGTCAACTGCCAGAACTTGGCAGGACATCTGCAAAATTGCGCAGCTCAAAACGCAAACAGAAGATCAGTCGCCGCCACCGGAGCAAGGAAACCTATGGTGAAGCCTGTTCTCGTCGGTGTCACAGGCACCCACTCCACTGGAAAATCCACATTTTGTGATGAACTGAAAGTAACGCTTGAGTGCAAAGGTATCTGTGTTGCCACCATCCCCTCGTTTGGGAAGCTGGCAGTACAACAAGGTATCCCGCTGCTCACTCAACATACCTACGATTCCACAATGTGGTTTATTGACCGTACTCTCGAAGCGCAACGCACAGCCGTTAAAAATGCTGAAGTGATACTGGTCGATCGTCCGATCATGGATGCTGTGGCGTACTGGAATGCCGCCATCGAACATCGAGGTACACCTGCACCCGCACATCAAGTCGATGCGATTAGTGCGCTGCTCTCCCGCCAGCTTCCCGACTACACCACAATCGTTGCAACCAGGCTCGACAGTTCCATCGCTCTTGGCCCTGGGCGCGATACCGATTTGGCATTCAGGCAGTCAGTCGACACCCATCTGCATCAGCTTCTGAGCTGCTTCCAGATCCAGCATCAAATGCTTTTTCCGCACGTGCGAGAAGCCCTTCTCAATACCTTGCATAACGACATTCTTCACGCGTTGGGGCGATCATGACTATTTCCCGTACAGGGCTATTGGCAGGAAAGCAGATACGGCGCCTGGGCTTCGGCACAATGAGGCTCACGGGCCCAGGCACATGGGGCCCACCTGCATCCGAATCTGCAGCCATTCAGCTCCTGCGCAAGGCCGTGGATTTAGGTGTGCAACACATCGACACCGCCGACGCATATGGGCCAAATGTGGCCGAGGGACTCATTCGCAAAGCGCTATTCCCTTATGCAGATGACTTGGTCATTGCTACCAAAGGGGGCTTCACTCGCCAAGGCCCGAACCGGTGGACACCATGCGGGTTCCCAGCGTATTTACGCCAGTGCGTTGAACTGAGTCTGAGGGAGCTCAACGTCGAAGCAATAGACCTGTACTACCTGCATCGTGTCGACCCGAACTTTCCTTTGGCTGACCAAGTCGGGGAACTTGAACAAATGCGCCGGGAAGGAAAGATCAAAGCTTTAGGCCTTTCAAAAGTCGATATCCCCCAGCTCAAGCAGGCGATGACGATTGCTCCGATCTCAGCTGTACAAAATTCATTTAGCATTCTGGATCAGCAGTCCGAGAGCGTTATCAATTGGTGCGAACAGAACGAGATAGCGTTCGTTCCATACGCCCCCTTGGGCGCTGGAAAGTATTTTGATACCAGCAGGATGTCAGACGATCCCTCCTCGGCAACGCACGCTTTGAAATGGCTTTTGGACTACTCGCCGGTTATGTTCCCAATTCCAGGGACATCCAGAATCGAGCATCTGGTGGAAAATCTCAGATCGGATATCGAGAGCTAATGCCGCCGCGTTCCCATCATATGTACGCAGCACCCACCTGGCCCACGTGCCAAACGGACAGGATCCTGCCATCAGGCGCATCGGCACTGTAGGTACTCATTGAAGGAGATTTGCTTTGAGTAACCGTATCGCCCCCTTCACTTCGCAGCACCTAGAAGCTGCCTGTCGCGTTCTCGCTGATACCGATCGCGGCTTGAGTGGCACTCAAATTGGGTATCTCCTGCAGGACATTCGTGTACCGGACATTGATTCCAGCAACACGAAGTGGAAACGCCTGTTTAATGCTTTGGCGCAAATGCAGAACCAACACCAAGTTGGCAACCATCTCATCCTTTTCATTAACCGCGCGATGAATCCAGTG
Source organism: Pseudomonas sp. Eth.TT006 (assembly GCF_054456575.1). NCBI lineage: Bacteria > Pseudomonadati > Pseudomonadota > Gammaproteobacteria > Pseudomonadales > Pseudomonadaceae > Pseudomonas > Pseudomonas sp. Eth.TT006. The sequence continues at coordinate 271,233 of NZ_JBTJEN010000006.1, read as the reverse complement.
AGTTACACACGAGATCGTGCGGCTTTCACTTGGCGTCGGGATGAGCTCAATGTTGTTCTCGCCCTCGCTGGATTCTACGTACGCGATGACGGACGAGTTGGCAGTGTGGATAAGGCAACCACCCTGGACATGGCTCGCGCCCGTGTAGGCCGACTCAAGGCTGCTCTTGAGGCCCGAGCCGTGCATGAAGAGGTACTGAACTATTGTCGGGCTGAACTGCTGACCGAAAACTACTTCCATGCAGTTTTTGAAGCTACCAAGGGGATCGCAGAAAGGATTCGCAGCCTGTCAGGATTGAATGGTGATGGTGCTGACCTGGTAACGAAGGCATTCCTTGGACAGAGCCCGATGTTGGCCTTAGGGCCCTTGATCACTGAATCTGAGAAAAGTGAACAAAAGGGATTCGCGAATCTGCTGATCGGGCTGTTCGGAGCAGTGCGTAATCCTTTGGCCCATGCGACAAAAATAAACTGGCCCATGTCTGAGCAGGACGCCTTGGACATCCTCACGATGGTGTCGCTGATGCATCGCAAGCTCGATGTCACTCGAAAGGTAACCTCATGAATCTGTATGCCACACAGGCAAACCTGATTGATTGTCGGAACACGCTGGCTGGCAGACTACATTGAGCTAAAAAAATATCAGCGGCCATCGACTGAGTAAGCGATTTACAGTTTCTGAATTCCGGACTGTCCAATACCCACAAACATACGGCCAACCCTGTCTACACTCAAACTGTCAAAATCACGAATAATCCCGTTCTGGAAGCTTATCGCCAGCTTAAATCTTGGAGGTAACCATCATGGCGCAGCTTAGCGAGTTGCTGATGGACGAATCCCCTTACAAGCGGCATCGGGAAACACTACTCAGTGGGCGTTCCCCTACCGCCTGCTGCTTGCAGGAGTTTGCGATTTCCATGTTCGCCAGCTACCGCTTTAAGTTCAGCTCTAGCTGTCTTCGTATATTCAATGCTGAGCAGTTAGGTATTTTTGAGGACATGGCCGCTTCATTCCAACGACATGGTCACAACGACCCAGACTTCGTTGACGTCTGCCAGAAAATAATTGCAAAAAGGACGAAGGCGGCGCAGGACAATCTCGCGCTGCTCATGAGTTATCAGGCTTTACAAAAAAGCGGCCTACCTCTAAGTGAGTACCTGGTACCGCTGAAAACCTACCGAATGCAGCACAGGGTGAATCGAGAGAAGGGCTACATCGATACAGATCATCTGACGCACCCCTCTATCGATTCCGAAGCTGATCTTGGTAGCTGGTACTTCGAAATACTGTAGGGCGGAATGGGGCAATCGGTCATAAGATGTCCGAAGCGCGAAGCACTGACTACCAGACCATCAACTACCACTATGTCGCGTGAAAACTGGGTGCGACCTATCCGTATGAACAAGGAATGTGCATGGGCATCAAGATGAGCTCCGCCTGTGATCAGAACAAGCAAGAGTGGGAAGCCGATACCTACCAAAAAGGTTTGGGCGCCGAACCTCTACAATGTAAGCATTGCGGTACACACGTCACCCATAATCCCCCGCACACCAGGGAGATGCACGATAAGTCGGTCTTCGTACAGGGGTATTTCCGTTTGTTGCCCAAAGGCGCACACGCTGCAAACTGCCCTTTCGGTGTAGATGAAGAGATCAACAAGATCGCGAAGACATCTGAAGGGTTGATCGAGAGCATCCAGCAGGACAAATACCGGATGCGGCTGGTGATGATCAAGGAAGCCCTAGAGGGGGCAGGTGCCCCGAAGAACCCGGGCGGAGGGGACAGAGCAAAAACGGGCAGGACTTATACCTCCAATCCCGGGCTACTGCCGGCCTACATCAACTCGGCCAACCGAGCCTTGAAACTCCGAACGCTCTGCGCGAGTAACCAGGATATCGAACAGCATCTGGAGCTGGTCTTCGAAGGGAATGTGAAGGTCGCTTGGAACCAGTTTTACTTTGAGTCGGAAAAGCATATGGCCGGTTTTCATGCCGTTTCACAGAACACCGTACAGCACCCCATCGCCATCCAAGGGCAAGTAAGTAGTGTGCGCTGCGAGATCAAGGGAAAACCGAACTCGAACGTAATCAACCTTCAGATGAACAAATTCCGTCAGGATCCTGAAGACCCTGAGAACGGTATAGGCCTGGAGGTGAGTATCTGGTCACCCCAATCCGCATGGTTTAAAGGCATCAAAAGTGGGGATGAGATCGTGGTGCTTGGCATGTGGAAACCAACCACTCTCCCTCCAGAAACGACACAACGAGAAGGTCGCTACAAGACGCTTACCAAACGTCGTCTGAGCTTAAATTTGGTACTGAAAGCACAGATCACCAAGGTACGGGGAGACTAACCTTCATACTCCTCCACCAATGATCTAAATCCACCCTCGCTTTACCCTTGATTGGTCAGCTCCACCGCAACCCCTTAAAACAAGAGGCTGCGGTGCGTTGATTGAACGTAAGTCGCCCCGTGATGCCATCACAAGTCAAGTTGCGCTTGGTGTCATGAGTGATCCGCCGATCATCCATATCATATTTCCAAAATTGACCAGCCAGCCTGCTCAATGGCGGCTCTTCTCTTGACTTCAGTCTTCCCCTCTCCCAGCGAGCTTTTGCGCATGGCTAAACACAGCATGTGTGTTGGCCGGGTCATCCCGACGTACATGAGCATCATGTTCTTTTTCGCGCTCTCGTTGGGACGCTTCGCAGCTGAGGCCTTACCCTCAAGCCATGGCAGAAGCCTGTTAACAAAGTGGGTGCGATTGAAGGTTTCGAGAATCAGCGTGGCAGAATGGGTTTTGCCTTTCTCGGCATGGATGGAGGACAATCGAATGTGAACATTGTCATTCCCTTCTTCAAATTTGTACGTATTGAGAAGTGCGCCTCCATTGTCGCCAGGATCTGCCGCAACGGGAGCAGGTGTCCATTCAAGGTAGGGATGAGCCTCAGCTGCAGCCAACGCTGAATCTGATCCCGTCATCTCCGCTACCAGCTCCAAAAGTGTGGGTGCCACATTCGAATCCCATACAGTTTTCGTTAGCTCAACCGAGTCGAAGAGGAGTCTTTGGAGGCATTCTCGGTAGAGAACAACCAAATCTGGCCTTCCGATCATCAATTGCTCGATCCATTGGTGATTGCGCGACCGGGCAGGAGTAAATTCTTTTGGAAATGCCAGTCGTACCAATGTGAGCAGACAGACCGCAACCAACTCCACGCCTGACGCCGCCGTCGCATCGCGCTCCAGATATCGGCGCGCAATATGCGCCCCCTCTGAGAACGTACGCGGCTTGAAGGACGCCTTATTCACTCCTGACTGATACGAAGGCCAGTAATGTTCCACAGCCTTGGGGTAATGCTCCGGCTTGAAACCTTCAAGCCGATGAACCGCACCCAGCGCGAAGACATCGGACTTGCGGACATCCACTGGCAGATGCTTGATCAGTAGGCGCCCATAGGCATCCAGTACCTGGCTGGCGTCGTGATCTGGAAACACAATGACTGTATTGGGAATGGGCTGGTTGGCTACGTCTTGACGCAGGCCTATCAAACCTCCGGTAATGGGCAGATAAGCGAATGGGTTTGCAATTGACGCAATCGCCTGGCTGAACCTGAAGCTGCTCGCGATTTCCATCGAGCACGCCACATCAGGGAAGGGCTCGGGAAGCTCGACCTTTTCCTCAAAGATCTCTTGGTTTGGATCTCCCACTCGGATGACACAAACATCCGGATCCCAGCGTGGAAATACCCTGCAGAGGATATTGGCTTGTTCATGTCGGGTGTCCTGCATCTCATCAACCAGAATGCAAGGGAAGCGCACGCGCAATGCGGTGGCTACCGCTGGCTCTTCATCAAGCAGAGCGTTGGCCAGGACAAACACCTCATCGAAGCAAAAGTGCCCCGTCTTTGCCGCATGGCTGAGAGCCTTGGATACGCTTTTGTAGGTTGCCGTGTGGGATGCAAAGTGAAATTCTCGGCCAGCGAGGGGATTGTCGAAGTCGACAGTCTTTATGCGCAGCTTCTCTATATTGAGACGTGCAGACTCAAACGCCGTCCTCATGACTCTGTATTCCCAAGGTGCCAGCGCTTTCCTGCGAGCGTTATGCGTTGCCTCATCATCAATCGCAGTCAGTGTGATGCCCTTCGACCGTAGCCATGGCGAGGCCAGGAATCGTGCAGTGAAACCGTGGATTGTGTCGATGTAGTGCGGATAACGAAGCAGGCGTTGCCCTACGTCCGAACCGCCAAGGCGCCGCTCGATTTCTTCACGAGCAGCATTGGTGTGTGATAGGACGCAGATACCCTGGGTTCGGCTTTTCCAGTGGCGTGCAAGTATCGCCAGTTTGGCGACCACAAGTGTGGTCTTCCCGCTTCCAGGGCAGGCAGAAACGTCCAGCGTGCTCATGGACTTCAGGAAGCTGCGGCGTGGCTCGTCCAATGCTTGCAGTCCCATGAGTTCGACGACCCATTCGACGTCATCATCAGTTATCGGAGAGATGAGCTGGTTGAGGTTCATTCCTTACTCTCCTCCATGGGCGTCGTGGAGCCAGGTTCGGCGACAACACCTGCGAGGATTGCAGCTGTGGTGCTTGCTACAGCAGGTATCGCTGAACCACTTGTTGCGTACTCGATGGCGTGAATCACGTATTCGGGCAACACGCCACGCAAGGTAGCAACGTCCAAGGTGCGATCAACGAATCGCTGCTCGATGAGATCGATCAGATGTTGTGCTGCAATGGCTTTGGAGGCTCTTTTGAACATTTTGTAGACCGAAGAGCATTGGGCTTCCTTGGTGGAATGCGTGGCCTCTATCGTTTTGAAAGCAGCATCCGCATCGGCCAGCAAAGTGGTTTTGGTCGCCTTTTTCTGGTCAATTTTCTCCTCGTTAATTGCAAGGTACGCAGCCGCATGCACCTCACGAGCGAGGCCTGCGAAAGCTAGGTCATATTCGAGAGTCCAATGATCCGCGACGAAGGTACGTACACATTGACCATCGCTTTCAGTGCGTTTCTTCCGATGCTCTTCCAAGGCTGCTTCCTGGTCTGCAGGCGTGCTTCCAAAATCACGAACTGCTCTCCATCGCCGCTTCGAAATGTTGCCCCACTTGGGGTCAGTGGGCCCCGTTACTAATTCATGTATTTCAGCGGCACAATCTGGCATGACATCCATGTCAGTGATGCACGCTGTTGGGATCGTTATCTCGCCGTTCGAGGGATCTCGGCGTTGCATGATTTTCGAGTAGCGTCTAAGCCCAACTCCGCCGACGTTGATAACGGACACGCCATGCTTTGTGAGATCTTTACCGAGCCTACGGGCGAGCGCTGGCAGAAGTATCGCTTCGGCATCTCCCTCCACCACCAGGAGACCTTTCGCGAAGAATAATCCGGCCTTCGTGACATCCAGGAAACGACTCAAAAACCTGTAGTCATCGGCGCCGAGACAAGTCTGATCTTCGGCAAGAGAAAACGCCTGTCCTCGGTGCATTATCACGAGATTTTGAATCGGAATCTTGGAGCTCAAGTTAGGGCTATGGGTGGTTAAGATCACCTGAACTGGCCTTAGCCCATCGCCAGGCTTCGCTGCTTTCTCAAGAAACTCCATTAACTGCAGTTGACGCTGTGGATGCAAATGGGCCTCCGGTTCCTCCACTAGAAGCAAAGGTAATCCGTCTGGCTCCTTACCAAGCAGTAGCAGCTCACAGGCCATGAACAACACGTTATTGGAGCCCAGGCCATAGACGCCACGAGACTGTCCCGACGCATGATCGAGCAAGCCAAGTTCAAGACGCTCAAGGATCTGCTTGAGTCTCGCTGCCTCCGTGCCCCCTTCCCCGAAACTAATACGACTTGTAAGTGGCTGGCCAGCGAGAGATAGAGGTGCCAGATAGTTATTGTTGATGGCCTGTTCGGCACTGACGATAGCGCTGTGCTTGTTCACCAGGTGACGCATGTAATCACCCATACCCGCGATGCTCAGTGTTTCTGCATCCAGAGTGGTGGCTGGCGGAGTTGCTGTGTCGAAGTCGTTGCCGGCATCGATATTGGGGAAGCTGCTCAGTACTTGGGATAACCGGGAATTACGCCCTGGTGACATCTCACGCTCTGCGTCCCGCAATGGCTTCAGGTACGCAGAGGCGAGTAGTTGCCGTACGCCCGCATCCAAGGATAGGCCTTCCCCTTTTTCTCCAGAACGAACACTGATGTCCGCCCACCTGCGAGTGAGATTGAAGCCATGCACACGCTTGGCTGACCAATGAATGTGCAGCCGCCCAATCTTGTTTTTGTAAGTTACATATTCTGCGAAAGCGCCCAGCTCAGCTTTGCTCAAGCCATCCAGAGTGCACATCAGTGTGATCGTGTCAGCCTGAGAGCCGCTATCATCGATATGAAAGTCTTCGAGTTGCAGCTTCAGGTATTCGGCATCACGAGTTTGGAGCACATAACGGATCGCATCGATAACGGCTGTCTTGCCTGCATCGTTTTCCCCTACCAGCGCAGTCACACCTTCGTTGAAGCTAATTTTCAGCCCATGCCCGGCGTGGCCAAACTGTCGAAAATTTTCAATCGTTAAGGCAGATAGGTACACAACGTCGCTCCCTGATGCGTATGTCGAGACAGGGATCGGCGTCTTGGCCATTCACGCCACTACGAGACTCATCCCTGAAAACTGATAACTGTATGACATGATCTTGCGTGGGAAACCAGTCCTGCTCAGAAACGTAAATCGAGGTGAGCGGCAATGGCCGCAAGCTTGGTCAGAGTGCGGCGCAGGGTGAGGTGAACCTCACCTTCAGCCCCCTTACAGCGCTATGACAAAACAGGACTCTTGTGAGCTAAGCCCTGACGGACTTTCACCTCATAGCATCTCGGTCTACCCAACAGACTGATCGTGGTGTTAGCTGTGTGGTGCCCTCCTTGAATTGCCAATTGCGTCTCCAAGAAGCGAAATGCTAGTCTCCCGGCCCAATGGTACTCGGTAGGTGCCTGCCGTCCACACGGGCGAAGCTTCAGCACTATCGTGATAGTTGATACACCTAACCTGATTCCATTCAGGTGACCTTGTAGTGGACGCCAGGCCCAGCCCTACGGGAGCTGAATATGCATCAGATTACCTCCACCGAAATCAAGCAGGTCAAACGCCTGGCCAGGCAGCTTGAATGCACTTCCCCTCACTTGAAACACGGTCAACGTCTAGACATGGCCGCCACCCAAGTCTTGGGCACCCGGAACTACCATGAAGCAACCCGCTTATACGAAAAGTGGATCATGCTCCATGTCCACACACCAGAAGACAGGTTGGCAGTCAGCAAGTGCAACTACTGTGGGTTCAGCTTCGCGGCAGATCTAAAAGAAGATCGCCAAGAGCACTGCGAACGGCATGAACAATTTCATGATGCCTGTGAGGCCTTGGACTACCACCCCGGCACTCATGTACAGCAAGAAATCATGAAGCGTGACGGGCACGAACTGGCCACATACGGCCAGACCATCGACGAGCGAATCAAAGGTGTCCTTCAACTGCTGCGGGGTTGGTTTGATCGCTCTCTGGCAAACGCTATTTATGGTAACTACTGGCGTAAGCATCCAACATTCGAAATCTACATGGCCATGGCTTTAGATATCCTAGGAGACAGGTACGCTGAGCTTCGGTTAACGTTGGCGACTCGCTATGGGCACATTCCCGGCGTAATAGAATCAACAAGCAATTGGTACCCGAAGAGCTGCTGATCATAACGAAAGGGTTTACTCGCAGTGAGTAGGCCCTGCTCTATCAAACATGGACAAACGCCCTACCGCCGATGGAAAAACGAGCGTGTATCGGTACCTCACGAGGGCCAGGCATGAATTATGTTGAGTTGATTCAGCGTCAAGCTGAGATGGTCTTTGGCAACAAAGAGAAAGCCGACACCTGGCTAAACCAGCCGAAAACCATCTTCGGCGGAAGCACACCTTCTCAAGCCGCTCATAGTGACGCGGGGTACGATCTCGTTAGGGCTGAACTTGAGCGAATCAGCCAAGGCTATGCCTGCTAGCTACCAAGCCCGGCTTTCCCGATACCTCCCGTCATACTCCTTCAAAGCTGATAAACCCGCCTGTCTATCAATCGAATATTCAGCAAACTATAGAGTGTAATTGCACCTCTTTTTTGAAGGCAAAGTGCCACTAAACATCAGCGATCAGACTCCGTAGCGTATGGCTGACATAGGGCTCGTACGTCCAAGCACGCTGACGGAACGGCGACTCATAAACCCGAGACCCAATCTGAAGAAGGAACCGATAGCGAGATGTTTGAAAGCCTACGCCGCAAGAAAAATGTGAACACTCTCAGTGGAATAAATTACAAGGAATTACCGGGCTACGGAGTGCCATCCGTTGATGACTTGCGGTTTGAAGCTATCGAATTCGAAAAGTCCATTATTAACTATGTCCACCGAAAGTCCGGGGCAGCCCCCCAAAAGCCACTCGGATACATCGTCCAGAAAATGCTGGGGGATTACCCCCTGCTTCCTGAAATTCCAGAGCATTGGTCTGCGTTTGTAGAAGAAGCCAAGAAGCTGAAAGACCTGAGGAATAACGTCGTCCACTCTGATTTCGTCGGACTTCCGCCTCTTGAAGCGCTTTACAAAAAATTCAAGAAAGCAAATGAAGTTTTGAGGCCCTTCAGGATTTGTAGTGCAGGAGGAGATAGGTTCACTGATATCCGGTGGCGTGGTGACACCCTGCTGCTGAAAATCGATGAGCATCGATATGAACTGGAAGTGGATGACATCAAAAACCTGATGATAAAGCTTCATCCTGCAAGCAGAGGTCAGGTGCACTTCCTCAAGGGCAAGCTCGTCGTCAGCAAGGTACTCGATTACCACTACGAAAAGATCACCTATTTCATCGAGAGCTATGACCCATTTGAACTGGATCTTGAAGAGTCAATGGTTCTTGAAGATTTGCTGGGATGCCTCCTGGGACAGCATTTTCACGCCAGTAAGTAGCTCAAATGCTCAAGGGTGGTAAGGAGGACAGGTCGGCCAGGGTTCAAGCATTCAGTGGGATTGAACCCTGGCCGACGCCCTCAGCTCCAATCGCGCACGAAGCCGCTATAACCTAGCGGCTCGTCGCTCACACTCGCTGTTTCCACTTCGAAACCAGAGCTTATTCCGGAGCCCCTCAGATCCCAGGTCACGCCAACGGGTTACGCGTGCAATCACGCATTTCAGCCATGTAGGTGCAGACCAGCATGAAGGCAGTCTGACAACTGTAGGGCTTAAGCATCTTCGGCATTTCTGCGAGAAGTGCAGTGCGCTCGACTCTGACTTCTGCATGGCCAGCAACATAGTCCATACGCAGGAACTGGGATTGTCCATCGTCTGCGTTGGTAGCGATGGAGAACAGTGCCGCCAGGTATGTCATCGCCTTGGTATCTATTGAGCGAAATGTTTGAGTTAGCTGTGCTTGATTCGCTTGCACCCCGAGCGCCAAATCTACACCTGCATTTCTCAATGCCTCTCGAAATGCCTTGTAAACCGGTACCTTTCCGTAGGTTTCTCCAGGAACGCTGATTTTTATGTTTTTACGCGTGAGGCGCAGGTGATTCAGTATCACTGCAGCTATCGCGACGTAGTGTGACACTTGGTTTTGCTCAAAATACTCGGCTCGCTTGGCGTCCATTGCTCCGATTTCGAACGGGCAGTGCTTGAGCCCGTAAAGCCAGATCAGACATTCAGCCTCAGCTATTAGACTGGCAGGAAGACGACCGGAATAGGCGTCGAATGCACGAGCCACTTTTTCAGGGATGTCTTCTCGCGACGTTGAAAGATCTAGCTTCCCAAGCTCGGGAGGAAGATCGCCTAAAACGGCTTTGTTGAGCTCATGGGTTTCCTTCCAATAAGAGCTTTCGGCATCAAGAAAGAAATCCTTTAGCAACCGAACGCGAGCCATATCTTTCTCTGCGTCAGGAGGGGTTAACTCCAACATCGAGATAAAAACATCTCTGGCAACATGAACAGACTCTGTCGCGCCGAACTCGGGCGAAACATCCATTGGCCAGAAATTATAGCCATTTACGGGGTGCACGCGGTCGTGCTGTTGATTCGATGCGACTAAAATCTCACGCTGATGCGCCAGGATAAAGTCGGAGGCGTACTTAGACATCAGCGCAGTGAGCTTCTCAAAATGCCCTCCCTCGAACTTCTCTCCCTCTGCGTTTGCTAGCAATGGCTGAGCTGAGTTCAATCGAGCGGCGGGGATACCACCTTTGAGTAAGGATATGTAGTACCGAAACAGCTCAATTTTTTCTTTCTGAGCCAAGCTGCCGGGTGCACTAGAGCCCAAAATTGCGCTCATTGTAGGTTTTGATCGGCTAACAATCGTGCGCCATTTGTTATTGCGCATGGACATTTTCCGCGCCAAAACCAGGAGTTTGGCCTGTTCGTACTGGAACAACTCTGCCTTGTTTTCCTCGTCCGGAAAGTCTGTGCCCAATATTTGATGGGGCTCAATGCAGTAGGTTGCCAGCAGGTCTTTCAATGGCTCATAAATCTTCTCCGAGACCTTGAACTTCCCCTCAATATAGGTAGCAAAATCTTCCTTGCTGAACGGTTCCAATGGCTCGATCGTGTCGACCGGAAGTGCCGGTTCATATCGCGCTTCGTCGCTTAATGGGTTCTGTTGCGCATTCATTTTATTCGTCCTTGTGCTCAATGAGCCGCACCTTTGAACTCATCAGCGCAGGATCACCGGCGAGTCGACCGAAGCCCGCGTTCGCCCTCATCTGCGAAAAAATCGGACTGCCCTGCTGCAGTTGATCAAGAATCTCGAACTGATCTGCTGCTGCCCTCACAGCCATGGGTGCTGATAGCTGATGGGTATGCAGTAGCCGTTGGGCCATCAGTCCAATGAGTTGCAGATCGCCGACCTCTTGGCGAAGCTGTGTGAAGTGATACATCTGCCGGCCTGGTGTAAATACGATATTGTTGCTCACGATCTGCTCCTTTGAGATACGTTCGTCATGTGTTGGACGATACCGAAACGCCTCTTTGGGTCACAGGATCGAATCTTACAAATCTAGGCACTCCCCAGCGGAGGGGATTACACGCGCCGTACGACATTTCGCGGTGCGACTGAAGACGTGCCCACAGCGGCTGGAGCCCCATCAATAGCTTTAGACTATCAAGATACAAAAACCCTATAGGTAGATACGTCATATCCAAAAGTGTAAGATTCGATCCGTAGGCGCTTGGAAGACATCCTCAGCAGGTTATGAGTACCACTGAAGATCCAAGGGCAATGAGAAACATTGAAAAAGCCACTCCTAAAGGGTGGCTTTTTTTTTCGCTGAAAAATCTGAAGCAAATAATCGACTAAAAACCTCAGCGACGGCCTACGGTGTAGGGTAGAAAACACCAATTACTTGCCCTTCGTGCATCAGCTCCATCGGTTGACGATCCTTCAATATCAGTTTTGCCCCCCAAGACTTCGTCAAGCTGCTCATCCGGAAGGTTTGAGTTGTCTCACCTCGCTTGTAGCGATCAAGCCCCTTCTGGGTCATCAAAAAGCAGGTCTTCAAGTGAAGCTCCGTGCCCCGATGATCAAGCGCGCGATCGGGTGACAACCAGTGCAACAGCTGCACCGTCCTGTCATAAAACATCTGCAAGCGATCAAGCGCTTCTACCTCATTCGTAGGCGCAGTGAATTCTATCCTTGGCGTTGAGCCTCGGGTGTTGCGTACCTCTTCGTCGATGTTTCTGATTTTCCAAAGCGGTTCAAAATGGGCTACCCGATTTCGTATATCTCTAACCCGATTTAGACGCTCATAGACCTGCCCAACATTCCTGGAGCTTTTCCAGTGATTAGCATTGGCGGCATACCTATGTTTAGGAAAAATCTGGGGAATCAAGATAGTCCAGGGCAGTTGCAGATCCAAAAGTGGCGCCCAGAATCCGAGCGTCATGTTTGAAACCACCTGGTTAGCAGTTGGCATCACCGCTTTTGGCGTAGAGACACGCTGATTCGTCTGAGGATTGAAACGGCTATCGTGGGTCAGATCCTGCACTTTTTTGAGACTTTTACCTCTTAACCCTACGTGGTTGTACCAGTCATTGGAATCGGGGGTTCCCACAAATGCCGCCCCTTGAACACCCGAGACATGTTGACTCAGGTAGTAGTGAAATTTGTTGCGCAGCGTGATCTCTACGTTACCGATCAGGCGCATGAAATTCGTCGAAAGGACTTCATTCCAGCAATAAATCCCATAGAGCTCCTGGTCAGACGCTGGGGAAAAAAACTGGCGATATGAAGACAGCCGCGCAGGCGACAAGGCATCCAAAGAGTTGATGAGGTTTACAGGCGTTGGCGTATACATTCATTGTCCACTACGGTTCGCTGCCGCTTTTATGATTTCGACCTTAAAGGTGACCTGTACAAGGTCTTCTTTACAGAATGCGGGGCAAGCCCTTTGACCGAGCCGACCCAATTCAAATCGAACGCGCCATTGAAACCTCATTCCTTTTCCAATTCAAAGGAAAACTCATTAGAAAATTACATGCGTTGAACTGGTGAAAATCAAAACGAGACTCGTGCAAGGCCCCATACTCGCGGGTCAATCGACAGTGCAGAGCGCCCAGCAATCAGCACTCCGCTGTAATCAACTGCTAGTACAGTTCGAAGCTGCCAGCATCCTTTCCACTCGTTTACACGGGGAACCTCGACTCGATCGCCCTCGCGGACTGTGCCCGACTATCGCACCATCCATAGAGATTTTTTCCCCTCAAACGACGAGAAAGCAGATCCTACGACAAGCAGGAACGACGCTTCAGTCGTGCCTGCCGGTAGTCAGGGCTAATCAAGAGCCACAGCAAGAAACAGAAGCACAGAGAACCTAATACATCCATGCTGAACTGATCAGCTTGAAAAGCTCCTGTCCGCTCCATCTGCTGAAGCTCCCAGTCAAGTGATCCCCCAATGTAAATCATTGCAATCACTACGGCCCACTGAGCGATGTAGACTGAGCGGAAGATATTCAGAATTCGTTTTCGAAGCTTGATGAACCAATGCTGGCGCAGCCAGGTTTTTTGGAAGGGCACCTTTTTCGATAACGCTGAAATGACCGCTACAAGAAAAACAAAAAGTGCCACTGCCGACATCGCCCCCAGCAAGTGCTCTATGAGGCTCTGCTGCCCAAGGCCTAGCTGCCTGAACAAATCACTGAGCTCAACATTCAAACGAAATCGACTCACGAGTGCTAGCAAACCGGCCCCTATACCTACGAACCCAGCAAAAGCAAAAAGCTTGATCGGAAATCCTGATCGCCCCATATCTTCCCCCCTTCATAATCCTGATTTTTTGTGGAGTGCATTTGCATCAGTGCGGATTTCAAAAAATCACTGCCCTTCTCGCAATGCGCTTCGAGCAGAATGATGCGTCCACCTAGAGCTTTGTGCGAGCGATTCGCGTGTATTTTCTACTGAGTCTCTCCTCAGTACTTCCTGGTGCCTGGGATATCGATTTAACTGGATCAAGAAGATGCACTGACAACACTGGTGTGCCCGCATCACTTTTGTTCGCATCAGAGCTAGGGCAAACAGACAGTGCAGCCAGTGAGTGGAACCCTTGCCTAGTCCAGCTAGACTTACATTTTTATATCCCAGGGGAAGACAATGATAAACGAGTCACCCTACATCACTCACCGAGATATCTTACTCCACGGCATGTACGGCACTGCTTATCTCTTGCAGGAGTTCATCCTGCATCAACTAAACCCCTATCGTTATCATTCTGACATCGATCAGCGCAACGGTGGATTCGACCGTCGTCATCAGCAGATCTACGAGGACTTGAAGCGGGCGGGCCCGAAGTCAGCTGGCTTCAATGAGGTTGCGAAGATAATTGAATCCCGTAGCCTTCAACAGGCTCAATCCAATCGTGAACATCTTCGTTGCCTGCTAGAAATGCGGCCCGAGGATTACCCTCATGAGCCAGGGGAAAACCAGTTGCAGAGTTATCGCAACGACGTCGAGAACCAAATGCGGTACCACCGGGAATATGTGGCCTTAGGTTACATTGACGAGCAGGCATCCAGTTCAGCAGACCAGCGTAGACTGGTAGATGGCACTTGGCCATTGTCTGCCCTCAAGCACCGAGACCTTTCGGGACGAACGTACCTCAGCGCCTTGATATCCGTTGTGAGTACGGGCGCACTTGAGAACCTGCTAAACCTCTAACAGGCAACCATTGGGATGCTTGCGGCGACAGCGAACCTGTTTCTGTTTCTGGTTAAAAACTCCCCATGCTTAGGCAGCTTCAGCGAGCTTGGCAAGCTCGACGCAAATGCCTCGGTTTTATATTCAATAAAAAGGGCCCTCTCAGGCCCTTTCATTATTCACCCTGTATTAACGGGTTAACCAGGACTCAACGGTCGAGGAACCGTGTTCTGCCTTCCACCCTTTGAGAGTTTTATGGTTGCCGCCTTTGGTTTCCACGACCTCACCGGTATGCGGGTTCTTGTAGACCTTGACCTGACGTGGCTTGCGCGAGCCCGCTTTGGCATCAGCAACAGCTGCCCGGCGACCCGCCTGAGGGTCGAGCAGGTTGATGACGTCTTTCAGAGTGCAGCCATACTCGCCCAGCAAAGCGCGTAGCTTGGTCTCAAATTCGATTTCTTTCTTCAACCCAGCATCACCTTTCAGTGCTTCGAGCGCCTGAAGCTGTTCAGCCAAGTGTTTTTCGAGTTGGCGAAACTCCGCAAGTTTTGACATGGATAACCTCTATTGAGTCACAGGTTCCCAACAATATAATAACGTAGCTCGCGTTACTAGAGCCCACCCGACCAACACTTCAATGCACTTTTTGGAAGCACAGCGAAATTCAAATTTTCGTGGACAAAACTAATCCGTATAGCTAGCGTTTAAACCAACATGGATACGTCATGCAGGATTGAGGTGAAATTTATGTTACAGACCGCGTATTTGATTCTAGAAACCACAATGATTACTGTGAGATGCTCGATCACAATAAAAACCTAAGTACACCCAACCTCAGTGAATACGAAGACTAAAGATCGCATAAAAAATCCGCCACCGCAGTAGGTTTTAACTAAAAAACCATTAGAAAAATTTTTAACTGAAACCATAAATTGAAGGCATGACAAATGAGTGATTTTGAGCCACTATTAAATTTCGGCGCCCTATCTATCGATAGCAATATATTACGCGGTCAGCGGTACAACTTCGACGGCGGAATATTAAAGCAGCTTGAGCAATTCAGCGGGACTATCATCCCGATCATTCAGCCAGAAGTTGTTCACAGGGAAGGTATTAAATACTTAACCGAGGAAATCAACCAAAATGTAAAATCAGTAAAAAGCAGCTTTCGATCATTAGCAAAATACATTCAAAGCCCAACCCCCCTCGACTCTTTTTTTGAACAGCTCAATACACAAAACTCTGCAAACACTTTAGCCACAGAACATCTGCATAGATTCTATTCAAAAATCAACTGCGAGGTAATTCCATCATCACCAGTGAGCGTCGATGAACTGATGGATCTTTACTTCAAGACTTTGCCACCTTTCGAAAACAAGGCAGAGAAAAAGAATGAGTTCCCCGATGCCGTGGCATTACTCTCTTTAGAACACTGGGCAAGAACCAATGACAAACCAATGTTGGTCGTAAGTAAGGACAAAGGCTGGCATGCTTACGCAAAAAATTCTAGTTGGCTACGTGTGGTAAGCGAGTTACCACACGCACTTTCCTTGTTTCAACCACATACTAAAATCAATAAGATCATTGACCGCTTACGTAGAGACGGCGCGTTTGACATGAGTGGCGAACTTTACGACAAAATAAAATCAGCGCTGGCTAACGCAACAGCTGACATGAAGCCAGAAATACAAGCGAGTTCATTTTTAAACTATGACTATGACGATGTACAACTGGAATACCTTGATCATCAGTTAGCCGTTTCTGGCGAACCACACAAGATTCTTGTTAACATTGTCTCCATCGAAGATGACATAGCCGTGATTGGGATAAAGGCCTTGGTATCCCTGATCGCAACCGCATCATTTAATTTCTCTCAATACGACTCTATTGACAAGGATTACATAAGCTTGGGAGGTGTAGTTGCTTCTGTCACCAGCGAATTTGAAACTGATGTCTTGATACATTTTAGAGGGGATTGGTCTGATCATGAGAAAAAAGTCACACACGGAGATATTGAAGTAATCGGCGAGCTGGAGGTATTGGATTTTGGTCACCTGCAACCAGATTATTCAAATGATCGAGAAGAGGAACATCTGTGGGAGTGGGAACAGTATAAAAGAAGCATAGAATAGCTAATAGGGCAGCCTGTTCAACTATCCTGCTGTAATTGAAACCCGGCTTAAAAATGCGATCCACTGCCTCCCTGGCTGCTTTTGTCGTCAGCCGGACATCGTCGGTAGGGTAGGCTTCTACATATGCGCGAGTGGCACTGATCACGATGATATCAAGTTCGATAGCACCATGGTGGGTCTCAGTGCGGGAATTGGTTTTGGCTATGGCAGGTATTCCGGCGACAAGCAGGCAACTCAATAGCCTATGTTCGTGCATGCACCTTCCTGGTGGGCAGCCGCGAGCACAGTATTCCTTAGGGCTTCAGCTGTCGTGCCTGCCGTAGGGCGACCGCTCACATCGAACGTGATCGGCTTGATGGCGAATGGGGATCCTGGTGAAAGAACTCTGAGCAATGGATCCTTATCAATATCCTTCGGCCAAGATGACATCTTGAAGATCTTCGCCTCCGAACAGACCATACGAAGAGGTGAGCCTTCGGCTGATCGGGGGGTTACTGGATCGAAACCATCAACAGGAACCTCGTCTTCATATACGAATGCGACGTACCAGGAGTCTCTATGCGAGGCGACGCTAGGCGTTGAATGCAGCTCGAATCGGATGGGTATGTCCGTGTCCTTCGGCAGTTGAACGAGCGCTGGTGTATTTGAGTCCATGTAACCGAAATCTGTTTCCTGTGAAAGCACAACCCAAACTCGTCGAGCGTCACGAAGACCACTGTTTCTTAACGTGATGGTGACTGCGTACACCTTCACCGTTTGATCTGAATAGTAGGTATCTGGCCTTTGCGAACTCAGAGACGTCTCCCCTGAAAGAACTGAAATCGAGGGACGACCCAGCGCTATTTGATCGACATAGATTTTCTGAGCGAAGGCCTGAGAAGCCTTTGCAACGCTGTTCGCACTCTCCGCCGCTTCCCACGTGAACCAGGCCGCTACCGCCGAAGCCACCGTGGCAATGTACGTGAACCCACCCAGAAAGCCCAATTTGCATGCAAGACGCCATACGGCCCGAAAAGAATCAAGAATACCTTCCCACAGCAGCTGCAGATTCCACAAAATGTCCACCTGAACGCCTTATCAATTAGTCCCGTCACGGTATCGGCCAAGGGCTCATCGGCATGAGCTCAAGGACCCTTCCACAGGTTCGCTCCCCTGGGAGTGAAAAATAATGGTTAACGACGCACTCTTCTGACGAACAATCCAAGGACTGGAACTGCATCATGATCAATCTCAACGCACACAACGTATGATTTCGACGCCGCCAATGAACTGCTTAAGAACAGCTGGCACGCGGATCGAACCGTCAGCCTGCTGATAGTTCTCCAGTACCGCCACCAGCGTACGACCGACTGTCAAGCCGGAACCGTTCAAGGTGTGCACCAGTTCCGGCTTGCCGGTTTCCGAGTTGCGCCAACGCGTTTGCATGCGGCGGGTTTGGAAGTCGCCACAGTTGGAGCACGAGGAGATTTTGCGGTATTTGTCCTGGCTCGGAATCCATACTTCCAGGTCATAACTCTTGAATGCGCTGAAGCCCAAGTCGCCGGTGCACAGCGCCAGGATGCGGTAAGGCAGGCCCAGCAGCTGCAGGACTCTCTCGGCGTTGGCAGTTAAGCTTTCCAGCGCCTCCATCGACTTCGACGGCTCGACGATCTGAACCAATTCGACCGTGTCGAATTGGTTCAGGCGGAGTATGGCAAGGGTGTCGCGGCCCGCCGCACCGGCTTCGCTACGGAAGCACGGGGTATGGGCAACAAACTTGAGAGGCAGCTGTTCTGCATCGAGAATCTGCCCTGCCGCCAAGTTGGCCAACGGGACTTCGGACGTAGGGATTAGGTAAAGATCGTCCTCACCTTCACGGGCGATCTTGAACAGATCTTCCTCGAACGTCGGCAGTTGACCGGTGCCTTGCAGCGCCGGGGCCCGCACCAGCAACGGGGTGTAGACCTCTTCGTATCCGTGCTTACTAATGTGTAGGTTGATCATGAACTGCGCCAGGGCGCGGTGCAGACGGGCAATCGGGCCACGGAGTAAAGTGAAGCGCGCGCCGGACAGCTTGGCGGCGGTTTCGAAGTCCACCCAACCGAACTTCTCGCCAAGCGCGGAGTGGTCTTTGATCTCAAAATCGAAGATTCGTGGAGCGCCCCATCGCCGCATTTCGACGTTACCGTCTTCGTCTTTGCCGACCGACACGGACTCGTGCGGCAGGTTCGGGATGCCGAGCAGGATCGAGTCCAGTTCGCTTTGTATTGCGTCGAGCTCGACTTTACCCGCGCTCAATTCGACCGCCATGCGCTCGACGTCCGCCATCAGCGCCGCAACGTTCTCGCCGCGCAGCTTGGCCTGACCGATGGATTTGGAGCGCGCATTACGTTCAGCCTGCAGCGCTTCTGCGTGGGTCTGGACGATTTTGCGCTGTTCTTCCAGAGCTACGATGCGCACGACATCTAGAATAAAGCCACGGGATGCCAGGCGATCCGCCACTTCCTGAAGGTTGCTACGTAACAGTTTAGGATCGAGCATATCGTTATCTCGCAGTGGTTAGTGCACGTCGCTTCGCATATGGCTGGATTGTTCGATGATTCAAACCTGATGTGAAACCGAGATCAGTTACCAGAAACAACCCTAGTTTGGTCAAGGCATCCATCTTCGTGGCGTCATGGACGTGTGCGTAATCCTGTGGCGTCCACGTCACAATTTCCGCCCGTAACACCTCCAAAGATCAAAATGGCATGGTGGTCACGGCATCGAGCATTCCGACGCGTTTGTTGCTCCACCGATCGACGTCGTTCAGGCGAAGAAAGTAGGCGTTGATATCTGGCGCATAAACCATTTCGGCATGAGCGCTCAGGCATAAAAACTCCCTCAGAAGTTGTGGAGCTGCCCCCTTTCCACGCACAGCCTCAACCGCTTGTATGTAGCGGCTGGCACACAAGAGGAGCTCGTTGCGTGGATCAAACATTCACGATGTCGAAGTGAGTAATGGGGAAGAATCTGGAGAGCGGTTCGCGAACCGAAGACACAGAAAGGCAGTTAAGATCAACGGGCTTTGCTGTATACATCCAGCGCTTGCCAAGCCGGCACGCTCACATGTTTACGAGCACCACGCCCAGCGAGGATGTACAGCGCATCTTCGCTTTCAAAAAAACATCCGTTGAAGTCTTTTTGAAATCCAGTGATGAAAATGTCCCGTGCTGCAATTCGGCCTTCGCTGTCGAATACTGCGTCGTGGACGAGCAGAACTGAAGGTTGCAGGCCTCGTTTTCTGACTTCCCTCTCTTCGAATTCAGGGAGCAAGATGTCCATGAGCATCCAGTTCCGGACGATACAAAACCGCTGCTCCGCAAACTCCTCCTGAGCCAATTTGATCAGCTCTTCATCACCTAGTCGCGCCCCCCCTATCATCCTTGCCGGGCCATAAAGTACATCTTCAATCAATTCGGTTTGCACACTGCTGCCTAGTTCTATGGAAATTTAAAGCTGCACGAAAGTCATCCAGGAGTCTGCAAGTGCTACATCGTTAGCTGCGCCTGCGGATCAAAAAGCCTGGCTTCGTCAGTGGATCATGTTGATCTCCGGCCTGGCGCCATTCTCATGCCACCAATGACAGATGACATAACAACTGCGGTTGAACGTCTCGCAAAGCTGATATCCCCGAAGCTCATACACTCTTTCGACAAGCGACGTACGGATTGTCTTCCCATCCGCAAAACGCCCTCTCGTTTCAGAAAAAACGACTCCAGTCATACATGGAAGCTGATATTCAGCGCAGCATAGGTACCCACTAATCGGCACACCGAAATCAATTTTCTGTGCATCCAGTACACATTGTGGAAGCCCCATTTTTTTGCCTTTTTTTGCCTGCAAACGCCATCAAATTTCAATAGTGAAATCCGGGATGAAGCCCGTGTCCTCCCGGGGATAACCTCTTGGATTTGAGATAAGTCGGCACCCATCCAGCTCGATATCCACTGAACGATGCGTATGGCCAAAAATCCAAACGTCCCCCTGCGGCAGAAGCGAGTGCCATCGATTTCTATAAGCCGCGTTCAGATGGCCATCGTGCTTGTTGCCTGCAACTTCCGGGATCGGACAATGGTGTGCCACACGACGGCTTTACCCTCGAAGAGTTTGGCGAGTTCATCGCTCAGAAACTCAAACGCAATCCGGTTTCGCTCAATCACATCTGCTGGGCGTAGCCGGCGAAATCTCTCTCCCGTACTAATCACCTGGAAGTCATTCATCCATTGACCACATGTCTTCGTCGCTGCACATCCGAGAAAATTTGGATTTTCATGTCGATCGCCAATCAAAAAATGCCGGCTTGGAAATAGTGAAAAAAAAGCGTGACTGCCCATATATGCGGGCCACGGCACATGCAAAACGCTTGCCCCTCGGATTAGATATATATTGAACTGACATTCCCTTTAGCGAGAATTGATCCAGTGGCTTACGGCGCAATCTTTGTGATGGTGCGCTTTCCTACTCCCTCGCTTTCGCCTGGGTGTGGAGATCTACGTAAACCCGAGTCGTTCGATGCGTATGACTATAAGCATTTGCATCGAACAACGCAATCCCGACATATCGTTCCGTTTAACAGGAACACCTGAATGTCGCTTCGCACCGCGTTTGCAGCAGCCTTGCAGTTTTTGAGAGCGCATCGAAAACTCTCGCAACAGGACATTGCAAAGCTTACTGACCAATCTCACATCAGCCGCCTTGAAGCCGGCACTAGGTCTGCGACCCTTGAAGTCAGCCAAGAGCTTGCCGAAGCACTTCAGGTAGACCCCCTGTCTTTTCTGACCATTGTCTACGCTGCGCAGCGCGGACAGTCCCCTCGTGCAATCCTCAGCAGCATTCAGGCCGACCTTGAGTCATCCGGACTTCTGGATGCCACAATTCCAACGACCCCCGCGCCCGTTGTGCATCCGGTTGTAGCGGATGCGGCTGAACTGAAATTCAAGATCATCAAAATGATGGACGAGGGGCTTACGCAAGCTGAGGTTGCTCGGCGTCTGAAGATTGCAAAGTCGACAGTTACCAGGCATCTGAAAAAGGCGGACAAAGAGTAGTTCGTTGGCAGATCAAGTGCTGGGCAGGCCGTCAACAACGTCCAGTTTTGACCGGAACCCAATCGTCTACCCGCAACTGAAAGCCCCCCATCCCTGCCATCCATTTTGCCGAAAATTGAACCCGCCTAACTGATCAACTTTGCCCTATCAGTTCGGTACACATACTCCGTCGTAGCGCTTACGCTGTTAAGATCCGTACGCCAAAGAGTCTGCTGTCAGCTTTCAGCGTCCTGGCTGAAGCTGTAGCGTTTTTCCGTCTACGTTCTGTGACATCGACGAAGATTAGGCATGCAACTTGTCCTTACCCACATCGTTCCGTCCAGTGACTCACCAGGTCTGTAAGTACATATGAGCAATCCATTCTCGTCGGGCCCCCGCCTGCTAGAGCCATCTGGAGATCCAAAGAGGCAGGCCGTAGATGCCCTTCGGGGATACGCGTATCAGCTCTATGTCAGCGCACTGGCGTGGATACGCTTGAATTCAAATGAGCGGCTTTATCTTGAGGTTGCCGAAGATTATGCGATCGCGGCTGAGGATTCTCTGAAGGGCGTCCAAGTCAAGGACACCTTCGGATCCGGAAGTATCACGATCAACTCCCAGGACGTACGGGACGCCCTGGACAACTTTGTCGACTTGGTCGAGCGTAATCCGGATACCCGAGTCACCCTTCGCTTTCTCTCCACCTCACCTATTGGCCGCGAGCGAGAAATCAGCCATCGGGTAAATGGCCTGGCAGTACTCGAATATTGGCAGCAAGCAGCACGCAACGCAGAGGTGAAACCACTACGTGATGCGATATTGAGAGCCGATATTTCTGACCGCGTGAGATCGTTTGTTGAAGCCCGTAGCGATGAAGAGCTACGAGTGGATTTACTGCAGAAGATATCTTGGGACTGCGGCGAGCCTGGACTCGCGGATGTGAAGCTGGAGTTGTCGTCTGCACTCGTATCGTATGGCAGTGACCGCCTTCGACTCCTTCCAAGTGATTCAGACCCCTTAACAGCCGTAGTGCTGCAGTCAGTTTTGGACTGTGTTCTTAGTACTGAACCGAAGACACGGTATGTGGATTCCGCCGCACTTCTGCATCTATGCGCAGATGCGGGTCGTACTTCACTGCCCAACAGCATGCTTGAAAGCTTCATGGCCCAGCAGTCGGGCCAGCAACCGTTGCAAGGGATAGCAGTGCCGTCGGTATTGGAAAGTTTGGACGACGTGCCAATGCCCACGCTGCTCTTGCCGCGCCATGACGTTGTCCAATCTGTAAGCAAAACGCTTGAGTCAACCTCAGTTGCGATCCTTTCCGCCGGTACTGGCATGGGTAAATCAGTCGTGGCCAGACTCTCCGCACGAGCCAGCGGCGGTAAATGGATGATGGTTGATCTGCGCGACGTGGCTGCAGAGGAGTGTGAGTTTCGGCTGAACAAGGCGCTGGGAGAGGCAGCTACAACGCCGCTGGCTGGCATCATCCTGGACGACCTCAACGAATTGAACGTATCGAAGGTTGCTGCGGCTCTTGCTCGGCTGCTCCGAAGTCTCAAAAGGCATAATTCGGCCTGCATCGTAACTTGCTACAAGGAGTTGTCATCGAGCGTACTTGAAAAGCTCGGGCTGGATGCTGGAGCAAGCCTTCGAATCCCCTCACTAAGTCAGCCGGAGGTTGCCTACCTCGTACAAATGAACGGAGGAGACGCCACTCAATGGACGTCATTTGTGCATTACGCAGGCGGGAACGGGCACCCACAGTTGGTTAGGGTTGTGCTCGCTGGACTGAAGCAAAGGGGGTGGCCAATCACTGATATTGGTGAGCCCACCAAAACCGAAATTGGTGCGGACATTGAGGAGGAGCGCGGGGCGATCCGACGTAACTTGATGAATGCTCTCGACACCGAGCCCAGGAATTTTTTGTATCGAGCAAGCTTGGCACTGGGCCGCTTCAAACGACAGATCGCATTGCAGCTGGGAGAAGTCGAACCTCGGATCCACTCTGCCGGCGATTATTTGGACATTTTGATAGGCCCTTGGATCGATAATCTTGGCTCTGGAATGTTGAGAGTATCCCCACTGATTGCAAACGCGGGCGAAAGCGCACTACTTCCCAGCGAGCAGGCCGCAGTTCATCGAATGTTTGCTGAGAGTCTTTTTCAAACAGGAAAGCTCGATGTGACAACTGTGGACGATTTGTTCATTCATAGTATTAAGGGAAAAAGTGAAGCGATTTTAATTCAGCTAGGCGGAGCGCTACTGAAAGCAAGACACGAAGAACTTAAGATCATCGCAGAGTGGTTCCCTAGCCTACGCTTTGCCCCTCTTGATTCGCTAATTGTCCCAAAAGACCCCGCAAAAGCAATCCTATTCAGGTTGAATCAATTTGCTATTGCCGCATCTCTTAATGACAAAACCTCACATCCGCTAAATGTGTGGAAAACTCTCGAATCCGAGATCAAGGCGTCTGATCCTCAAGGTGAGGATATGTTTCATACGATGGCTATGGGCAAAGCATTATGCCTCGTCAACCTCCCCGCAATACTTCCAGACTGGTTTAGTCTGCTGCGCAAATTTCGCGCATCCCTTACAAAAAAAATGCAGCTAACACCCGCCTTTGGCACAGCTAATCAACACAGTGGATTGTTTATTTCGCAGGCAATACACATTGGTAGCGTCAATGCCCAGTTGAGCCTATTTGAAGAGCTGCACCATCTAAACCGAGACGAACGTGAGGAATACCTTGAGTTTGCCCTCGAAACACGTGAGGGAACTGCCGCCCTGGTAAATGGCCCATGGCTTGAAGAAGTTCGTTCCGGCAAAGTCGATGGTCACAGCGCCTGCGAAGCGCACCTGAAGATGGCCGAGTTCACCCGTAGCTGGGGACACTCACAGCTCACCATTTTGCTCCTGGTCGCGGCGAGCATCATGCTCGATGAGTACTCAGCTGATCCGCACAGCGCGCTTGAACTAATCAAACAGGCAGAGGCTGAGTTCGGAACTGGTATAGATCTAGCCAGAGCACGATCAAAGATCTATCTCCGGCAGCGCAAGCACCATGACGTAATATCCATAGTGCGAGATATCGACTCTCAACTAGGTGAGCTCGAACCATTAGAGCGAATGTTTTTGCGTAGAGAGACAGCTATCAGCTTCGCTGAGACAGGCGACTGGAAGGCAGCGGCGTCCCAATTCTCGCAAGCCCACACAGATGCGTTGGCCGTGGCCAGTCAATCCTTCAACGCCATCGCACTAGGATTGAAAGCCGACTCTGCGCTTGCGTTTTACAGAGCCGGAGACCTCAACGCGGCTATCGAAATATATCGAGAAGTTCTTCAGCAGCTACCCGATATTGATTCTGAGGATTCACTACAGGCAGCCTACTGCAGCCGTGTTATTCGTCATGGACTGCTGTGGCTCCACGTGCAAGTCATCGGCGCGGAGAACCAACCCTTCATCAGCGGCGAACCCGCGTTCATGATCGCCGGAATGTGCAGTAACCCCAATCCACCTGAGGACATCGTAGATCTTCCACGAGCCAATTTAGACGCCACCTGGTACCTTTTTGCTACACCAGAGTCTGAGGCTGTGGGGCCGACACAGGCGCTCCACCGCTTAGAAACGAGATTAAACGGGAGGACTGCTCCAACCTTCGAGTTAACGTTCAGGTCTTACATCCTCAACAACTCTATAAAGAATCTGGTAGCAAATGGATTTGCCGATCAGCTTCATCGTTGGCTGGATTTTGTGGCGCATGCCTTCAATGGGGAAAAGTCCCAAATATCCGAAGTTCCTGTGTATGCCGTCGTGCCAAGAACTTCGAAAAATAATCTTCAGGCGGAACGGCTGGTAAGCTTACAGAAATCTGCAATCTACACTTTCGGCGTTTCTGCAGCACTATCCGGTAATATTTCAGCGTTAAAAGATTTGCGCGCAGACTTTGAAAATCATTTCAGCCTACATCACGCAGTCACTTGGATTGACAAAATGCTCGCGCCTGACCCTGACGATTTTGACTACAACCTTGCAGACTCAATTCATACAGTTCTTACACGACCTGAACTTTTTGTAACTCAATTATTTGGGGCAACACTACGTTTTTTGGAAGTGGCGATCCAGTCCGAATTCCGAGCTGCGCTGGAGGCACCGCTCACTCGGTGGAGCCATGAAAAGTGGAAACAACAAATTGAATCTAAATTAGCTTTCAACCGCGCCGACATCGTCATTCCGAACATTCAGTTATCGCTGCGACTCTCAGGAGTTGCAAGCGTCGCTGCTATAATATTAGCGGCTGAGCCAGGGATGCCCATCCAACTAAACTCGAAATTTCGCGATTTACTCACGAAAGTACTGGAAAATCCACCAGACACTTATTGACGACACTCAACAACTTACACACATGGATTGCATGTTAGTTAAGACATGCAATCCGTTGAGCGCTGGAAAGCCAAACTAAATGCCAGTTATCTTTTCCACAAGCCTGTAAATTTACCCATCTAACATAATTTAACCTCAAAACCTAAACCATCTAAGCAACGCTGACTAAACCACCTCTCTAGTATTTCAGGCACATATTGAAAATCCTCCAAAAACTGACACCCGAGTAGATCGCACTACTTTTAAAGTCTTGTCACGGAGGTAAAGTCATGCTTAGCAGGCACAAGAATTTAACTCAGGTTGTGGATATGATTCACAGGCTATGCCCCCCATAACTCCTGCACACCAGATAGTACACGCCACGCTTGCACCTGGAGCTTACTGAATGTTTGGGTGCAAAAAGGCGCTGCACCAGAACATTTGGAAGCGCTTCAACTGGAGCATGATCTGGCTTTGTGAGGCATTTTGTGTTTCGTGTGAACCGCTGGATAGTCGGCCTGCGTATGATGCCGGCCAGCACATTTGATGCCCTCGCCCTGCGTCTTTTCTTCCGCATTCTTCAGCTCTTTTATGGCTAGTTTTTTTGCGCTCGGAGCGCTGGCTGACGAACTATTTTGGTGGCGTTGAGGCTCCCGTCCGCGGGGTGTTCGGGTGCAGTTGGTAGGCTGACGCAGCAGCGGAATGCTTGAGGTGCGCGCCTCCAAATAGTTGGTCAACTATTCATACCCCCCTCACTCACTCACACGCAGGGTAATAGTTGGATTTTGGGGGGCATAACGATTGGCTGCATCCAGTCGCAAAGCTGTCACACCAACAAATGCCCGACCGGCGTCGCCACTCAGGACACTCTGCGCCAGCGCGCTCTGGTCGTCCCGGACAAGGCGCAACGGGTCTACAACTTCCACCGCAACACGCTCAAGGCGCTCGCGGAAATGCTCGCCGCGGCCGGTCTTGAGCATCCATCGCAACTGTCGGCCAAGCACCTGGTGCGACGCATGTCGGCGACCGAGATCAAACTGTTCTCGCAACTGCATGTGTTTCTGAAACCGGGGGAATTGCTCACCGGAGATGTGAACGGCGAGTTCTATTCGCGGATGTGGCAGATGGCGCGGGCGGACAGTTTTGAGCCGCAGGAAGTGGTGGCGGCCTGAAAACAGACGGGCGCCCCAGCAGGTAGATTTGGCTCTCGCCATCGAAATCATGCATTAACATACGGACAGGCGCAGCGGGCTCTTCAGGTCATGCGCCTTATTTACAATCTTTCGCACCGCTTGTTCTGTATAGCGCGAGCGAAGTTTCCTTAAATCTTGTCAACTCCACTTCCATGACACTTAAACGATCAGAGTACTCGGAAACCTGATCCACATCTATTACATAAAAGCAAGGCGACAATGTCCCTGCTTTCAGCTTGGCAATCAAGCTTTCATATTCCGCTACTTGAATCGAAGAACCCAGAATTTTCAAATAAGCCGAATAAATGGACCCTCCATAAACCGGAACATTTTCAGCTTGCTCAATCAGCTTCTTCACGGGAGACCGTAAATCATGCTCCATACGCAGTTTGCTATAGTCAGGATCCATAGAATAAAAAAATATCGACATTAAACAAACATACGACAACAACAAGCCCCGAACCAAGTCGTCACGCACCCTACTAAACCCGTAAGATACCATGATTAATATCATCGGCACGAAGACCGTCATATTCCTGAAGGATAGAATTGGCGTAAAACACAATGAACGAATCCACGCCACGGTAAATCCGAAGAACCACCAGAGCAATAGAATTTTCAAAGAGTCTCGTTTATCTGGCAAGGCAGATAGCGTGACCAGAGCAAGAATCAGGAACGTTCCGCAAATCACTGCCATTGAAGGGTTTCCAAACAGCAGGACAAAAAAATCTATTAAAAATAGCTCGTCCGGCTTTTGTATCCATGTATCACGACGTTGGAGATTGAGCAGCACATAAGACAAAACAGGAATTAACGAGCAGCAAACCAAGAACGCTGCCCCCACTCCTGCGGCAAGCAAACGCTTATCGACGCCCGAACGGATCGAAAAATAAAACAACAGCATGAACTGAGTCATTACTGGAAAAAATCCGAAATAATGAGTATTGAGCAACAACGATGCAAAAATCGCATAAATGAGAACCGCCAAAGTATTCTTTAGTTCGATCAACCGCAAGAACACAACAAATGACATGACAACCAAAAAAACCAGAAGACTGTAGGATCTTGTATCCCTAGCCAACGTAATTAAAACAAAATTTACCGCAGCCAACAGCGCTGCAATTGTGCCAACGCGCTCATTGAATAGTTTTTTCCCCAAGCAATATATCGCCGGAACAAGAGCAACGCCAAAAACGACCGAAAGCACTCGGCCCGCCCGCTCCCCGTAACCAACAAGATGATAAAAAGACCAGAGTAAAAGCTGATAAAATGGCGGATGAACGTCTTCAACCGTAAAATGAAAAACCTCACTTAAGCTATGACTTGGATCACTTACTGCCACACTAAAAACCTCGTCATACCACAAACTTCTTTCAAATAAATCATAGCCACGCAAAGCCGCTCCGAGGGCTACAGCAAGTAGCAGCAGGCTATATTTTTTTAACAACTTTTTATTATTGTTTAAAAACATGAACGATCTCCGCTGATCAAAATTAGCCACCGAGTGTGCAACCTCTACTGCTTGTTACAGGCAAGAACCATTGCGCCTAATCCCACCGCCAACCATAACGTCACCAGCCGCAACAAAACCGTCGCTGCAACGGCTCCCGGCAACTCGACACCGCCCGACACCAGCAAAGCCACCATCACCGCCTCTGCGCTGCCCAACCCGCCAGGCATGAAACTCAACGCCCCCGCCAACATGGCAGCCGCGTAAACGAATATCGCAAAAGTCAGGTCTACGGCTGCGCCCATAGCACTCAAAATCCAGTAAAACGCCAGCGCCTCAAGCCCCCAGGCCAACAGCCCCAACAGCGTCGCGCCCATCAGGCGGTATGGGGTATGACATCTGCGCGACTGGTGCAATACCTCAACGGCATGGCGCAGCAGTCGGGGCAGCCAGCCGTGCTTCTGATCCACATACCGATCAAGGGCATTGGCAAAGCCGGGACTGGACGCCAGCCGCAGACAGCAAACCAGTAACACCAGACAAGCAAGGCTCATCGATAGCCATTCGGGATGCGCACTCAAGCCTACAAGCGCCAACGCAAACATCGCGAGCAAGTCCGAAAGACGCTCACTGAACAACGCGGCAAAACTGTGCGCGTAAGGCATATCCCAACGCTTGAGCAACACCCCGCGCAACGCTTCACCGGCCTTGCCGGGAGTGGTGGTCAGGGCGAATCCTGCCAGATAGATTTTCAGACTTGGCCACCAGGGCAATGGATGGCGCAGGGCATTGAGGTAGATCTGCCAACGCAAAAAGCGCAGGCCATAGCCGCACAGCACCAATCCGAGAATCTGCCCGCTCTGCCACCAGCCCACTCGACTGACGGCCGCGCTCACGGCCGTCCAGCCACCCCACAGTGAAACAGCCAGATACGCGAGAGCGGAGCACACCACTGACCCGATCAGGATCCGGTAACGCCAACCGGATAGCATCGGCAGCCGATTCAGAGGTTCAGCCTCTTGAACAGCGGCCGCGGTATGGCCCGAATCATCCACATGATCCACGCCCAGTATCCCGGCACGTACAGCAGCGTCGCCTTGCGTTCGATGCCGGCAACCATTCGACGAGCGACCCTGTCCGGTTGCGCGACCAGCAGCGCCGGGATCTGCAACCCTTGGGTCATCGGTGTATCAACAAAGCCGGGTTTTATGGTGATGACATGCACACCGGACTTGAACAGGCGTGCATGCAAGCCTTCGCAAAATGTGGAAACCGCCGCCTTGGCCGCTCCATACAGGTAATTGGACGCCCGCCCGCGATCACCGGCAACTGAGGACATGACCGCCAGCGTACCGCCGTGCTGAGCACCCATTTGATTAGCCAGCAACGTCAACAGCGCAATCAACGAGCTGGCGTTGTTGGCAAAGGCATTCATGGCAGCGTCGACGCTTTGTTCGCACTCGTGTTGATTCGGCAAAGTGCCGTACGCGATCAGACAGATATCCAGCGTTTGCAACGTCGCCAGGCTTTGTTCAAGCATGACCGGGTGCGCCGCGACATCGGTGGCATCCATCACGTACGGGGTGACCGTTCTCGCCCCACGGATCTGCAGGTCAGCGCAGATTTCCTGCAGTTTGTGCCGGTCTCTCGCGACCAGGAAAAACTCGCTCCCCTGCTCCGCCCATAGCCTTG
Organism: Pseudomonas sp. Eth.TT006; assembly: GCF_054456575.1. Taxonomy (NCBI): domain Bacteria; kingdom Pseudomonadati; phylum Pseudomonadota; class Gammaproteobacteria; order Pseudomonadales; family Pseudomonadaceae; genus Pseudomonas; species Pseudomonas sp. Eth.TT006. Next base: position 241,170 of record NZ_JBTJEN010000006.1, on the reverse strand, counting down.
CGCACGCCACGGCGATGGCCGATGTAGCACCCACCACAAGTATTTTTCTCATCGGATGACTCGCTGCCAGAAACGGGAAATCAGGGCAGGATCGCGCATTGCTTCCAGCTGCTCCCATGCGGGATAGGCGCGGCGAAAATCACTGCCGCTCATGTGCGCATCCTTGGCCGGGTACAAGCGGCCACCGGCCTCATGGACGATGGCATCAAGGCGCGGCAGGAGTTTTTTTGTCAGGGCGCTGTTCTGTGGAAAATCCAGTGCCAGCGAGGTGCCCGACATCGGGAATGACAGCCAACCCACCGACGGGATGTCGCCACAACGCTTGAGTACGGCGAGGAACGAACCGGTGCCACTGCGCGCGATGGACTTGAGCAGATCGGCCAACGCCGCCTCTGCCACCGTCGTCGGCAATACACACTGAAACTGCTGAAAGCCTTTGCGTCCGTAGATGCGGTTCCAGTGCTCGATTCGATCCAGCGGATAGAAAAACGGGCTGTAGGCGACCGTCCGGGATTGTCTGTTGACGGATTGACGTCGCCAGTAATGCCAATTGAACAGTTTCAAAGTGACAGGATTGATCAGCGGCAGCGGAGACCGGATCGGTATGGACAGTGAATGCGGCAACGCAGCCGCACGCGGCCCCGTTTCGCAATGGTCGCCAACCGTGAAGACACCACGCCCTTGCGCGCGGCCTTTAGCCAGACAATCGATCCACGCGACGCTGTATTCGTGCACGGCATCCATTTCAGCGGACAGGGCAAAAAACTCATTCAGACAGTCAAAACGCACCTGTGTCGTGTCGATCAGGCTGGACTGGATTCTGCGAAGACGGATGCTGACCCAGGTGATGACACCCGTCAGACCCAGTCCCCCAATCGTGGCGGCGAACCATTGGGGGTTTTCCACAGAAGAGCAGACCATCGGCGGCTGCATGGATCGGAGCAGGCCGAAACTCTTCACCGAATGAGCAAACGTACCGCAACGATGATGATTCTTGCCGTGCACATCGTTGGCCACTGCCCCGCCCAGCGTCACATGTCGTGTTCCGGGCGTGACCTGTAAAAACCAGCCGTGTGGGATCGCCAGTTGCAGAATCTCACCCAGGGTCACGCCCGCTTCGGCGCAAATCTCACCGTTTTCCCAGTCAACTTCGATAAAGCGATTCAGAGGGCGTAATTGCAACACATGTCCACTGCCAGCCAGACAACTGTCGCCATAACTGCGGCCATTGCCGAACGGCAATGTTGTGCAATGGGCCTCGCTGACTCGCTGCATCAGCGGCCCGACATCGGTTTGCCAATGACAGGGATGGCCGCTCTGCGGGGCAACGGGGTAATTGCCCCAGGAGCTCAGTGAGGTGCTCATGTGGCGAACCAGAAAATCAGGCAAAACACAGCGCCCATCGCCAGACTCAAGCGATCACGCAATGCGAACACCACGGGGTCGTCATGCATTCGCCCGCGGTGGGTGAGCAGCCAGATCCGGGTCATCCAGAGCAACAGCACGGGGCAGGCAAGCCAGATCCATCGAGGATGGGCGTACAGCGCAGTGGTCGCTATGTCATGGATATAAAGTGCCAACACCATGACGGCGAGATAACCGGATGCAGCACCCAATGAGGAGAGCATTGCCAGATCGGCAGGAAAGTAATCGCGGCCACCGGTTTTTCCGGTAATGCCGCTATGCAGCGCCACCAGCAGTTCGGCATAGCGCTTGACTAACGCCAGGCTCAAAAACATGAACATGGAGAACGCCAGCATCCAGCCCGTCAACTCCAGTTCGAACGCGGCGCCACCAGCAATGATGCGCAAGGTATAAAGCAGAGCCAGGGCAATCACGTCGAGTGCCATCAGCCGCTTCAACACCAGCGAATAAGCGAGAGTCAGTGCGTAATAACAGGCGAGTACCACGACGAACTGACGAGGAAGCCAAATCCAGGCGCCCAGGAAAGACACCAGCAAAAGCCAGGGGAAAAGTACCAGTCCCGTTCGGATCGATAACGTCCCACTGGCGAAGGGCCGGTTGCGTTTGCTGGGATGCCTGCGATCATCGGCGAGATCAAGCAGGTCGTTCAGGACATAGACACCCGACGCGCATAAGCCGAAAAACACGAATGCCAGCACTCCGTGCCACAGCGACTGCAGATTGGCCAACTGGTGCGCGGCAAGCAGGGGAACAAGAATCAGGGCGTTCTTGACCCATTGATGAATGCGCAAGGCTTTGTACAGATGGCTGATACTCTTGGCGTCGTGGCGGACAACCTGGACAACATTGCCCAAATGCCGAGCGGCACGTTCAACACCCGGTAAAGGATTGACGATGTAAGCCTGACGGGCTGAATGCCAGATCGGCAGATCGTCAAACGCGTTACCGACGTAATCGAATCCTCGTTCGCCATAGGACGCCACCAGAACGTCTCGTTTACACGTTCCCGACAGGTTGCGCTCAAGTGTCGTACCGAGCACCTCATCAAACACCTGCAGATGCTCGGCAATACGTACTGCCAGTGAATGATGGCTGGCCGTGGCCAGGACAATTTTCCGGCCGCAATTGCGCTGCGTTTCGATCATCCAGAGCACATCGGGATCGTAAGGCAAGGTGGTGACGTCGATGTCAGTCGCTTGTGCCAAGCGTTCTTTGAGGTACGCCTTGCCATGACGCAGCCAGGCTAAAGGTTTCAGACACTGCAAAGGATTGTTGCGAAAAAAGGACACGGCGCATTCGAACAAAAGATCGGACTTGAGCAACGTTCCGTCCAGATCAACCACAAAGGGCGTCGAGGCCGCACAGGATACGGTCGCCGGCGTGAAATCAGGCAGTGACACATTCATGATTGAGGCCCGCGAAACAGCACAAACCGGAAAAAACAGTGCCCTGCCAGCAAATGGACCAGGGTAAATACGCCCACGGTCAACAAGCCCGGCAGGTTGCGTGCGTCGGCGAACACCCCCACGGCAAAACTGAAAGCGCCCATCACACCGATAAACAGCAGATAAATGCCCACCGATGTCCGACTGTCGAAGGTGTACAGCATGTTCACGTAAAAGGAGAACGCCGCGGCGACGCAAAACCCGGCGAAGTTGCTGGCGGCCTGAGGCAGGCCGACGGCGCAGCAGAGGACGAAAAAAATCTGCCAGTGGATCAATCCATCGGCGATGCCAGTCACTAACAACGCAGAGGCTCCCCTCATCCTGTGCTCCTTGCCTTCGCTTGTTTGCCGAGTTTTCAAGCTAGGGCATGGTGGGGGACCGGTCTACTGTCAGAAATTACAGGTGCACGGTTGTTTCGGACCAACGGCAGGTTCGATTTACCAGTGTCGGGATGCGTTTTCAGGCGGTTCGTGCGTGACGATAAAAGCGTAATCACCGACCACATAGATGCGGTAATACAGACTGTCCACCAGCGGTGCATAGCCCAGATCAGCCATCCGGGTGGCATTGCCTCGCTCATCCTCGAACACCACATTGGTAATACCCGTCCACGACAGACTCTCCGGCAGCATGAAATAGTCGACGTTCAACAAGTATTTCAACACCGGCAACTGTTTGAACGAGCCCCCCGCGCTCACCAGCCAGCGGCTGGAAAAACTGGGGACTGATAGATAGATCAACTTCGCCTTTCTCAGTTCGGGGTGAGCGGCGATGTCATAAGTAAGGCTGTACAGAGCTGCGCTGTCGAATGTCTTCCGCATCGTCAGCACTCGACCATAGGCAAAAGACAAAGAGAGCATGGCCATCAGCGGAATGACCAGCAGCAATGGGAGCCGACGGTGACAAGGAGCCAGTGCCAGATGGGCGAGATAAAACAGCCACACCAACAAAACACCGAAGCCCATCAGCGTACGTGCCCCCACGTCGTATTCGCGGATCAACAATGTGATACCGGGTATCAACAGGATCAACGCTGGCAGCGTCAACAAGCCGACCAGACTCATGACACCGAAACGGCTACGCGATGGCTGCTGCTCGAATATCTCTCGACCTAAACGCATGCCACCAATTGCGGCACACAGCACCAGCGCGATGAATAACCAGAGGTATCCCCCCTGAAACAGCAGTGCGACTTTCTCCAGCACCTTGACAAGGGTGGAGCCGATTTCCGGAAAAGCGCTCAGCGACAGATTGATCAACTCTTCATGGTCCGAATCCATCAGCGGATACGCGGTGACGGCGTAGATAAGCAACCCCGACGTCAGTTGTATGACCTTCCAACCGAGTATTCGAAGTATGTCGGCCCATGCAGCCGGCCGATGGATTGCACGAAGCAACTCCATACAACACAAACCCAGGAATACGTTCAGGCTGATCTGATACAGACCGGTAGCCAGTGCAATCAGTACGCTCGGCACAAGCCATCTTTGCACCCGGGATGAAGCATCAAAGGTGATCGCGTAGATCACCGCTACCAGACTCAGAAGCATCGTCGGTCCATCGTATTGATAGGACAGGTTCTGTAACAAGAACGGGTTGTAGCAGAGTGGTAATGGCACCAGACAGCTGACGAGGGTTGGCTCGGAAAAGTAATGAACGGTCAGACGCGCCAAGGCCAGACTCATCGCCACAATCGAGACCAACAGAGGCAAAGGAAAAATGTTCGGAGCAGCGCCGGTGAACGTTAGCGCCTGATACAGCCAGTCGGCAAACAACCGTCCCCTTTCAAACAAGGCATTTTCAGCGGCTAAAGCGCGCCAATTGTCATCCATGTATGAGAGATCGGAGAGAATCAGTGGCAGGACATACAACAAGTTCGCGATCAGGAAAAACACCAACACTTGTCGAGGACGGAGTTCGTGATCGAAAAATTCGCCAGTCTTCACGTTCCGGTACCTGCCTGTTATCACTTGTTTGAACGGGTAATTGGAATCAGCACCTTGCAAAGGTGAATACCCACTGACGCTGCAAACTTAAGTGACGCTAACCGACGGGTCTACTGTAAGAACTAACAGGTGCGCGTCACCCTGATGCAGAAACCCCGGCCATTGGACCGGGGTTTCGGACATTTCAGGTGCCAGGCTTACGAAACCGAACGCACCTCACCCTGCGATTCACCGGTCGGCTGCAACTTGAACACGTAGAACAACACGGTCAGCAGCACCAGAAACGCCGGCCCGACGTACAGCGCCACGCGGGTGTCCGGGAAGTACGCCATCAGACCCACCACCAGCAGCAGAAATGCCAGGGCGAAGTACGAACTGAGCGGGTACAGCCACATCTTGTATTTCAGCCCGGCGCGTTCGCTGGCGCTCAGGCCTTTGCGGAATTTCAGTTGCGCCAGCAGGATCATCACCCAGGTCCAGATCGCGCCGAAGGTGGCGATCGAGGTGACCCAGACGAAGACTTTCTCCGGCACCAGATAGTTGAGCAGCACGCCAATCAGCAAGGCGAAGATCGACAACAGCAACGCCCGACGCGGCACGCCGTTGGAGGTTTTGGCGAAACCGGCCGGCGCCTGGCCGTTCTGCGCCAGGCTGTAGAGCATGCGCCCGGTGCTGAAGATGCCGCCGTTGCACGACGACAACGCGGCAGTGATCACCACAAAGTTGATGATGCCGGCGGCGGTCTTGATCCCCAGGCGTTCGAAGGTCATCACGAAGGGACTGCCCTGAGTGCCGATTTCGTTCCACGGGTAGATCGACAGGATCACGAACAGCGCGCCGACGTAGAACAGCAGAATGCGCCAGAACACCGAGCCGATCGCGTTCGGGATGGTCTTCTGCGGGTTACGCGCCTCACCGGCGGTCAGGCCGATCATCTCCACGCCGAGGTAGGCGAACATCACCATCTGCAGCGACATCAGCACGCCGGTCACGCCGTTGGGCATGAAGCCGCCGTGAGCCCACAGATTGGAAATCCCCAGCGCTACGCCGTCGTTGCCGAAACCGAAAGCGATGATGCCGACACCGCCGATGACCATGGCGATGATGGTGACGATCTTGATCAGGGCGAACCAGAATTCGAATTCACCGAAGGCTTTTACCGCGATCAGGTTGATCGAGCCCATGCTGACCAGCGCCGCGAGAGCCCAGATCCAGCGCGGCACGTCGGGGAACCAGATGCCCATGTACACCGCCACCGCGGTGATTTCCGCAACGCAGGTCACCAGCCACAGGAACCAGTAGTTCCAGCCGGTGAGAAAACCCGCCAGCGGGCCGAGGTAGTCCTGGGCGTAACGGCTGAACGAGCCGGCCACCGGATTGTGCACGGCCATTTCACCGAGGGCGCGCATGATCACCAGGATCGCCAGACCGCCGAGAATATAAGACAGCATGATCGCCGGGCCGGCCATTTCGATGGCCTTGGCCGAGCCGAGGAACAGACCGACACCGATACAGGCACCGAGCGCCATCAGGCGAATATGCCGTTCACCGAGTTCGCGTTTGAGCGAACCGCCCTGGGCGGTTTCGCCATGCGGCAGATGATTGCCAGAAGACATGGGGGACAACCTCATCTTGTTATTGGATATGACCACCGAGTGTCGGGCGTCGGCCGGGTGGGCCTTCACCTTGAGGAAACCGCATCGGCTTTGTGGGCAGATACGTTGCGCAGGACAGGCCGGCGAAATCGGCGGGACGTGCAGTATAAAAAGCTTGTGACAGGGGTTTTCACTCTATAACCCCCAACATTTAGCGGGAAGTCTCGGTAAAAAGCCGGTTTACGGAGCGGCATTACCTGGACTCCGCAGGATTTTTCCCCACTAAAAAGGCCGGCGAGTATTGCACAGCATTGGTGCACCGTCATGCCCCTGCGTTGGTGGTATTGCTTGCGGGGAAGGCTCTATTCCAAGCCTCTACAAAATCGCTTCTAAGGATCGGGCGTAGTCTGAGCAACTGTGGTGAGGGGATTTATCCCCGATGGCCTGCGCAGCAGGCCCAAGCTCTGCAAAGGCTATAGCTCAGAGAAAATTCCCACGACATTTACAGATCCCAGTCAAGCCACCGACCGCTAATCTTGAGACCTCGATCAGTGAACGCAAGGAAGCGTAAGTGCCAGTCAAACCCAATACCTACCGCCTTCGCCTGGGCCGACATTCGGAAACCGGCCGGGCCTATTTCATTACTTCAGTTGTTTATGAGCGCCAACCCGTATTTTCCGACTGGCGTATAGGCCGCTTGTTGGTCGCAGAATTTCGTCAGGCGCATGAGCAAGGTCTGGTGGAGTCCATTGCCTGGGTGGTCATGCCCGACCACTTTCATTGGTTGATGCAGCTGAACAGCGACAATCTTGGCGCTGTGATAGGCGCAGTAAAGGCGCGCTGCACCCAAGCTGTTAACAGGAAAACCGGTCGTCGCGGTCGATTGTGGCAAACCGGTTACCATGACCGCGCCATACGTGATGATGAGGATTTGAAACCTTTTGCCCGTTACATCATCGCCAATCCGTTACGAGCCGGATTGGTGGAGCGGATTGGCGACTATCCTCTGTGGGACGCCTGCTGGCTTTAGGACTCATAGATTGTGAGGGGAATTATCTGTGGAGATTTATCTGTGGCGAGGGGATTTATCCCCGATGGGACGCGGAGCGTCCCCAAACCTCAATACCCAATTGAAAAGCCTGGGCCTGCTGCGCAGGCCATCGGGGATAAATCCCCTCACCACAGATAAACCCCATTACCACAGATAAACCCCATTACCACAGATAAATCCCGTCACCACAGATAAATCCCCTTGCCCCAGCGAAATCCCCTCGCCACAGGTACAGACCTCACCCCAGATAAAACCTGCTCATAACTGCCAGTGACCGCAGATTTGTCCAGAAGGCTTCCCCGCACATTTTTTTCCCCATCACCAACCACCGACTAAGCTTCAGTCAAGTCCGATCAATCTGCGTGAATGGATCAATCGACTATGGGCGCTTTGTGGCAATCCGATTCGAGTAAAGCCGTGGTTCCGACTGAACGTGTGGATCAAGCGCCTGTTCCTGAAAAACCCCGTCGCAACCGGCATGGGTGGAAGGCTTTCTTTTTATTGTTGGTGATCATCGCCATTGTCGTCGGGCTGGCCGCGATGAAGGAGATGCGCACCTCGCGTTTTCAGGCGCGGGAACTTAGCCAATACGCCGCGTCGCTGAAGTACGAACTGCAACCGGGACCCAGTGAGGCGATTCGTTATCCGGGCAACGGGCCGTTCGATCTGCGCCTGGGTTACAGCTCGCTGGATGAGTTTCTGCCACGTCTGCTCAAGCGCAATTACGTGATTACCGAGCAGACGCGCTTTTCCGCCGCTTTGCTCGGCTACACCGACAAGGGCCTGTTCGTGCCCTATTCCGAGAAGATCCAGGCCGGGCTGTCGATCACCGACTGCCGCGCCGCGCCGCTGTACCAGTATCAATACCCGCAACAGTTGTACTCGAGCTTCGCGGCGATTCCGCCGGTGGTGGTCAACAGCCTGCTGTTCATCGAGAACCGCTTCCTGCTCGACCCCAAGCAACCGATGGCCAACCCGGCGGTGGACTGGCCGCGTTTCGGCATGGCCGCGTGGTCGCAGGTCGCCAAGCTACTGCACCTGCCGGGGCAATCGGCCGGCGGCAGCACACTGGCGACGCAACTGGAAAAGTATCGGCATTCGCCCGACGGGCTGACGGTGTCCGGTGGCGAGAAGATTCGCCAGATGATTTCCGCCAGCGTGCGCGCCTATCAGGCCGGGCCGCAAACCCTGGAAGCACGGCAGAACATCATTCGTGACTACCTCAACAGCGTACCGTTGTCAGCCGTGCCGGGGCATGGCGAAGTGCATGGCATGGCCGAAGGTTTGCGGGTCTGGTACGGCGCCGATTTCAATCAGGCCAACGCCACCCTCGCCAGCCCAGCGACCGACCCCGCCACCATGGCCGCCAAGGGCATGGCCCTGCGCGAAATGCTCTCGCTGATGATCGCCCAGCGCCGCCCGTCGCATTACCTGACCAAGGGCCGCGAAGAACTCGCCGAGCTCACCGACAGCCATTTGCGCCTGCTCAAGCAGGGTGGCGTGATCGACGCCGGCCTGGCCGATGCCGCCCTCGCCAGCAAGGTCAGCTACCGCGACTGGCAGACCCAGCCAACCCTTCAGCCGATCGAAACCAACAAAGGCATCAGTGTCGCGCGCAGTCGCCTGGCGTCGATGCTCAATCGTCCGCTGTACGACCTCGACCGCCTCGACCTTTCCGCCACCAGCACCCTGCAGGGTGACCTGCAGAATCAGGCTACCGCTTACCTGAAAAAACTCGCCGACCCGGCCTATGCCGGGGAAATCGGCCTGATTGGCGAACGTCTGCTGACGCCCACCAGCACCACCCAGGTGCGCTACAGCTTCACCCTGTTCGAGCTGACCCCGGACGGTTCCCGCGTGCGGGTGCAGACCGACAGCACCGACCAGCCGTTCGACATCAACGAGGGCAGCAAACTCGAGCTGGGCTCGACCGCAAAGATGCGCGTGCTCACCACTTACTTGCAAATCATTGCCGAGCTGCACGACAAATACGCCGGCATGAGCGTGCCGGAACTAAAGAAAGTCGAGGTCCCGGATCAGGATCGCCTGAGCCAGTGGGTCATCGATTATCTGATCCAGAACAAGGATCGCGACCTGTCGAAACTGCTCGGCGCGGCGCTGGATCGCAAATACTCCGCCAGCCCCGGCGAGGCGTTTTTCACCGGGGGCGGCCTGCACGTGTTCCACAACTTTCGCAAGGAAGATAACGGCCGCCTGCCGACCCTGCGCGATGCCCTGCGCGAGTCGATCAACCTGCCATTCATTCGCCTGATGCGCGATGTGGTGCGCTACGTCACCTACTCCGGCCCCACCAGCAGCGCCGAATTGCTCAAGGACGACCGTGACCCGCGACGGCAGGAATACCTGGCCAGTTTTGCTGATCGCGAGGGCACTTCGTTCCTGCTCAAGTTCTGGAAAAAGTACAAGAACAAGGACACTCAGGCGCGCCTCGACACCTTCCTCGACGGCATGCGCCCGACGCCGATCCGCATGGCTGCCGTGCACCGCTACCTGCTGCCGAATGCCAGTCAGGAAGACTTCAACAGCTTCGTTCGCGCGCACCTCAAGGGCGCCAAGCTCAACGAAAAACTCACCGACGAGCGCCTGATCCGGCTGTACGACGCCTACGGCCCGGGCACTTACGATTTGCCGGATCAGGGCTTTATCGCCAAGGTCCACCCGCTGGACCTGTGGCTGATGGGCTACCTGCTGCATAACCCGGACGCCAGCTTCACCCAGATCGTCAAGGCCAGTCAGTTCGAGCGCCAGGAGGTCTACAGCTGGCTGTTCAAGAGCAAGCACAAAGGGGCGCGCGACAGCCGCATCCGCACCATGCTCGAGATCGAAGCGTTCCTCGAAATTCACCAGCGCTGGCAGAAAGTCGGCTATCCGTTCGATCATCTGGTGCCGTCGCTGGCCACCGCTATCGGCAGCTCCGGCGACCGTCCCGCCGCGCTGGCCGAGTTGATCGGCACCATCCTCAACGACGGCGTGCGCCTGCCGACCCTGCGCATCGACAGCCTGCACTTCGCCGCCGGCACACCGTATGAAACGCGTCTGACCAACGACCCGCATGTCGGCAAACGAGTGATGCCGGCGGAAGTCGCCAGAGCCATGCGCGAGGCCCTGTCACAAGTGGTGGACTCGGGCACCGCCAAACGGGTCTCCGGCAGTTTCAAGACAGCCGACGGCACACCGTTGGTGATGGGCGGCAAAACCGGTACCGGCGACAACCGCATCGAAGCCATCGGTTCCGGTGGACGGATCCTCAGTTCCAAGTCGATCAACCGCACCGCGACGTTTGTGTTCTACATCGGCGACAACCATTTCGGCACACTCACCGCGTACGTGCCGGGACGCTCGGCCGAGAATTTCAAATTTACCTCGGCGCTGCCGGTGCAGGTGCTCAAGGGCATGGCGCCGATCCTCTCGCCCTATTTGCAACCGGGCACCGACACCCTGTGTCACAGCCCGCAGACCACGGCGCAACGTTGAGCCTGATTGACGCTATTCACGCAGCGCAAGGCTGGCGGTGGTAGCCCGGTGTTTTTCACTTTTGAATGTTGAAAGGGTTGAGCCGCCAAGACGGATTTACCGTCTGGTTTTTTGCGCTTTTTCTGCACCCGCGCCCTGCCTAGGCTGATCGTCCACTTTTGATCAACGGACGATCAGTTCATGAAGCCGCACACCGACACGACGTCAGCGCCCGTCACCAGTATTCACCACGAAGTCATTCGCAACGCACTCCCCGCCTGGCTGAGCAGCACGACATTACCCAGGGTAAAAGCCCTGAAAGCGCTGAAACCGCGTCTGCCCATAGGTCATCAGCACGCCGCGCCGGCGCAGCGTAAGGCCTTGCATCAGGCGCTCCAAGGGCACTGGCTGGCGCAGAACAATCTCGACCGGGCACTGGCCGGCGTTCTCGACGTGCAGGCCTTCGCCAAACCGTTGCTCGAACAGGCGCTGAAAAAACAGTTCGGGCTGCAACTGGATGTGCAGCTCACCTGGCTACACCTGTACACCCCCACTCCGACCTCGTGGTGGACGCATGACTTCAAGGCCGGCCTGCGCAGCCGCAGCGTGTCGTTGCTGGATGCGGCATTGCACAACTTCGTCGCTGGCGAAACCTTTCACGCCGACTCTGAATTCATTTCCCGTCCCGACGCCCAAGGGCACTATTCGGTCAAGCCGCTCAAGTCGCGCATCAGCCTCGAACAATTCAAGACCCTGTGCCGCGAGCTCGACCTCGGGGCGCTGTATGACCGTCACCTGAAACAGCACCTGATGCCCGAGGACGCCGAGGCCCGCGATACCCTGCGCCAGCATGTCACCTTCAGTCAGAAGGCCGCGCTCAGGGTCGCCGCGCACATGGCGCGAATGAGCAACGACATCGATCAGGGCGCTTTTGAGGTGATCCACAAGCTGATTGCCGGACACGCCCACCTGAACTGGAACGGCCAGGCGGTGGACTGTTACAACCTGAGCATGATGGACGCCAGCCTGACCGGCATTGTGCTGATTGCGCCGAAGGCCTTCTCGTACGACAAACCGGCGCCGCTGATTGCCTACGTACCGCATGATCCGCAATATCCGCTCAAGCAATACGCCAGCTCGCTGGACTTCATGGCCCGCCTCACCCGGCAATTGCGTGAGGACGCCTCAGGCCAATACCAGCGTTTCTTCAGTCAGTTTGTCGACCAGCGCCAGCGCGGGCATTTTTTTTCCAACCTCAATGATCGGCTCAGCCAGATAAAGTGGCGTCCCGCCCCGGCGGGGTCGAACCTGCCGAGCTGGCGCGAAACACCGGTCGACACGCCCCATCTGCAATTTGCTCTGTCGCCCATTCAGGAGGATCGCCAGACGCGCTTCGTTGCCGATCGCTGGGAGTATTTCTACCAGCAGAAATTCAACAAGATCTTCAATGATGCCAGAGAGATCGCCATTTCCACCGAATACGCCGATCGCATGGCTCGCTGGGCCTGGTGGGACAATCTGGAAAAAATCCTCTCCGATCTGCTGACCGTCACCGTGATGGTTGTGGCCCCGTTCGTGCCGGTTCTCGGAGAATTGCTGCTGGCGTACACCGCTTACCAATTGCTCGACGGTGTATTCGAGGGCGTGGTGGATCTGGCTGAAGGTCGCCTGGCCGAAGCCGGAGAGCAGGCGCTCGGGGTACTGGAAAATGTCGTGCAAATGGCAGTCTTCGCAGGGGCGACGGGTGTTGCTCAGGCCGTCGGTCTCAGGCTTTCGCCTTTTGTCGAAAACATGCGACCGGTGCAACTGGCGAACGGCGAGACCCGCCTGTGGAACCCGGATCTGACGCCCTATCGGCTGGCCGATCAAGCCCTACCCGCCACTGCCCGCGCCGATGCCCAAGGCCTGTATGCGCTGGGTGACAAGCAAAACCTGCGACTGGATCAGCACCTGTACGAAGTCGCACAGGACCCGCTAGGCGGCGAGCACCGTATCCGCCATCCGCAACGTCCCGAGGCCTATGCACCCCGCCTCAAACACAACGCTCAAGGTGCCTGGGTCTGTGAGACGGAAAACCCGCGCGAGTGGCAAGAGGCGCAACTGCTGCGACGGATCAGCCACCGCACCGAAGGCTTCAGCGATGCCCGGTTGCAACAGGTGCGCAAGCTCAGCGGTACCGACGAAAACGTCCTGCGCCGCGTGCACGTGGAAAACGCCCCGCCGCCGCCACTGCTGATCGATACCCTCGAGCGTCTGGGCCAACAGCCGCCCGTCGCGACCACCACCGCACCATCGCCTGAAGCCCGGCAACTGATGCTCGATTGCCCGCCGTTGACCGCCGCTCTGGCAGAACGGGTCATCGGCGTCGCCAGCCCCATGGAATTGCAGCACATCACCCAAAGCCACCGTGTGCCCTTGCGCCTGAGAACCACCGCGCGCGAACTGGCGTTCGAGCTGCAATCGGTCAGGGCCGCGCAAGGGCTGGAGTCGGCGGCGTTGAGCAATATCGACAGCGAGCGTCTGATGCTCGGCGCCTTGCGTCAATACAGCGCGGTGTTCGGCGATTTACGCATCGAAATCCGCGAGGCAACATTCACTGGCGAGCTGCGTTGCAGTGCCGGTGCAGACTCGGCACCCCGTCTTCGCGTGCTGGTACGCGTCGCCACCGACCATTATCGCGTGTGCGACGGTGAGGGCCAGACGCTGCATGAGTCCGCCGGCTTGTACGAAGCGATTCTGCACGCCACGCAGCATGACGGTCAGAGCGCGCTGGGTTATCAAGTGACCGATGGCGAACGCTTCAAGCAGTGGGTCATCGCCAAAACCACCCCGCCCGCCGTGCGCCGCACCTTGCTCGCGCGCCCGCCGATTCGTCCAGTGGCGCAACCGCAAACGCTTTATCTGTTGCGCGGAGGAGCGCTGACCAAAAGCGGAGCGACTCTGCACGAACGCATCGAAGATCTGCATCCGCACTTCACCCCACGGGAGGTCAACGCCTACGCCGATGCGCTGATCGCCCAGGGCGGCGATCCGCTCAAGACCATTGAAACTCATGAAAACGAGCTGGACGAGATCCGCACCATCGTTCATCGCTGGCGTTATCAGCAACCTGGGCCGCAAGCCTTTCGCGAGTTTCGCGACGGCGGCGGGCTGCACATTTATGAACGCCTGCTGCAATGTTTCGAGCGCAAGAACGAGATTCTCGGCAACCGTGCCGATCCGACGTCGCTGGCACTGGATCTGTCGCGGGAAGCGGGACAGGATCAGGCCCCCATCGACCTGGAAACCTGGTGGTCAAAACGCCCGGAGCTGAAAAAGTACCTGGATAAGGTCACGGTGCTGAAGCTCGACAACACACGCTTTTCCGTGGAGTTGAACGGCTTGCTCAAGGACTTTGCGCATTTGCAGGAACTCAGCGCCAGAAACTGTCAGTTGCGGCGCCTGCCCAAACATATCCGCACATCGCTGCGTCAGCTCCAGCGTCTGCGCCTGAGTGACAACCGCATCGTGCTGGACGCCAGTGCCGTCGAATACCTGAGCCGGCTGACCTACCTGGAAGTGCTCAGGCTGGAAGACAATCCGCTGCAACGCTCTCCTGACCTGTCGCGGATGCCGCGCCTGAAAGTGGTGATCCTGAAAAATACCGGGTTGACCGCCTGGCCCGCCGGCACACTGGCCAGACCGCGCCCGCGCGGTTTTCTGCTCGACTTGCGCGGCAATCCGCTGACGAGCTTGCCGGACGTGGCGACCGGCTCCGACGGGCAATGGCTGGTGGCCCGCACGCGCCTGGACGTCGGGGCGCTCTCGGACATTGACAAGCTGCGCTACCAGAACCATCGCCGCGCGATGCAATTGCCTCCCGAACCCGACGTAAGCGCCAATAATGCCCTGGAGAATCGCGCCATCCTCTCGTCCTACGGCAACGATTACTGGGGCGATGTGCCGGGCTGGGGCGTAGACCGGGAAACCCCGTGGTCGGAGCTGATCAACGAAGCGCAGGCCGAGCCTTTCATCCGGACACTGCTCGACGTCCGTTCATTTGCCGACTATCGCGCCGGTGGCCAATTGCGCGATCAATTGATGCAGCGTGTCTGGCGCATGGTCGACGCGGTACACCTGGACACGGCCCTGCGGGAAAAACTGTTCACCATGGTGGTCACCCCGGTGGACTGCGCCGACGCCGGTGCGCAACTGTTCAATAACATGGGCATTCATGTGCTGGCCGCCGAAGCGTATGCCTACGCCACCAGTTCTGCCGAGCTGGAACTGAAACTGGTGACGCTGGCTAAAGGCGCGGCACGGCTTGCGCACGTCAACGAAATTGCCCGCGCTGATGTGGCCAGTCGGGGTGGCGATCCGGACGTCGTCGAGGTCTATCTGGCCTATCAGACCGGCCTGGCCACGCGCCTGAAACTGCCTTGGCAGACCGAAGGCATGCTTTACCGGGGCGTGTCGGGGGTCAGCAAAATGATGGTCGACCAGGCCTACGACACGGTACTGGCACTGGAGCAAGGCGATGGCCTGGTGGACAAGATGCTTGAGCAGGACTTCTGGCAGACCTGGCTGCAGGAACGGTATCCGGTGCGACTGCAAGCCAACACCCAGCGTTTTCATGCCTTGCATGAACAACTGGAAACCCTGGTCGAAACCCAGCGCAAATGGCTTGAAGCAACGTCCGGCGAACAACGCGACACCTTGCGTGAGCAATTGAGAGAGCTGACCCACGATCTACCGGTCCCGGACACCGTGGTGTTTGCCGATGAACCGATCAGCGATTCGATCTATAACCGCTTGCTGGTGGATATGGCCGATGAGGAAAAGGCCTTGTCGAGGAGCCTGACCCGCGCGGCGATGAATCGCGCCGGGCAGTAATCCGCGACCGACCTGACGGCGCGAAGGCCGCCGTCAGGTTCAGGCCATCGAGCTCAAACCTCCGAATCCCAGATCACGGTGACCCGGCCGCGATAGAACGGCCCGGCACCCGGTTCGAGCATGAAAGCCATCTGGTCTTGCGGCACCTCGAAATGCAGCACTCCCGGCCCCCGGTCAACATAAAACCCCGGTTGAAAATGCAGCGCCCGGGCCGCGCCCGTACGCAGGCGTGCGTGCCTGACCGGTTGACCGTCGAGGTCGGTGAGCCCGTTGGGCAGGCTGACACCTACACGCAGCTCCACATCGCGTCTGGAAACACGATCATCCAGCATACAGTCGTAAATGACCGTGCTGAACTCGCACTCCAGGTACATCTTGAACCGCGATGAGGCCGAGATATTGAAGCGCTGGTCACGCAGCAGTCGCGTCGGGTTTCGCCCGTTTTGCAACCAGCTCTGCCAACCGCCGACAGGAGTCAACTGAATGCGCTCGCCGCCGGGCGGGATATCGACTTTGAGCGTGTGCTGGACGTCGAGACTGAAGTTCATGTTCAGTATGGGACTGCTCGGCAACATGATGTCGCCAAAATCGAAATCCCCGTTGGGTCCCACAGTGTAAGTCAACGAGCCCGTGTAATGGCCCGTAAGCATCGTCAATGGATTCGGGGTTTCGAGTTCATAGGCAAAATCCAGATGCTCATATCGCAGCCACGGAACATTGAATTTCGCTTGTTTCGTACACGCCGCTTCCACCGGTGTCTTCCAGAAAAAACCATAGTAGTTGTTACCGTAGTAACCCACCCCGCTGTAGAGGCATGGCGGCGGAGTGTTGACCCAACTCGATCCCCACAACAGATTGTGCGCGACTCGATAATCCGCCGCGCCGCCAACCAGTTGCATGACATCGTCGGTGACATACCGGGACCCCACACCGACTATCCGTACCTTGACCACCTCCGTGGTTCCGGTGTCGTGACGTACCGACAATTCCCGCCATTGCGCCGGCACCTTGAACAGGGCTCCCTGACGCGGCGAGGTGTGGTTGGCGGAGATGGCTTGAACGGAGTCGAACTGAATGGGTACCTGCAGGCTGAATGTCTGGTTGTCGGTGCACTGCTCCGGGTACAGGGCGCAATAACCGCTCGGGGGTGTAGTGTTCTTGAACTGATTGAAGTTCGGCTTGGCGGGGTCGGGCTTGAACACTGCCGTGATTGGGACATCCTCTGCTTGCGCCGCCGGCAGCCACACGCCCATGAAAAACCATGCCCACGGACGCGCCGTTGAGACCGAAAAACCTGCAACGCTCATTTCTATCCCTCTGCGTTAACCCCGACCAACTCCCTGGCAGGGCTGAGAATCAAACTTGCCGTCGTCAGCGCGAAGCGCAATCAGGGTACGGCGGCATTGAAAACCAGATTGACGTTGCCGTGGTAAGTCCCGGGCCGGTAGCCCCCCGTCGGCATCAGCGGCTGTATCTCCAGAGGAAAACGCCCGCCCGCCATGGCCTGCTCCGCCGACACCACTTGCCGCGCTTTCGGCTCGTGGCCCAGCTCCTGTCCGTTGAAACTGACGCGCAAATAGATGTTCTGCTCCTCGCGCCCGTTGGACAAATACGCCTCGCTATCCAGCCGTGCCTCGATGGCACTGGTGTCGTGTTTAACGTCGAAGTTCTTGCGCAGCCCCTCCAGGCGTGACGTGTTGAGATTCCATGGCAGGGTCTGTTCAAGGTGAATCCAGTTCGACTCGGCGGGCAGTACGTAAAAGCCCAGCCGCGGTATATCCACTGCCACCTCGAAGATGTGTTCTTCGCGTGCGGCAAACGCCTGGGCAGTCATCAGCGTTATCACGCTCACACCGAGGGCGATGGTCGATTGCTTGATCATGTCAGCTACCTGTTGCATCAAGGAAAGCGCCGGGCCGGATCACAGGAGTCGGCCCGGACGGCGTTACTGGCTGGCGACGCGCAGGGCCTTTTTCTCGGCGCCTTCGACCAGATTGAAGCGGTATTCGCGCCCGGGTTTCTTCTCGAACTCGAAGGTCTTGCCCGCCAGGATGTGATGCTGGGTCACTGGTTCGCACTCGCTTTCGTTCTTGCGCGAACAGTTGCGAAACTCGTCGATCAGCACCACGGTGTTGCCGTTGTTGCGCACCCGGTAGACGTCGGGACTGTCATCGAGCACGCTGTCGAAACGGGTGTTTTCGGGGCGCACGAAAAACACCGTGCCGAACCCGGTCATCACGTTGACGCCGGCCGAGAGGGTCTCCTTGTAGGCCTCCCGTTCATCACTGGACACGGCGAATTCATCCTCTTTCTCCGGCACCACCGGCACGAAACGCACGCGGAAATAACGTTCCCGATCACGCTTGCCGAGCAACAGCAAACGCGTGCCCTGCATGCCGTTGGCCGGCACAATCAACCGCGCCGGGCTGGCCATCAGGCCATCGCGTCCGCTGCCATCGGCCTGCGTCACTACCGGTATTTCGCGGTAACTGCCATCGGCGTCGTAAATGATCTCCAGGATGCTCACCTTGACGAATGCGGTGCTGTCGCCGCTGTTGTAGACACGCTTGAGGTAAGTGCTTTTGTCGCTGTCCAGATAGTCGTACACCGTGCCGACATTGATCTGCGGCCCGGCCTGAATCGCCAGGGAAAACCCGCTCAAACCCAACAGTAAAGCCAGACGTTTCATACCCTCGAACCTCATGCCAGTAAACACACTACGGGCGCGCTGCTGCGATGCGCGCGCCATCAGATTTCCGAATCCCAGATCACCGTGACCTTGCCGGAGTACTGATTGGGCAGCCCTGGCAAAAACATCGTGTCGAAGTTCTGGAGTTCGAAGTGCAGGGTGCCCGGCTGGCGATCCACGTAGTGGCTCGGCCGGAACACCACGGCACCGGTTGAGGTCAGCAACTCCTGACGTCGCACCGGCAGGCCATGGGTATCGGTCAGGCCATCGGGCAGCGTGACGCTGACTTTCAATGGCACCTTCACTATCGTGGTCGTGTCGCTCAGGAAACAGTGCCGACCGTTGCTCAGAGAGCACTGGATGAACATCTTGAAACGCGAAGATGCGGAAATATGGAAGAGCTGGTCCCGGGACAACTGCACCGGTTTACGTCCGCTCTGCAGCCAGCGCTGCCAGCCACCGGGCGGCAGCAACTGGATGCGCTCGCCACCGGGCGGCAGCTCGACCTTGAGGGTGTGCTTAACGTCGAGGGTGAAATTCAGCGTGAGATCCGGATCGTTGGGGCTCATCACGTCGCCCATGTCGAAATCTCCGCCGGGGCCGACGCGATAACTCAGCGAGCCGGTATAGATGCCCGAGGACATTTTCAGCGGGTTGGGTGTTTTCAGTTCGTAGGCAAAGTCCAGATAGTCGTAGAACAGGGTCGGGATCAGAAACCGGGTGGTTTTGACGCAGGTGCCCACTGACGGGGTCTTCCAGAAAAATGCGTACCTGTGATCGCTGTAGAGCCCCACACCGCTATACTCGCAGAGCGGCGCCGCATACACCCAGCTGTGGCCGGGGCCGCCCCACAGATTCTGATGACCGAGCAGGCTCGTGGCGGCTCCCGTGAGGCGGGTGACCGGTTCGTCCAATACATATTGGGAGCCGAACCCGACAATGCGTATTTCAACGGTTTCGGTTTCGCCGGTCGCCGTGTTCGTCACCGTCAGCGGTTTCCATTGCGCGGGAACCAGGAACATCGCGCTGTTGCGCGCTGCATCGCCTGGCTGCATGGCGCGCACCGAGTCGAAACGCACCGGCAAGCGAATGCTGAACATGCCTTGCTGCTGACAATCCTGAGGCCGGTCAGCGCAATAGCCGCTGACCGGGGTCTTGTTAATGAACAGATTGCGATGCGGATAAGCCGGATCAGGCGAGAACGTCGCTCTGATTTCCTGAACGATCGCCTGCGCGGAACTGGCTGCAAAAACCGCGAGCAACCCCAGGCACAAGGCACTCCACCTCGGCTGCGGCGCAAAAAACTGCTTTTTCATATTTGCACTCCATTGAGGATCGACGGGACGGGCATTCAACCCGCCGATTGCCGGTGGTCAGCGACGTCCGCCAGGGTGTCCGGCGAGCAGCGCAAATCGCCGATCATCAACACGTCGTTTTCATTGCGATGGCGGTCGATATCGAGGCGGAACTGGCACAGCAAACGGTCGGCGTAACGCACCTGCAACGTCGGTGAGCCGGCATGCATTTCCATCGAGAAGAAGCCGTCGACTTCGCTGACCCCGCGACTGGCATGGTTGATCACGTGGTGGCCCTTGAGGGGGCGCCCTTGTGGGTCGAGCAGGCGTCCGAGCACGGTGAGGGTTTTCATCACCCGCACCTTGCGGTACTCGACGCCGCCCTTGTTCAAGTGATAACGGGTGCGCGCCGGCTCGATGTTCGCGGCAGGAACGTGATTGCCTTCGAAGTCGAAGCTCACCGAACTGTTCTTGTAGGCGGTCAGCGGAATGAAATTACGCCCCGGGCGCAACGCCGCGCTGCCACCGCTGAGGTCATCGGCGCGCAGTGCGATGCCTTCGATATCGGACTCGACATCGACGATCATTCCGGCGCCACGGCCCTGATGCTGACTGGTCAATGTCATCTGCTGCGCCCCCACAACGAGGGTGCTGTCGAGGTTCAGGCCACCGGTGAACTTGTTGCTGTAGGACGAGCGCTGGACAAAGCCATCGCCATTCACGATGTCCGTGCGAAAATTCGCCAGGCTCGACAGCCCCACGCCATAGGTATCAGTGAGCGCGGTTACCGATACGCTCTGCAGAATGTGATCCTGCCAGTCCTTGCGGTAACCGAACGAGGCGTTGTTGTCGCGACCGCCTTCACGCGCCGTGCGACTGCCGATACTGGCCGAATATTGTTCGCCGGGGCCGCCGAGCGCCATGTTGATACTCAGATCAACGCCGCGGTTGCGCGCATCACCGCTGCTGAAACTGCCGGGCCGGTCAAACAGCGACAGGCGCCAGTTGGCGTCACTGCCGAACAGCTCGGTGCGCTGCGTCCAGCCCAGATCGACGCCGACGCCTTCGACGTTGCCCTCGCTGTGGGATACCCGCGCGTTGAGCGAACTCTTGCGGCTGATCCGGTGATTGAGCGCCAGCGATGAGTTGCTGGTCTGCCCGGTGAATACGTTGCGCTGGCGCACACGGGTGCCATCGGGCAGCGTGTCGTAGAGGTTGGTGGTGTCGAGCCAGCTGCGGTTGTGGCTGACCACCAGGCTGCCGGAGCCATAGTTATAGAGGCCTTGCAGATCGGCGCCGGTGCCGTGGTCTTCGGTCTGATACAGGTTGGCGTACAGGCTGATGCTGTTGCCCAGCGTCCAGTCGATGGAACTGCCGTACTGCAGTTTTTCCCTGACCTGACGCGCGGACAGGCCGAGGATCACCCGAGGGTGCAGCAAGTAGTTGATCGAAGCGCCCGCCGTGGCATAACCGCTTTCCTGATCATCCCAGTTGCTCAGCAGTTTGCTTTCCTGGCCGGCGAACAGGTTGTAGCGCCAGCGCTCGTCGTGATTGCGCCAGTTGTTGGGCTTGTAGATCAGCTCCTGAGTGGTCGAGGTGATCTGACCATCCTCGATCAGCCGCACTTCCACTTCATAGATGCCGCCGGGCAAAGGCCGGGTATCGAGCGTCTGCAATCCGGCCGGCACCGATTGGGTATTGATCAGCAGGCCTTCGCGGTAGATTTCCACCGAAGCCTGACGGTTGGCGGTGACATAGACCGGGTAGACGCTGGGTTTCGGATTGTCGATGGCGAGGCTGTCCGAACTGCCCACCATCACGCCGACCGCCGTGTCCGGGCTGGTGCCAAACGAGCGCGGCTGGCGGGTCAGGCCTTCGGAATTGGGGGTGAAATACCCCAGGCGGAAAAAGTTGCCTTCAAGCTCACGCTGAGTGAACAGTTCATGCACGGCGTGATAGGTCTGGGTGTCCGGCCCGCCCAGCCGCGACAATTGCATGTTGAAGGTCTGGCTCCAGTTGCCCAGGCTGCCACTGGCCTCCAGACCGAAACGACCGCCCGTATCCTGATCCTGACCGCCGTTGAGATTGAGCTGGTTACGCACCATCAGACCGCTGCTGCCGGCCTCGGGCTGATCGTAGAAACGCTTGATGCCGCTGTCGCGTTCGGCATTCGCGGTGACGACCGACAGCAGCGAGTTCTCCAGGTTGTAATGCACCGCCAGCATCTGTTCCGGACACCGGTTTTCACACGCACCCAGCGCCACGCCGGGCTTGAGCACGTCAGTCCAGATTTCGCGCTCGCTGGCGCTGAAACGACTGTCACCGGTATCGGTGAATTCAAGCAGGGTCACCCGGTCATCGCGGGATAAAACAATCATCGCTTCACCCAGCGGTTGCTGGTCGAGTTCGACCCGGACCGCCAGTGGAACATCGAAAAAGTGCTCCTCGAACTCTGCCGGCAACCCTTTGGCCTGAGCCAACAAACCTCGCGGTGTATGACCACCGGATACGGGTGCGGCAAATGCACTGCTACATAACAGCAGCGCAAGCGCCGCCGCGATGGGCGTCATCGGGAACATGAATGAATACTCTGTTTGCAGATAAGTTGAATCCCGATCGGTAACTTTGAGGATTACCGATCGGTCACGTTACTTGAACAAGTAAGTGCTAACTAACGCCGGTCAATCTCAAGGCGTACCCACTGGCGGAACAGCATCGAACAACATCGTGACGGCGCCGGTATAATCACCGGCCGGTGGAACGGCGCCGACGGTTTTGATATTGATTGGTGCGCGATAGTTATCATTCGACTCGGCCTCGCCCACGACCAGTTGTGGCGTAGTCGAAAGTACCTTGTTGTTGAAGGACACTTGCAGCGCGACTTTGGTCGCGCCGGCAATCAGTTGCGGCACGCTCTCCAGGCTGGCGTGAACGGAACCGTTGTTGTTGCGCACATCAAAGAAACCATTGACCTCACGCATGGTGTTGCTGCCCGGCTGAAAGTCCATGCGCTGATCCTTGTTGACCAGATCCGCATCGGTCGGCACTACATAGAAACCGTTGGTGGGGACATGCGCCACCAACGAGATCGAGTGCCGGGCTTCACCCGCCGCAAATACGGCGGAAGAACCTAGAGCCAGCAGAGCCAGAGGAGCAGCAAAGGCGATCTTCTTGAACATCTTTCAGTACCTGTCTTATTTAAAGAGTTGAATCATCGAGGTTTCAGAACTTCACATAACGCTGAACTTCCAACGCCGGAACATGATCATTCAGCCGCTCTTGAAAGTAAGCAGGCAACTTCCCACAGCGCTGTAGCCGGACGTCCATCGGACCGGAAAGAAAAAACCTTAAAGTTTTGAAAAACAACCGAGACCCTGTCAGAGCCAGACTACAGCACGCCAACTAACTGACTTGGCGGGCCAGACAACAACGGTAACTTCCGTCAGAACAGTACGACAACGCCTTTATTTAAAGGTTGAAGTCTTACATTAGAGAGGTAGCACTAATCTGCGCCTTTCCCGCTCTTTTGAATACTCTGTTTTTCTGATGTTTTTTGCCCATCGGACGAGCGCCAGCTCGATCGGTTCAGGTTGCCACCGCTGGTCGGAGGGGCTTGCCAGCACGTAAAGATATATCTTAAGTTGTATCTAAACGTGAAAAAGAGAAGGAAAAATGAGAGACCATCATCCGCACCACCGAGAACACGGCGATGGCCGTGACGGTTTTGAAAAACGCCCTGGCCGCGAACGCGGTGGCCGTGGCCCACGGGTGTTCGCCCCTGGCGACCTGAAATTGCTGCTGTTGGCATTGATCGCCGATCAGCCCTGCCACGGCTATGACCTGATCCGCCAGATCGAAGGCATGTTCGACGGCGCCTACAGCCCCAGCCCCGGCGTGATCTATCCAACGCTGACCTTTCTGGAAGAAAGCGACTTGATCAGTGGTGATGCCCACGGCGGCAAAAAACGCTACAGCGTGACCGACGCCGGTCGTTTGTCCCTGAGTGAGCAAGCTGTCGCACTGGATGGCGTGCGCACCCGCATCGATGTCAGCAAGCGCTCGTTGCGCGGCCATGACCGGCCGCCGGAAATCCACGAAGCGGTGCACAACCTGCGTCATGCCTTGCAGCTGCACCACGGGCGCTGGAGCGCTGAAGAAATCCTGCGTGTGCGTGACCTGCTCAACGACACCGCCAAAGCCATCGTCGACGGCCCCGCCGTTCAACCTGCCACGGAGAAAGCCGAATGAGTGCAGTCGATAGCCAAACCATTCACCGTGTGATGCATGAAATCAAACGTCGCAAACTGGAAGTATTGCGCGTGGTCGACCTGACCCCGCGCATGCGCCGCATCACTCTCGGCGGGCCGGAGCTGGCCGGGTTCATCAGCCTGGGCAGCGACGATCACGTCAAACTGCTGTTCCCGCAGAATGCCGAGCAAAGCGCTGCGCTGGAAACCATGGAGCTCGGCGCCGGCAAAGGCGACACGCCGATGCCCGCGATGCGCGACTACACTCCGCGCCGTTACGACCTGGACAAACTCGAACTGGACATCGACTTCGTCCTGCACGGCGACGGCCCTGCCTCGACCTGGGCCGAACAGGCCAAATCCGGGCAGTTCCTGCACATCGGCGGGCCGCGCGGCTCAATGATCGTGCCGGACATCTTCGACAGCTACCTGCTGATCGGCGACGAGACCGCCCTGCCCGCCATCGCCCGGCGACTCGAAGGCCTGGCGGCCAATCGCAAGGCGCTGGTGGTGATCGAAGTGGAAAACGGTGCCGAGCAACAAGTGCTGGAAAGTGCGGCGCAGGTCAATGTGATCTGGGTGCTGCGCGAAGGCGGCAAGGACAACCTGCTGACCACCGTCAAACAGCTGCAGGTACCCAAGGGCAATCTGTATGCGTGGGTGGCGACCGAGACCAAGGTTTCACGGCAGATCCGCCGGGTGCTGATTGATGAGCATGGGCTGGATGAACAGTTGATCAAGGCTGTGGGCTACTGGCGTGCAGAAGGTACTCCCGAAGAGGAATGAGATTCCTCCCTGTGGGAGCGGGCTTGCTCGCGAATACGGTGGTTCATTCAAAAATGATGTTGACTGACCCGACGCTTTCGCGAGCAAGCCCGCTCCCACATGGGTTTCAATGCCACGCTGAGCGCCAACGATCCAGGCCAATCACCAGCAACCCGATCAACACAAACCCCACCAATATCCCCCCGGCATTGATGAACACCTGTGGATAACCCAGCGTCGCCACATCAATGAACGGATACGCATACGCGCCGAGCAGATGCCCGCGCAGCAAGGCGTAGATGAAATACACCAGCGGATAAATCAGCCACAGCGGCAGGTGCCACAGGCGCAATGTGCCCTTGGGCACGCAGCACCACCAGTAGCCGAGAAACAGCAGCGGCATCACGTCGTGGAGCAATTCGTCAGCGATAAACTGCCAGCCCTGCGGATGCCACAAATGTCGTAGCAAAACGCTGTAGGCCAGACCGACCAGCACAATGCTGACGGCTATCCCGCTGCTGACCCACGGTTGCAGAAACCAGCGCTGTGCAGCGGATTCGCGGCGGCTGACTGCGCAGGTCAGCACGCTCGCCACCAGGGTGTTGGTGATTACCGTGAAGTAACTGAAGAAACTCACCAGCCCGCCCAGCAAGCTGGCATCGACGCTCAGCCGCGCGAAGAAAATCAGGTACAGCTGAATGCTCAGTCCGACCCAGCCGAGACAGGCGATCAACGTCAGCAAGCGTCGCCGCGATACGGCGGCCATCTCAGAGCGGACGCTTGGTGCGCATCAGTTTTACGTACAAGCGCTCGACCTTCTCCCGCGCCCACGGGGTTTTACGCAGGAAGGTCAGGCTCGACTTGATGCTCGGATCGCTCTTGAAGCAGCGGATATCGATGCGCTCGGCCAACCCCGACCACTCGTAATGCGCCACCAGCGCATTGAGGATCTGTTCGAGGGTTACGCCATGCAGCGGATCGGGAGTGTGGTCGTTCATGCCAGGCCTTTGGACGGTGGAAAAATGCACAAGGCGCGCACCTTAGCCGAGGGGGGACTGCGGTGGAAGGGGTTCCTGCAAATGTAGATCAGCAGCAACAGATCGCAGCGCCTGCATTGGAATGCGACCCCCTCCAGGAGCTGCCGCAGGCTGCGATCTTTTGCCACTGTTACAGATTGCGAAAAGCTGCATGTCTGCAAAAGCCCTTTGTCTTTTTGTTACAGATCATTATCCTGCCGCCCTTCAGCTGAACCGCTTCACTGCCTGCGTCAAATTGAAGCGCTCGGTTTACCCCCAGAAAACATCAAAAAAAGACTGATCCATGCCTGACTTTTCCTTCTCCCGAGACAGCGCTATCTCAGCGTTGCGCCTGCTCGGCGGCTGCACCGCGCTCGGCCTCGCCAGCTATGCCCAAGCGGCTCCCGCCTTCGACAGCGACTCACCGTGGATGCTCGGTGACTGGAACGGCACGCGCACCGAACTCTCGGAAAAAGGCTACGACTTCAAACTCGATTACACCGGCGAAATGGGCAGCAACCTGCACGGCGGCTACGACCACGATCGCACCGCGCGCTACAGCGACCAGTTCGGCCTCGGCACGCACCTGGACCTGCAGAAGATCCTCGGCTGGGACGACGCCGAATTTCAACTGACCATCACCAAGCGCAGCGGCAACAACATCAGCAACGACCGGATCAACGATCCGCGCGTCGGCGGCTTCACCTCGGCACAGGAAGTCTGGGGCCGTGGCCAGACCACGCGCCTGACGCAGATGTGGTACCAGCAGAAATTCTTCGACCAGAAGCTCGACATCAAGCTCGGCCGCTTCGGCGAAGGCGAAGATTTCAACAGCTTCCCCTGCGACTTCCAGAACCTGGCGTTCTGCGGCTCGCAGGTCGGCAACTGGGTCGGTGGCATCTGGTACAACTGGCCGGTCAGCCAGTGGGCGCTGCGGGTCAAATATCACCTGACCCCGGAGCTGTACGCGCAGGTCGGCGCCTACGAGCAGAACCCGTCGAACCTCGATCACGGCAACGGCTTCAAACTCAGCGGCAGCGGCACCCAGGGCGCGGTGTTGCCGGTGGAGTTGGTGTGGACGCCAAAGCTCAACGGGCTGCCGGGCGAATACCGCGCCGGCTATTACTACAGCAGCGCCAAGGCCTCTGACGTCTATAAAGACCAGAACGGCCAGCCCGCCGCACTGAGCGGCGAAGCCTACCGCAGCGCGTCGAGCAAGCACGGCGTGTGGTTCGGCGCGCAACAGCAAGTCACCAGCCTGGCCAGCGATCATTCGCGCGGCCTGAGCGTGTTCGCCAACGCGACGATGCACGACAAGAAAACCAACGCGATCGACAACTACGTGCAGGCCGGCGTGGTCTACAAAGGCCCGTTCGACGCCCGCGCCAAGGACGACATCGGTTTCGCCCTGGCCCGCGTGCACGTCAACCCGGCCTTTCGCAAGAACGCCGAGGCGAGCAATCAGGCGCACGCGGTCTACGACTATGACGATCCCTCTTTCCTGCCGCCGCAGGACACCGAATACAGCGCCGAGCTCTATTACGGCGTGCATGTCGCCAACTGGCTGACCGTGCGCCCTAACCTGCAATACATCCGCCATCCCGGTGGCGTGAACAACGTCGACGACGCCCTGATCGGCGGGATCAAGATCCAGTCGTCGTTCTAAAAATCTACGCAAATCCCAAAGGTGGGAGCGGGCTTGCTCGCGAAGGCGGTGTGTCAGAAAACGGATGCATCGACTGACACGACGCTTTCGCGAGCAAGCCCGCTCCCACAGGGGATTTTATGAGTTTCGTCAGTTACACCGGTTTTATCTGAACCATCCCTGCGCCCAATCGTCATCTAAAGTGACTACAGCGCGGGACTACATAAACGTCACGGAGAATCACACTATGAGCACCGAAAGTGCTTCGAGTCGGGGCCGTCTGCTACCGAGCCTGCTCGGCATTCTGCTTCTACTGATGGGCCTGGCCATGCTGGCCGGGGGAGTCAAACTGAGCATGCTCGGTGGCTCGCTGTACTACCTGCTGGCCGGTATCGGCATCGCCCTGTCCGGCATCCTGATGCTGCTGCGTCGTCGCGCGGCGCTGGGCCTGTACGCCATCGTGCTGTTCGCCAGCACCGTCTGGGCGCTGTGGGAAGTCGGTCTGGACTGGTGGCAACTGGTGCCGCGTCTGGCGCTGTGGTTCGTCCTCGGCCTGGTGATGCTGCTGCCGTGGTTCCGCCGTCCGCTGTTGCTCAACGGCCCGGCGCCAATGGGCACCGGTGGCCTGACCGTCGCCGTGGTACTGGCCGGCGTCACCGCCCTGGCCAGCCTGTTCACCCATCCGGGCGAAACCTTTGGCGAGCTGGGCCGCGACACCGCGGACATGACCAGCACCGCGCCGCAGATGCCTGATGGCGACTGGCAAGCCTACGGCCGCAGCGAATTCGGTGACCGTTACTCGCCGCTGAAGCAGATCACCCCGGCCAACGTCGGCAAGCTGCAAGAAGCCTGGCGCATCCAGACCGGCGACCTGCCGACGGCCGATGACCCGGTCGAGCTGACCAACGAAAACACCCCGCTCAAAGCCAACGGCATGCTCTATGCCTGCACCGCGCACAGCAAAGTGCTGGCGCTGGACCCGGACACCGGCAAGGAAATCTGGCGTTTCGACCCGCAGATCAAGAGCCCGGTGGGCTTCAAGGGCTTCGCCCACATGACCTGCCGTGGCGTGTCGTACTACGACGAAGCCGCTTACGCCAAGTCTGAAAACCCTGCGTCGGCAGTAATCTCCGAAGCCGGCAAAGCCGTTGCTCAGGCCTGCCCGCGTCGCCTGTACCTGCCAACCGCAGATGCCCGTCTGATCGCACTGAACGCCGACACCGGCAAGATCTGCGAAGGCTTCGGCAAAAATGGCGTGGTTGACCTGACCCAAGGCATCGGCCCGTTCACCGCCGGTGGCTACTACTCCACCTCGCCTGCGGCGATTACCCGTGATCTGGTGATCATGGGCGGTCACGTCACCGACAACGAATCGACCAACGAGCCATCGGGCGTGATCCGCGCCTTCGACGTGCGCGACGGTCACCTGGTGTGGAACTGGGACAGCGACAAGCCAGACGCCACCGAGCCATTGGCGCCGGGTGAAACCTATAGCCGCAACTCGGCCAACATGTGGTCGCTGGCCAGCGTCGACGAAAAACTCGGCATGGTCTTCCTGCCACTGGGCAACCAGACCCCGGACCAGTGGGGCGCCGATCGCACTCCGGGCGCCGAGAAATTCAGCGCCGGCATCGTGGCGCTGGATCTGGCTACCGGTAAAGTGCGCTGGAACTACCAGTTCACGCATCACGACCTGTGGGACATGGACGTTGGCAGCCAGCCAACCCTGCTCGACATGAAAACCGCCGACGGCGTGAAACCGGCACTGATCGCTCCGACCAAACAGGGCAGCCTGTACGTCCTCGACCGTCGTGACGGCACACCGATCATTCCGATCCGCGAAATCCCGGTACCGCAAGGCGCCGTGAAAGGCGATCACACCGCACCGACCCAGGCCCGTTCGGACCTCAACCTGCTGGCCCCGGAACTGACCGAAAAAGCCATGTGGGGCGCCAGCCCGTTCGACCAGATGCTGTGCCGCATCCAGTTCAAGGAACTGCGCTACGAAGGCCAGTACACTCCACCGTCGGAACAGGGCAGCCTGATCTACCCGGGTAACGTTGGCGTGTTCAACTGGGGCGGCGTGTCGGTCGATCCGGTTCGCCAGATGCTGTTCACCAGCCCGAACTACATGGCTTTCGTCTCGAAAATGGTGCCACGCGAGAAAGTCGCCGCCGGCAGCAAGCGCGAGAGCGAAACCGCTGGCGTGCAACCGAACACCGGCGCGCCTTACGCGGTGATCATGCACCCGTTCATGTCGCCACTGGGCGTACCGTGCCAGGCCCCGGCCTGGGGCTACGTCGCCGGTATCGACCTGACCACCGGCAAAGTCGTGTGGAAACGCAAGAACGGCACCAGCCGCGACAGCTCGCCGATCCCGATCGGCTTCACCCTCGGCGTGCCAAGCATGGGCGGCTCGATTGTCACTGCGGGCGGCGTCGGCTTCCTCAGCGGCACCCTCGACCAGTACCTGCGCGCCTACGACGTGAATACCGGTAAGGAACTGTGGAAATCGCGCCTGCCTGCGGGTGGTCAAGCGACCCCGATGACCTACACCGGCAAGGACGGCAAGCAATACGTTCTGCTGGTGGTCGGTGGCCACGGCTCGCTGGGCACCAAAATGGGTGACTACGTGATTGCCTACAAATTGCCGGAATAAGTTTTACCGGCGGCAAATAAAAAGGCGATGTCCCGTGAGGGGCATCGCCTTTTTGTGCCCGCCGTTTCTGCATACACCTGAGAACCCTGTGGGAGCTGGCTTGCCAGCGATAGCGGTGGGCCAGACAGCAAATAGGCCGGCTGATAGACCGCCATCGCTGGCAAGCCAGCTCCCACAGTTTGAGATGTGCCGGGCTGTGGGAAATGTGCTCGTCCTACAAATACTGGTGACTGCACGAAGTTTTTCCCACAAGTCGCGTCGGTTGTGCCTCGGAAATGGGCTGGATAGGCTCTGAGGGTCGCTGCAAATTCAGCGAACGGGCGTCGCGGCCCGAGCAGTTCATTCGATTTGATGCATAATCGCCGGCCCAAACGGGAGCGCTCAGGTGCTTGTTGTTTGGTTTGATGGTGGCTGTGCGCGGGATACCCTCGGGTATGCCGAGATTGCCGAATGGCTCGGTCCGCGAACCTGCGTACAGCTGCCTCCCTTTTCGCGTCGCGGCGATCTGTGGCAGCTCCACTTCTCATTCGGAGTTTCACCATGATCAAACCCACCCCCAATCCGCCTGCAGCGGACGACACCACACCCTACGAATTCCCCGGCTCAAAAAGATTCCACGACGCCGCCGAACGAGCGCTGGACCACTACCTGAAACCCAACGCCCTGACCCTGCGCTTCCACAAGCCCAGCACCATGTTCCAGGTCGCCCCCGATCAAGACAACGAGAGCCTGCTGGTCCACGCCTGCGAATCGCTGGCCTCGGCGAGCATCATGGCCAGCGACATTGCCGCCTACGTGGATAGCCCGCAGCGACAGACGATTCTGGCGATCCAGCAAATCATCATGCTCGCCGAACTGGCAGTGAATCGCGTACTGGATAACCACGAACACCCCACCCAAAGCTGACACCGACCTGTAGGAGCTGCCGAAGACTGCGATCTATTGATCGGGATTTTTAAAATCAAAAGATCGCAGCCTTCGGCAGCTCCTACATTTGAAGCGAGTTCACCCGCCAGAGACAGGTCGGTTGACAGGCCATCATCGCGAGCAAGCCTGCTCCTGCAAAAACAAAAGCAAGATCAAAAGATCGCAGCCTTCGGCAGCTCCTACATTTGAAGCGAGTTCACCCGCCAGAGACAGGTCGGCTGGCAGACCATCATCGCGAGCAAGCCTGCTCCTGCAAAAACAAGAGCAAGATCAAAAGATCGCAGCCTTCGGCAGCTCCTACATTTGAAGCGAGTTCACCCGCCAGAGACAGGTCGGCTGGCAGACCATCATCGCGAGCAAGCCCGCTCCTGCAAACACAAGAGCAAGATCAAAAGATCGCAGCCTTCGGCAGCTCCTACAGGGGATGGGTTCAACCTGAAGAATCAGGTCGGCTGTCAGGCCGCCTTCGCGAGCAGGCTCACTCCTACCATTTTGATCTGCGTACAACCCACGCGGCAGAGCCGCCCCACTCAACAGGATGAGCGTTAGCTCGGCTGCAGCTCTTGATCTTGATCCACGGGCGACGTCGGGAGGCTGAGTGGAGGGATTGATCCGGGGGTGGGAGCGCAGCGACCGTTTGGCGAAGCCAAACACAGCGAGAGGAGGTGCAGCGAAGCAAACCGTAGACGCTGCGCCCGGATCGATCCCGCAGCGAAGCGACCCCGAGCCCCAGCGAGTGGGCCGGACGCAGGAGCAAGCGTTTTTTTGCTTACTTTTTTTAGGCGTTTGTAAAAAAAGTGAGTCGCCGTAAGGGCGAAACCGCCAGCAGCAACACCCGCAGAAACGGATATTCACCCAAAACCCAGGAGCATGGTCGGCCCAAAGGCCGCCAAGTCCAAAGCCAGCCTCCCTGTCAAAACCCTGAACACAAGCAGAAACACCCCCGACCATTGAAACCACCAAACCTGCGCCCCATCTAAGACCCATACCCCATTGCGCAGGTGCCCCAATGAGCGACCAGCAAGAATTCCCGGACAATCCCGACGATTACACCGCAGCCGAACACATCGAACACACTTCGTCCGGCAAGGGCCTCGCCCTGCCCGGCCAGAACCTGCCGGACAAGGTTTACGTCATCCCGATCCACAATCGCCCGTTCTTCCCGGCACAGGTGCTGCCGGTCATCGTCAACGAAGAACCGTGGGCCGAAACCCTGGATCTGGTGAGCAAATCCGAACACCACTCCCTGGCCCTGTTCTTCATGGACACGCCCCAGGAAGACCCGCGCCATTTCGACACCAAAGCCCTGCCGCAATACGGCACCCTGGTCAAGGTGCACCACGCCAGCCGCGAAAACGGCAAGCTGCAATTCGTCGCCCAGGGCCTGAGCCGCGTCCGCATCAAGACCTGGCTCAAGCACCATCGTCCGCCGTATCTGGTTGAAGTCGAATACCCGCACCAGCCGACCGAGCCGACCGACGAGGTCAAGGCCTACGGCATGGCGCTGATCAACGCGATCAAGGAACTGCTGCCGCTCAACCCGCTGTACAGCGAAGAGCTGAAGAACTACCTCAACCGCTTCAGCCCCAACGATCCCTCACCGCTGACCGACTTCGCCGCCGCCCTGACCTCGGCCACCGGCCCGGAGCTGCAGGAAGTGCTCGACTGCGTGCCGATGCTCAAGCGCATGGAAAAAGTCCTGCCGATGCTGCGCAAGGAAGTCGAAGTCGCGCGTCTGCAAAAAGAAATCTCTGCCGAGGTCAATCGCAAGATCGGCGAGCACCAGCGCGAGTTCTTCCTGAAAGAACAACTGAAGGTCATCCAGCAGGAACTGGGCCTGACCAAGGACGACCGCAGCGCCGACCTCGAACAGTTCGAGCAGCGCCTGGAAGGTAAAGTCCTGCCGGCGCAGGTGCAAAAACGCCTCGAGGAGGAAATGAACAAGCTGTCGATCCTCGAAACCGGCTCGCCAGAGTACGCGGTCACCCGCAACTACCTGGATTGGGCGACTTCGGTGCCGTGGGGCGTGTACGGCGAGGACAAACTCGACCTCAAGCACGCGCGCAAGGTGCTCGACAAACACCATGCCGGCCTCGAAGACATCAAGGACCGCATCCTCGAATTCCTCGCAGTCGGTGCCTATAAAGGCGAGATCAGCGGCTCCATCGTGTTGCTGGTCGGCCCGCCGGGCGTGGGTAAAACCAGCGTCGGCAAATCCATCGCCGAATCCCTCGGGCGGCCGTTCTACCGCTTCAGCCTGGGCGGCATGCGCGACGAAGCCGAGATCAAGGGCCACCGCCGCACCTACATCGGCGCGCAGCCGGGCAAACTGGTGCAGGCGTTGAAAGACGTCGAAGTGATGAACCCGGTGATCATGCTCGACGAGATCGACAAGATGGGCCAGAGCTACCAGGGCGACCCGGCCTCGGCGCTGCTGGAAACCCTGGACCCGGAACAGAACGTCGAATTCCTCGACCACTATCTGGACCTGCGCATGGACCTGTCGAAAGTCCTGTTCGTGTGCACCGCCAACACCCTCGATTCAATTCCCGGCCCGTTGCTGGACCGGATGGAAGTGATTCGCCTGTCGGGCTACATCACCGAAGAAAAAGTCGCCATCGCCAAGCGTCACTTATGGCCGAAACTGCTGGAAAAGGCCGGCGTATCCAAAGGCAGCCTGAGCATCAGCGACAGCGCGCTCAAGACCTTGATCGACGGTTACGCCCGTGAGGCCGGGGTGCGCCAGCTCGAGAAGCAAATGGGCAAACTGGTGCGCAAAGCGGTGATGAAACTGATCGAAGACCCGAAAGCGGTGATCAAGCTCGGGCCAAAAGACCTCGAAGCCTCACTGGGTCATCCGGTGTTCCGCAACGAGCAGGTGCTGTCCGGCACCGGGGTGATTACCGGTCTGGCCTGGACCAGCATGGGCGGCGCGACCCTGCCGATTGAAGCGACGCGAATTCACACGCTCAACCGTGGCTTCAAACTCACCGGGCAACTGGGCGATGTGATGAAGGAGTCGGCGGAGATCGCTTACAGCTACGTCAGCTCGCACCTGAAGGCATTTGGCGGCGATCCGAAATTTTTCGACGAAGCTTTCGTTCACCTGCACGTACCGGAAGGCGCAACCCCGAAAGACGGCCCAAGCGCCGGCGTGACCATGGCCAGTGCCCTGCTCTCGCTCGCCCGCAACCAGCCGCCGAAAAAAGGCGTGGCGATGACCGGCGAACTGACCCTGACCGGGCATGTGCTGCCGATTGGCGGGGTGCGCGAGAAGGTGATCGCGGCGCGGCGGCAGAAGATCTTCGAGTTGATCTTGCCGGAACCGAACCGGGGCAACTTTGAGGAATTGCCGGATTATTTGAAGGAAGGCATTACGGTGCATTTCGCCAAGAAGTTTGCGGATGTGGCGAAGGTGTTGTTCTGATCATCCTGTAGTGCCTGAAGTACAGCTATCGCTGGCAAGCCAGCTCCCACAGTGTCCAATGTGTTCACAAATCCTGTGTTCACCACAAAACTCTGTGGGAGCTGGCTTGCTAGCGAAGGCGTCAGTGCTGAATGCCCGACCGTCACACTTTGTCTCATCTTCAGTTATGCTCGCCGTTCGTCGTGAACACCGGAGCTGCTGTCTTTATGTCCCCCACTCGCCTGTTTGTCCCCCTCGCCCTCTCTCTGCTGGCCGCCTGCGCCTCGCAACCGAACCAGAACGTGACCGTGGAACAACAGAGCGAATGCCCGGTGCGCCTAACCAAGGGGCAGAACCTGATAGTGATGCTGCCAAGCAATCCCACCACCGGCTATCGCTGGGCCATTCAGGATTCTGCTGGCGGCGTGTTGCACGCACTGAGCCCAGAGGTTTACAGCAGCCCGAAAGATTCCGGCATGGTCGGCGCGGGTGGTTTTTCAACTTGGCGCTTCCAGGCTTTCGCAACGGGGACAGGCCGTTTGCGTCTGACTTCGCAGCAGCCGTGGGAACCGGAAGTTGAACCGGCAGAAACCTTCGACTGCGCCATTTCGGTGAACTGATCGTGGGCTGGCTGATTCTGGCACTGATGGGCGCGGTGACGTTCCTCTACGGCGTCAGCACCCATGCTGCGCTGCTGTGCCTGTTGGTCAAACCGTTGCCCGTTCTCGCGCTGCTCGGCTGGCTGCATGACGCGCCGCCGAGTGAGTATCGGCGCTGGATCAGTCTGGGGCTGATTTTCTCTGTGTTCGGTGACGTGTTGCTGGCGTGGCCGGGGGATCTGTTTGTGTTTGGCCTCGGTGCGTTTCTGCTGGCGCATCTGGCGTACCTCAAGGCTTACCTCAGCGATTGCAAACGTCTGGCGCTCCTGCCGCTGGTGCTCGCGCTCGGTGTAGGCGCGGTGCTATTGGGGATTTTGATTTCCAGTGGATTGGGGCCGTTACTGGTGCCAGTGATTGTCTATGGCACGGCGATCAGCGCCATGCTCTGGCGCGCCCTCGCCCGCCTCGGCAGCGATGTGCCCCGGCGTTCAGCGTTACTGGCGGCAGCGGGTGCGGTGGCGTTCGTGTTCTCGGACAGCGTGATCGGTATCGACCGCTTCGTCGCGCCGTTTCAGGCTGCGCCGTACGTGATCATCCTCAGTTACTGGCTGGGTCAGTGGGGTATTGCCGCCTCGGCCTTTTCCCCAAAACACCGCTAATCCGTGTAGTGAGGGGATTTATCCCCGATGGACTGCGAAGCAGGCCTCAAATAGACAATCCGCGTACAGCAAGTGAACCGCCAGCACCGGTACTACGACTGCTGCGCAGCCGATCGGGGATAAATCCCCTCGCCACAGTTGTGCATTCCACACGGGCGGGCGGCGGTTTATCAGACAACCCAAGCATCCCCGCGCCCTTTTGGCTAAAATGCCGGCCTTTTCCACCGACACCGCCGGAACCGCCGTGAGCAAAGAACCCGATCGCATTTTCGCCCAGCCGATGGCCCAGGTGCCTGACTTCGCCTTTAACGAGGACGTGGTGCGGGTGTTTCCGGACATGATCAAGCGTTCGGTGCCGGGTTACCCGACCATCGTGGAAAACCTCGGCGTGCTCGCCGCGCAGTTCGCCCAGCCGAGCAGCGTGCTGTACGACCTCGGCGCTTCGCTCGGTGCGGTGACCCAGGCCCTGCGTCGTCACGTGCGCACCGACGGTTGCCGGGTGATCGCTGTGGATAACTCGGCGGCGATGGTCGAGCGCTGCCGCGAATACCTCAACGGTCAGGATTCGATGTTTCAGGAGTTGCTGCCGGTCGAGGTGATCGAAGGCGACATCCTCGCCCTCGAGTTCAAACCGGCCTCGGTGGTAGCGCTGAATTTCACCCTGCAATTTATCGCCCCCGAGCAGCGCACCGCGTTGCTGTCGCGCATTCACCAATCGCTGCTGCCCGGCGGTGCGCTGATTCTGTCGGAGAAGCTGCGCTTCAACGATGCTGAAGAGCACGCGCTGCTCACCGATCTGCACGTCGCGTTCAAACGCGCCAACGGCTACAGCGAACTGGAAATTGCCCAGAAGCGCAGCGCCATCGAAAACGTCATGAAGCCCGACAGCCTCGAAGAACACCGCGAACGCCTGCTGGCCGCCGGGTTCTCGAAAGTCGTGCCGTGGTTCCAGTGTCTTAACTTTGCCTCGTTGATTGCCTTGCCATGATTGATCTGTCCCCCCTCGCCCGCCGTCTGGCCGGTACCCCGCTGGCCGACTGGGCCAACACCCTGCAAGTGCAACTCGACAAGAAAATGGAGAAGGGCCACGGCGATCTGGAGCGCTGGCAAAGTGCGCTGGACGCGTTGCCGAAGCTGCAGCCGAGTGAGATCGATCTGCTCAATGGCCTGAAACTCGACACCGACTGCGACGACGCCACCCGCGCGCAGATGCGTACCGCGCTGATGGGCCTGTCGCCGTGGCGCAAAGGCCCGTTCGATCTGTTCGGCGTGCACGTCGATACCGAATGGCGCTCGGACTGGAAGTGGTCGCGGGTCGCTCCGCATCTGGATCTGAAGGGCAAACGCATCCTCGACGTTGGTTGTGGCAATGGCTACTACATGTGGCGCATGCTCGGCGCCGGGGCCGACAGCGTGATCGGCGTCGATCCGAACTGGCTGTTCTTCTGCCAGTTCCAGGCGGTGCAGCGTTACCTGTCCGAGCCGAACGCCTGGCACCTGCCATTCCCGTTCGAAGACCTGCCGCCGAACCTCGAAGGTTTCGACACGGTGTTCTCCATGGGCGTGTTCTACCACCGTCGCTCACCGATCGAGCATTTGCTGGCGCTCAAGGACTGCCTGGTCAAGGGTGGCGAACTGGTGCTGGAAACACTGGTGGTTGAGGGCGACAAGCATCAGGTGCTGGTGCCGGAGGACCGTTACGCGCAGATGCGCAACGTGTGGTTCCTGCCGTCGGTGCCGGCGCTGGAGTTGTGGCTGCGCCGCGCAGGTTTCAGCGATGTTCGTTGCGTAGATGTGAGCACGACGACGGTCGAAGAACAGCGCAGTACCGAGTGGATGAAGTATCAGTCGTTGAGTGATTTCCTCGATCCGCAAGATCACAGCAAGACGATCGAAGGGCTGCCGGCGCCGATGCGCGCCGTAATCGTCGCGAAGAAATAACCCCAATCTCCAGAAAAAGGAGATCCCCTGTGGGAGCGGGCTTGCTCGCGAAGGCGATGTGTCAGGTACATCAATGTCGACTGGCACCCCTCTTCGCGAGCAAGCCCGCTCCCACATTTGTTTGGTTTTTACTCAACGGGTTTCGCGCGCCGCGCCCTGAAAAACCCGGTCAGCACCGCCCCACATTCCTCCGCCAG
The DNA here is from genome assembly GCF_054456575.1 of Pseudomonas sp. Eth.TT006. Taxonomy (NCBI): domain Bacteria; kingdom Pseudomonadati; phylum Pseudomonadota; class Gammaproteobacteria; order Pseudomonadales; family Pseudomonadaceae; genus Pseudomonas; species Pseudomonas sp. Eth.TT006. Next base: position 203,317 of record NZ_JBTJEN010000006.1, on the reverse strand, counting down.
CACCCCGCCTTCATACAGCACCCGGTGATTCAAAAAGCCCTGAGTAAAGAACTGCCCCTGACTCTGCACAATCCCGGCTTTCGGCTCCAGCGCGCCATACACCACCCGAGCAACCCGCGAATGCACGATCAGCCCGGCGCACATGCTGCACGGCTCCAGCGTCACATACAGCGTGCTGCCCGGCAGGCGGTAGTTATCAACGGCCTGGGCGGCGGCACGGATCGCGACCATTTCCGCATGAGCACTCGGGTCGCTGGTGCTGATCGGGCAATTGAAGCCACGCCCGATGATCTCGCCATCCTGCACCAGCACCGCGCCCACCGGCACCTCGCCGAGGGCTGCGCCTTGTGCAGCAAGGGCCAGGGCTTCACGCATGAAGTCACGGTCGCGGCTGCGGTCGATGATCGCCGCCGGGCGAATCTGGCGCATCACTTCACCTCGATGGCGGCCATCAGGCCGGTTTCCATGTGGTCGATCACATGACAATGGAACATCCATACTCCCGGGTTATCCGCCACCAGCGCCACTTGCGCGCGCTCGTTCTTGCCCAGCAGATAGGTGTCGGTGAAGTACGGGATGATCTTGTGCCGGTTCGACGCAATCACCTTGAAACTCATGCCGTGCAGGTGGATCGGGTGCTGGTACTGGGTCATGTTCTTCAGTTCGAAGATGTAACTCTGACCCAGTTTCAGGCTGGCAATCGGCCGATCGGCGCAGGTCTTGTCGGTGATGTCCCAGGCCTTGCCGTTGATCTGCCACAGGCTCGGTGGCTTGCCGTTATCGACGTTGACCGACACCGAACCGACCCATTCGAAATTGAAGTTGAGTTTCTCCGCATTTGCCAGATCCGGCTCGGCCACCGGGTTCGCGGGTAGCGCTTTCGGCCAGTCGGTGGGTGCATCGTCGTTGGCCACCGAGCGCAGGGTGCCGAGGCGCACCGGGCCGTTACGCAGCGACAGCTCTTCACCGGCCGGCGGCGCCTTGATCGCCAGACAGATGCGCATGCCCGGACCGAGCCAGTATTCCTTGCCCAACGGGCGTGGTTCGACCGGGTTGCCGTCCAGCGCGTAAATCTGCGCTTCGACGCCGGGAATGTTGATGCGATAGGTCAGAGTGTTGTCGAGGTTGAGCAGGCGCACCCGAGTGATCTGACCCGCCGGCAACTCGATCACCGGCGCAGGCACGCCATTGATGGTCGACAGCCGCCCCGCCGTACCACCACGGGCCGCTTCGCGCGGGATGCTGAACTCGACGAAATTGCCCTCGTCGTCGATGTGCCAGTTCTTCAGGCTCAAGGTCTTTTCATACTTGAAACCGGTCGGCTCGCGCTCTTCGACGATCAACGGCCCGACCAGCCCGCGCCCCAGCTCTTCGCTGCTGCTGACGTGAGGGTGATACCAGTAGCTGCCGGCGTCCGGCACGCGGAATTTGTAATCGAAGTATTCGCCGGGCAATACCGGCAGCTGCGAGACGTACGGCACGCCGTCCATTTCCAGCGGCAGGCGGATGCCGTGCCAGTGAATCGTGGTGGCGACCGGCAGGTGGTTGATGAAGCGCACCCGCAGCCATTCGCCCTGACGCACACGCAATTCGGTGCCCGGCGCCGACGGGCCGAATGCCCAGGCCTCGGTCTTGTGCCCCGGCACCAATTCCACGTCCAGCGGCGCGGCGATCAGCTCGTAGTCATGCCCGGCATCGGCATCAGCCATCTTGCCCAGCCAGTAACGCGATGCACCTCCCGCTCCCACGCCAACGACAACAAGACCGGCCAGGCCACCGAGGATTTGGCGACGGGTAAAGGACATGAACTCAACTACCTCACGTGTCTGCGGCGGGCCTGGACGCCCGCAAAAGGCGAATACGATACACCTGCAACTGCGAAACAGTAAGGGCGGCGCGGCGGATGGCCGCAGATCATGCCCCTCGCACACTTGCGGGCGCGAGAGGTAGTAAATAGGTAGTGCATACGCTTGATGGCTTCGGGTCATGCTCACTGCCCGTTTCTCAAGGACCGAGAAGACATGACCACCCGCGAAAACCACTCGCTGCCCAATGCCGGCGACAAAGCCGCACTCAGGGCAATTGCCACCCGCATCATTCAAACCTGCCCGAGCCTGCAGGACTGCGCGCACCAGGTCGCCAGTGATCTGTTGATAAAACAGGGCATCACCGGCCACGACCCCGACCACATTTATTTCCATCGCTTCGAGGCGGCGCAGAGCAGCTCGAAGAGCTTTACCGGCTGGGAGCATGTCCATGCCACACCCACATCGTCGATGACCCTGACCCAACTGGTCATCCAGCGTTTTCGCACTAATGACCAGGACAACGCCGACCTGCTGGATGTCTACGCCGGCTTCTATTCGGTCGGGCCCGAGACGCGCACGTTCAATGAAACCAACGAAATACGCCTGCACGGCAACGATGTGCTGAAAAGCTTCTGGAGCACCGACTTCAGTGCCCTGTACGACCAGACGCTGACAGCGTTCTGGCGCGACTCCGGCGGCGACTTTCGCACCCTCGCCAAGTGCAATTTTCTGCTCAGTGCGGTGCAGGCACGAGACAAACGCCAGTTGAGCGATGAGGATTTCCGTTTCGTCACCGAGGCGACGATTGGCCCCATCACCTGGCCCGTCAGCCTGGCGTCGCTGCAGACGGAACACACCGGCAGCGACCGTCTCCGGGTGCTGGACATCGCCGGCTACAGAGCCAACAACATTCTGCGCTTCATCGCCCCGATGGGCCGACACATCCTTTATCTGCCAGGAGAGGCCGACGCGTTCCAGGTATTGGAAACAGCGACAGACCTGCACTACTGGGTCCTGCAGCGGATGAACAAGGAAGATGCGCGCCAGGCCTTCATGACGCATTTTTCCCTGGCGGACCGGCAAACCATTACCGCCGGTATCACCGACCTGATGAACCGTCTCGTCAAGACCTGGGGTCAGTACGATCATCATCTGATCAATCAGACCGACAGGCTCATCGACGGCGACGCTTTCACTTGGCTGCGCGGCTCGACCAAAAGCGCAATGTTCGCCGAAGCCGAACTGTCACTGACCGCCAATGGCGACATACGCAAAAAACTGTGGATCGGCTATCTCAGCGCCGGGGTGAGGCTTCTCGCACCGATGGCCGTTGTCGGCTGGCCGGTGGCCTTGCCGGTGATCGGCGCCAGCATTGCCAGCATGGGCCTGAACATTGATCAGGCGGTCAACGGCAAAACGGCTGGCGAGCGCAAAGCCGGCATCCTCGGCGCGGTTCTGGCCGGTATTGATGTGTTGTTCAATCTGGCGGTGCTCAAGGGGCCGGGCTCGCTGCAGGAGATCGGCCCGGAAGTCGAGCTTGCCGAAGCGAGTGAAATGGCTGATCTGAAACAGTCCGCCGCATCCGCCTCACGCGCCAAGCCCTCCGCGTCGCCAACCGGAACAGTGCTTGAACCTTCGATCAACCAGCCAGCGAAGGCCGCAGTGCCTGAGTCGTTCAAAATTGACCTGGTGCTGAAGGACAGCTGGCTGAACAACGCACCGGGAAAATTCAAAGGTATTTACCAGCTCGAATCGAATCCGTCGTCAGCGATCAAGCTCAATGGCGATGCTTATTACGTCCGCTATGAGTCCGACATCAATGGTCATGGCCGTTGGGTAATTATCGATCCGGCCAATCCTCACGCGTACTCCGGGACGATTCCGGTTCGCCTGAACGTTGCCGGACGCTGGGAAGTTGCTCCGCGCCTGGGATTGAGGGGGGGCATGCTTGCGTCATCTTCCAGTACCGCTGGCAAACCCGTGGTGGAAGAATGGACACGCCGGCCGGGCTTGCACACTGCGGGGATTGAAGACGCCGAGATGCGAGCCTGGGCACTTGGCGGGCCGGACAGACGCGCGCAGTACCGAAGAATCGTGACCATCGGCTCAGTCGATGTGCGCAGTGTGCTCACGTCTGACGTGCACCCCCCCGAACCTTTACGCATCGGCTCTGTTGCGTTGCCCCCTGAGCTCACAGAGGAGTTGAGCGAGTTCGATCTGGCTCAGGAAGATGACCGTGACCAGTTGGTCGCTTATGCCAGGGCCTACTACCGACTCAATCCGCCACTGCCCCGCGTGGCAGCTCCTGTGACAAGTCCGATTGAAACCACTGCCGACCTGCTGGACAACGTGTTTGCCGAAAAAACCGGCTTGGTGATCGGCGAAAATTCCGGCGCTGTCGGCAGCAAACAGTTCCTGATCGAAAACATGCAGGGATTGGCGCAACGCGGCGTTAAAACCCTGTATTTGCAGAAACTGTTGGCCAATGTCAATCAGCTCGATCTGGACGCTTTTGCTCGCACCGGAGAGATGCCGCAAGAGTTGGAAGATTACCTGAAACGCCTGGATTTCATCGGCGGTAATGATCCCGAAGGCCGGTTCAATCTGCTGAACCTGGTGAAGGCCGCCAATGCCCGACAGATCCGGGTTCAAGCCATCGACATGTCCACCACCTTCAACGTCGGCAAGGACGCCGACTGGGAAGCGGACTACCGCATGGCCAGAAGTTTTTTTGCCAGCGAGATCATCGTCGCCAATGAGCAAATGAAAGGCCCGGCCCCTTGGGTCGCGCTGGTGGATCATGAAAACATGGCCACCTTCCGCGACTATCAGGGCATCAGCGAACAGACCGGCGCAGCCAGTCTGCGTATCGAAGACGTCCCCCCTGGACAGACACAGAAAATCGATGCCGACCCTGGGTTGTTGATGGAGTATGTAGATGCCCCTCACTCCCCTGCTCACGAACCTTGGCCAGAAGGTAATATCGGCGAAGTTCGTAGCCTGATCCAGGGTGATTGGCGTTTGCAGTCCGACACCGTATGGGCCAATCGCAGTCCGCAGGACTTGCATGCGTTACTGTCAGAGCCCTGCATGTTCACCTTCCAGCGCTACCGCAACAATGTGCTGGTGGTTTACCGCAATGCCCAGGGACACATGGCTGACAGCGTGCTGCGCCCGACGCCGGAGGGCCGGATCAATCTGGAAATCCCCATGCGTCCGGACCATGACACCCTGACCGTCGACAATCTCGATGAATTGAGAGAAGCCTTGATCGAAAGAGGCATGACGCCAAAGGGCTGGCCGCCGGTTGCAACCACCCTGGACACGCTGGCGTCGGATCTGACTTCAGCGCTGCCTGACGCCGGACAGGCAGTCATTCCACAAAACTGGCAAGCCAATGAATTGCTGGACGCTCTGACTCCAGAGGCGACACCCGGGAAATTCCAGGGCATCTATAGACTCGAGGCAAACCCGTCCACAGCGATCATGCTCAACGACTGTGCCTATTACGTGCGCTACGAGCCCGATCCCAACGGTGGCGGCACTTGGGCGATCATCGATCCTGAACAGCCGAACGCCTTTTCCGGCGCCATGCCCGTGCGCTTGAATGAACGAGGTGAATGGGAACTCACGCCACGGGGCGGGCTGAAAGGCGGCGGCAATATCCATCCGGGGCGCTCACGAAATCAGGCGTCCGGCCCTTCGCGAACCTCGGCGCAGCCTTTGCCGCAACAAGCGAGAACCCTTCCCTCGGTTCCCACCACGCCAGCGTCCCGTCCGGGCCACACACCCGTTCAGTACGACACCCCATACCGACCAAGCCTCAGAAGAGTGGCATTCGGCAGGCGCGAATACCTCATCAAGATGGTTCGTCAGCCAGATGGCAACATGCAGGGAACGACCGCCTTTGACGAATATGTCGCCGCCAGGCGCACGAACCTGCTGAAGGATGCACGCCAGTTCTTTTCCGAAGAAGACTTGAGCCGTTTACTACCGGAGCGCCCCGACCTGACACGCGTGCGGGATTCGAAATCGAGCCAGCAACTGATTCAAACAGTGTTCGAGGCAGCACCGGGCCTGGTGATCGGTGAGAGTCAGGATCGCATTGCCAGCATGCATTTCCTGATCGAGAACATGCCGACCTTCGCGGCGCAAAAGGTCAAGACCCTGTATTTCCATCGTCTGCTCAATGATTTCAATCAGGTAGATCTCGATCAATTTTTCAGAACGGGAGAAATGCCCGGCGATCTCGAATTCTACCTGCAAAGAATGCAAAGCGATCCCGCGGCGCACTTCACGCCGCTGGAAGTGATCCGCGCCGCACAGCGCAACGGTATTCGGGTACAGGCCACCGACTGCATGGCCAGTTACCGTTTCCCCGGCTCGCCGATGCCCGACATGCATGAACAAGCCGTAAAGACCTATCTGACCCACACCATCATGAAAGCGGACCAGGCCCTGAATGGCGCCGGCAAATGGCTGGTGCTGACCGATCAGGAGAACACCAATACCTTCCGCGGCATGCCGGGCATCAGCGAAATGCAGGGCGGAGTCGGTTTGCGGATCGAAGAGGTGCTGCCAGAGCAGCAACTGGTGATCGAAACGGATCGCGGGATCACTGTCGGCCGGGGTTTCTCCACTCAGGTCGAAACCACTACGGAGAACTTCAATACCCTGTTCGCGGATATGAGCCTTGAGGTGCCGACGCCGCTGTCAAGTCGAACCCCGGCCGAACTCGAACAGATGCTGTTCCGTCAGGGCATGTACACCTTCGAAAAAACCGAGGATCAATGGACACTGATCCACCGCGGCAGAGACGGCCAGATCGCCCGCACACCGGTCGATCGCACCTTCGGCGGTGAATACATGATCAACCGCCCCGCCTGGACGGAAGTGCATCGTGTGCCCTACGCCAGCATCCTCGATCTGTCCTGGGCACTGAGCCGCATGGGCATGAAGATGGAGGGACGAATGCCGGTATAAGTCGTTCAGCACGGCATAACGCAAAAAGCCCCCGATCTTGCGATCGGGGGCTTTGTTTTAGCTTGGGGGATTGCGTTTTGACTCAGAGAGTCGAAACGGTTATTCCCACTCAATCGTCGCCGGCGGCTTGCTCGACACGTCGTAAGTGACGCGGGAAATGCCTTCGATTTCATTGATGATGCGGCCGGATACGGTTTCCAGCAGTTCGTAAGGCAGGTGTGCCCAACGCGCGGTCATGAAATCGATGGTTTCCACGGCACGCAGGGCCACGACCCAGGCGTAACGACGGCCATCGCCGACCACGCCAACCGATTTCACTGGCTGGAACACCACGAAAGCCTGGCTGACCTTGTGGTACCAGTCGGCCTTGCGCAGTTCTTCGATGAAGATGTGGTCGGCACGACGCAGCAGGTCGGCGTATTCCTTCTTCACCTCGCCGAGGATGCGCACGCCCAGACCCGGGCCCGGGAACGGGTGACGGTAGACCATGTCGTACGGCAGTCCGAGTTCCAGACCCAGACGACGGACTTCATCCTTGAACAGTTCGCGCAGTGGCTCGACCAGTTTCAGGTTCATCTCTTCCGGCAGACCGCCCACGTTGTGGTGCGACTTGATCACGTGAGCCTTGCCGCTTTTCGCGCCAGCCGACTCGATCACGTCCGGGTAGATGGTGCCCTGAGCCAGGTACTTGATGTTGTCCAGCTTGCAGGATTCGGCATCGAACACGTCGATGAAGGTGCGGCCGATGATCTTGCGCTTCTTCTCCGGGTCAGCTTCGCCGGCCAGGTTGTTGAGGAACTGCTCCTCGGCGTTGGCGCGGATCACCTTGACGCCCATGTTCTCGGCGAACATGGCCATCACTTGCTCGCCTTCGTGCAGGCGCAGCAGGCCGTTGTCGACGAAAACGCAGGTCAGCTGATCGCCAATGGCCTTGTGCAGCAGCGCGGCAACCACCGAGGAGTCAACGCCGCCGGACAGGCCCAGCAGCACGTTGTCGCTGCCGACCTGGGCGCGGATGTTGGCGATGGCGTCTTCAGCGATCTTCGACGGGGTCCACAGGGCTTCACAGCCGCAGATGTCCAGCACGAAGCGCGACAGGATGCGACCGCCCTGCTTGGTGTGGGTCACTTCCGGGTGGAACTGCACGCCGTAGTAAGCGCGCTCGTCGTTGAACATGCCGGCGATCGGGCAGCTTGGGGTGCTGGCGAGGATGTGGAAATCTTCCGGCATCTTGGTGACCTTGTCACCGTGGCTCATCCACACGTCGAGACCGAACAGGCCATCGGCGTCGATGTGATCTTCGATGCCGTCGAGCAGGCGGCTCTTGCCGACCACGTCTACGCGGGCATAACCGAATTCACGCAGCTCGGAACCTTCAACCTTGCCGCCCAGTTGCTCGGCCATGGTCTGCATGCCGTAGCAGATGCCGAACACCGGCACGCCCAGATCGAACACCGCCTGTGGGCAGCGCGGGCTGTTGGCTTCGTGTACGGACTCGGGGCCGCCGGCGAGGATGACGCCTTTAGGCGCGAATTCGCGGATCGCATCCTCGTCCATGTCGAACGGGTGCAGTTCGCAGTACACACCGATCTCGCGCACGCGGCGGGCGATCAGTTGGGTGTATTGCGAACCGAAGTCGAGGATCAGGATGCGGTGAGCGTGAATGTCGAGGGACATGGGAGAGAACTCAAAAAGCAGTTGCTAGCTTCAAGCTGCAAGCTGCAAGTAATCGGAAGCTGCGCGGTAGCTGCACTAACGCAGCCCCGCTTGCAGCTTATAACTTGTGGCTCAAAGCTGTCGGCGTCAGCCGACCCGATAGTTTGGCGCTTCCTTGGTGATCTGCACGTCGTGAACGTGGGATTCGGCCATACCGGCACCGGTGATCCGCACGAACTCAGGCTTGGTACGCATTTCTTCGATGTTTGCGCTGCCGGTGTACCCCATCGAGGAACGCAGACCGCCCATCAGCTGATGGATGATCGCGGTCAGGGTGCCTTTGTACGGCACACGGCCTTCGATACCTTCCGGAACCAGTTTCTCGGCGCCTGCCGAGGAGTCCTGGAAGTAACGGTCGGACGAGCCTTGCGCCTGGGACATGGCACCCAGCGAACCCATGCCGCGATAGGCCTTGTACGAACGGCCCTGGAACAGTTCGATTTCGCCCGGCGCTTCTTCAGTACCGGCGAACATCGAGCCCATCATCACGCAGGACGCACCAGCGACGATGGCCTTGGACAGGTCACCGGAGAAGCGGATGCCGCCGTCCGCGATCAGCGGAACGCCGGTGCCCTCAAGGGCAGCGGCGACGTTGGCGATGGCGCTGATTTGCGGAACGCCGACACCGGCGACGATACGCGTGGTGCAGATCGAGCCAGGGCCGATACCGACCTTGACCGCATCGGCGCCGGCTTCGGCCAGCGCCTTGGCGGCTGCGCCGGTGGCGATGTTGCCGCCGATCACCTGCACTTCAGGGAAGTTCTCTTTGACCCAGCGAACGCGGTCGATCACGCCTTTGGAGTGACCGTGCGCGGTGTCGACCACCACCACGTCCACACCGGCATTGACCAGCGCAGCAACGCGGTCACCGGTGTCTTTACCGGTACCGACAGCGGCGCCAACACGCAGACGACCTTGATCGTCCTTGCTGGCCAGCGGATAGGCTTTGGCTTTTTCGATGTCGTTGACGGTCATCATGCCTTTGAGGGCAAACTTGTCGTCGACGATCAGCACGCGCTCGATGCGGTGCTTGTGCAGCAGTTCGCGTACGTCGTTCTTGTCGGCGCCTTCCTTGACCGTGACCAGACGCTCTTTAGGCGTCATCACTTCACGGACAGTGGCTTCCAGACGATTTTCGAAACGCACGTCACGGGAGGTGACGATGCCGACCAGGTCGCCATCGTGCAGTACCGGAACGCCGGAAATGTTGTGCAGACGGGTCAGTTCGAACAGATCACGTACCGTGGCATCAGCCTCGATCGTGATGGGATCCTTGACCACACCGGCTTCGAACTTCTTGACCTTGCGCACTTCGGCAGCTTGCTGCTCGATGGTCATGTTCTTGTGGATAATGCCGATGCCACCTTCCTGAGCCATGGCGATTGCCAGACGGGCTTCAGTCACGGTGTCCATTGCAGCAGAAACCAGAGGAATATTCAGTTCGATGCCACGGGTAAGGCGGGTCTTGAGACTGACTTCGTTAGGAAGCACCTCGGAATAACCAGGCACTAGGAGAATGTCGTCGAATGTCAGAGCTTCTTGGCTGATACGCAGCATCGCGGGGGCTCCCGAGCGGGAAAATGGAAGCGCGCCATTATAGTCAGACACCCCCTGCTGTTCAATGTAAAACTCAGCTTAATTGATGTACGGAAAACCCTGCTTTCTGTAGGAGCTGCCGCAGGCTGCGATCTTTTGATGTTGTTTTTACAGGCAAGATCAAAAGATCGCAGCCTGCGGCAGCTCCTACAGTGGTCAGAGTTCGACTTTCACCCAGCTGACAGGCTGGTCGAGCCAATCGGCGAACTCGTCGATAAAGCTCTGTTTGAACCCGGCTTCCAGCCAGTTGTTGAAGATAAAGCCGAGGTTGGAAAACGCGCATTCCTGCAGAAACAGGAAGCCGTTGATGTCGTCTTCATGCCCGCATTCCGGGCAAGTGAAGTTGTCGGTGCGCCCGGGCATCCAGTCTTCCAGGCTTTCGAACAGCGCTTCGCCGACTTCACGGCGGCACTCGGCGCACCCGGCTTCTTCGAGAAAGCCTTTGGCCGGGGTGTAGATGCAGCGCTTGGTGACAATCTCCAGACCGTTGATCGGTTCACCAAATGGCAACGCTTGCGGATGCAGAACCACAGCGCGCGCACCATCGGCAATTGCGTAAGCCATGCGATTGCCGGTGCGGCCACAGGTGCTCAGCTCTTCCTTGATGATGTTCTTGCGCACCAGCCAGCGCACAATCGCCCGCGCCCGGGGTTCGTGGACCGGCAGGGTGGAGATTTTCGGGACGATGATGCTTTGCGAGTTCATGGAAAGTCCTGCGGTATGGCTTCTGACGCCTTCGCGAGCAAGCTCGCTCCCACAGGGTTCTCTGGTGACACAACATGTGTGACCACCGAGTCCCCTGTGGGAGCGGGCTTGCCCGCGAAGGCGCCCTAAAGGCCGGCAGCTTAATCCCTGACAGAATGCGGTCAAGTGCTCACGCCATACTAATAATGTAGCGCCCGATCAAGGCAACCCCGCTCGCCAGCACCAGCCACGTCACCAGTCGCACAAACGCCTCGCGCGACATACGCATGGTCAAGTGGCGCCCGATCCACAGCCCCAGCGCCATCGCCGGCAACAGACAAACCGCCAGCATCAACAAGGGTAGTTCGGCATACACGCCCGCGACGGCGAACAGACTCAAACGCACCACCGTGCTGCAACTGATCAGCGCACTTTGCGTGGCTCGGGCCGCATCCTTGGGCAGCCGACTGTTGAGATAAATCGCATACAAAAAGCCGCCACTGCCAAATAGCGCACCGAACAATCCACCTACCGTGCCCATCGGCACCGCCCACGCTGCCGACAATTGCGCTGGCCGCGCCTTCACCCACAGGCTGTAAACCGCATAAGCGCTGATGAACAGCCCCATCAACAGCAGCAACAGATCGGACTTGAGGTTGAGCAGGAAAATCACCCCCAACGTGCAGCCCAGCGCCATGCACGGCAGCAGCCGCAACAACTCCGGTTTGGCCACGTCCCGCCGCGACGGCAGCAGGTTGCCGAATGCCGCGACGAAATCCAGCAGCACCAGCAACGGCACGATTTTCGACAGCGGCATGAACAGAATCAGAATCGGCCCGGCTACCAGCGCCGTACCGAATCCGGCGATGCCGAAAACGATGTAGGCCAGCGCAATGCCCAGACCGATCACCGCCCAGCCGCCCGCGCCCCACGACCACTCGCTTAACAACCCCAGCACACTCATCAATTCGCTTCCTTAATAAGCCTGAGATGACTTTAGCCAGCGCCAAGCGTTGCGACTAATATGTTCAACGCCGCCCACTCATCTCGAAAAGGCATACCAGGTGCTCTCAACCCGTCAACTGCGCTACTTTGTGGAAATCGCCGAATGCGGCAGTTTCAGTGCCGCCGCGGAACGTCTGTTCATCGCGCAGTCGGCGCTGAGTCGGCAGATCAAGGACATGGAAACCCGTCTGCAAACGCCACTGTTCGAACGCACCGCACGTCAGCCCCGGCTCACGGCGGCTGGCGAAGCGTTTCTGCCGCGGGCCAGAAACCTGCTCAATGAATTGAATAAAGCCAGCGCGATGGCGACCGAAGTCGGCAACGGCCAACGGGGCACGTTGCGCCTGAGCCATTCCAGTACCGTGTCGATCAGCGGCCATTTACTAGCTCGGATAGGCACGTATCTGCAGCAGCAGAATGGCGTGTCGCTGGACATCGGCAAGCTGTCTTCAGAGGCGCAGCTTGAAGAACTGGCTGAGGGCCGTCTCGACATTGGCCTGTTGCGTCTGCCCGTGTTGCGCCAGCGTGAAGGCATTCAACTGCTGCCGTTATTCACCGAACGCCTGCTGTTGGCGGTGCCGAACGCACATCGCCTGGCCACTTCGGCAGCTGTCGAACTGGCACAATTGAAGGACGAAGCGTTTATCTCGATCCCGCATCCACAGCGTGGCGGGCTCAGCTATCTGTGCGCCGAGCTGTGCATGCGTCAGGGCTTTTTCCCCAAAGCCGCGCGGGTGATGTCGCGCAAGACCACGCAGTTGCAACTGATCCAGGCCGGATTCGGCATCGCCCTGCTGCCCGAATCGATGCAGGACATTGCGCCCGATGGCGTGAGTTTCCTGCCGCTGAGCGATGCCGACTGCCAAAGCACAGTCACCCTCGCCTACCGCCAAAACCCGACGCCATTGATTCAACACTTTATCCAGACCTTCACCAACATCCCCTGTGGGAGCGGGCTTGCTCACGAAAGCGGTGTGACAGACGATTCAGATAGCGACTGACACGGCGCCTTCGCGAGCAAGCCCGCTCCCACAAGGGAATTGTGGTGATTCATGGAGATTGATCAGCAAATGCCCTTAAACTGCGCCCCATGATTAAAGATCCCTTTTCAAGGCTCGGCCTTGACCGTGAAGTCCTGACCGTCAGCCAGCTCAACGGCCGTGCGCGGGTGTTGCTGGAAGACGTGTTCAGCAATATCTGGGTCGAAGGCGAAATCTCCAACCTCGCTCGTCCGGCGTCCGGCCACGTATATTTCACCCTCAAGGACAGCGGCGCGCAGGTGCGTTGCGCGCTGTTTCGCAACAATGCGGCGCGGGTGCGGCAGGCGCTGAAGGACGGTCTGGCGGTGAAGGTCCGCGGCAAGGTTTCGCTGTTCGAAGGCCGTGGCGACTATCAGCTGATTCTCGACACGGTGGAACCGGCCGGCGATGGCGCGCTGCGTCTGGCGTTCGATGCGCTCAAGGAAAAGCTCAGCGCCGAAGGCCTGTTCAGTGCCGAGCGCAAAGTGCCGCTGCCGGCGCATCCACAGCGCATTGGCATCATCAGTTCGCCGACTGGCGCGGTGATTCGCGACATCATCAGCGTGTTCCGCCGCCGGGCGCCGCAGGTGCAACTGACGCTGATCCCGACTGCCGTGCAAGGCCGCGAAGCCACGGCGCAGATCGTCCGCGCACTGAAACTGGCGGACGCCCGTGGCTTTGACGCATTGATCCTCGCCCGGGGCGGCGGCTCGCTGGAAGACCTCTGGTGCTTCAACGAAGAAGCCGTGGCCCGTGCAGTCGATGCCTGCGTCACGCCGATCGTCAGCGCCGTCGGGCATGAAACCGATGTGTCGATCAGTGACTTTGTCGCCGACGTCCGCGCGCCAACCCCTTCCGCCGCGGCCGAATTGCTCGCCCCGGATTCGAGTCACCTGATCCGTCAGGTCGAAAGCCTGCATCGTCGTCTGGTGATGCGCATGCGCGACCGTTTGATGCGCGATCGTCTGCGCCTGGAAGGTATGGCGCGCCGTCTGCGTCATCCCGGCGAGCGTCTGCGTCAGCAGGCTCAGCGTCTGGATGACCTCGACATGCGCATGCGCCGCGCCTTCGAGCGTCAGCTCAATACCCGTCGCGAACGCCTGATCCGTCTGGAAACCCGCCTCGCCGGGCAACATCCGGGACGCCAACTGGCGATGCTGCGTCAGCGCCTGGACAGCCTTGCCGAGCGTTTGCCGCGAGCCATGCGTGAAGGCCTGAAAAGCCGTCGCCTGCAATTGCACAGTCAGATGCAGACGCTGCATGTGGTCAGCCCGCTAGCGACCCTCGGCCGTGGCTACAGCATTCTGTTGGATGAGCGCGGCCATGCGATCCGCAACGCCGCGCAAACCCATACCGGACAGCGCCTCAAGGCCAGGCTCGGCGAAGGCGAACTGCAAGTGCGCGTCGAGGACAACCACCTGACGCCTGTCACCCTTTCTTTACTGGACTGATCCATGCCGCGTTTTTTCGCTCCGCTATTGTTGCTGTGCCTGACCACCTTCAACGCCCATGCCGACAGCTACATTACCCGCCTGCTGAACAAACCGGTGCCGGGCGGCGTCGCAGTGGTTGATCTGGGCAGCGCCGCGCAAGCGCCGAAAGCCACCTATCAGGGCAAACCGGTGCTGGTGGTCAAGGAACAGAACAACTGGCTGGCGATTGTCGGTGTGCCGCTGACGGTCAAACCCGGCAGCCAGCAGATCAGCAGCGGCGGACGCAATCTGCCGTTCACGGTCGGCAACAAGAAATACCCGGAACAACACATCACCCTGAAAAACACCCAGCAGGTCAACCCGAACCCGGCCAACCTCAAGCGCATCGAGGGCGAACTGGCCGAGCAGATCAAGGCGTACCGCAGCTTCAGCCCGAACACCCCGAGCAACCTGCTGCTGGACAAACCGGTCAACGGGCCGCTGTCGAGCAAGTTCGGTGTCCGCCGCTTCTTTAATGGCGAGGAACGCAACCCTCACGCCGGCCTCGACTTCGCGGTGCCGGCCGGTACGCCGATCAAGACTCCGGCAGCGGGCAAGGTGATTCTGACCGGCAACTACTTCTTCAATGGCAACACGGTGTTCGTCGACCATGGGCAAGGCTTTATCAGCATGTTCTGCCACATGTCGAAAATCGATGTGAAGGTCGGCGATCAACTGGCCCGAGGTGCGGTGGTCGGCAAAGTTGGTTCGACCGGCCGCGCGACCGGGCCGCACATGCACTGGAACATCAGCCTGAACGATGCGCGGGTGGATCCGGCGATCTTTATTGGCGCGTTTCAGCCTTAAGACAGTTGATGGGCTAATGGCCCCTTCGCGAGCAAGCCCGCTCCCACAGTAATCAGCGTCGTGCACAAATCTTGTGTACACCCTGGAAACCTGTGGGAGCGAGCTTGCTCGCGAAGGCGGCCTATAAAGCACATTCATTTACTGAATTGCTACAAACCTCAATTGCGCCCCAATCAAACCCCGCGCAAAAATCCGAAAGATCGCATACCAAAAGCACAATAAAATCTCGCAAAACCGCGCTTTTCGGGTATTCCTCTCAATTTTTTTCGACTGCTTGCCATCCTTTCCCCTCGCGGTTAGGGTTGAAGCCATGAAAACCTCTCACACCCTTATTCAGCTTCGCCAGCACCGCAGTCTGTGCCTCGTCAGCGCACGACTGCCGGGCTGAATCGCTGCGCCTCGTCCCACGCTTTTCCAAGAACTTTTGTTCCACCGGCAGGCCGCCTCTTTTCGGCCCAGACAATAAGGAATTTCCCGATGAGCATGCTCAAAGACCCGTCTTCGAAATACCGCGCGTTTCCCGTCATCAACTTGCCGGATCGCACCTGGCCGTCGAAAACCATCGACGCCGCGCCGATCTGGTGCAGCTCCGACTTGCGTGATGGCAACCAGTCGCTGATCGAGCCGATGGACGCGGTGAAAAAGCTGCGCTTCTGGAAAACGCTGGTGCAAGTCGGCGTGAAGGAAATCGAAGCCTCGTTCCCGGCCGCTTCGCAAACCGACTTCGACTTCGTGCGCACCCTGATCGAAGAAGGCCACATCCCGGACGACACCACCATTCAGGTGCTGACCCAGGGCCGTGAAGACCTGATCGAGCGCACTTTCGAATCCCTGCGCGGGGCGAAGAAAGCCATCGTGCACCTGTACAACGCCACCTCGCCGTCTTTCCGGCGCATCGTCTTCAACCAGGACAAGGACGGCATCAAGGCCATCGCGGTCAACGCGGCCAAGTTGTTCGTCAAATACGCAGCGATGCAGCCGGACACCGAGTGGACCTTCGAATATTCGCCGGAAACCTTCAGCGCCACCGAGCTGGAGTTTGCCAAGGAAGTCTGTGACGCGGTGATCGAGGTCTGGAACCCGACGCCTGAGCACAAGATGATCCTCAACCTGCCGGCCACCGTTGAATGCGCAACGCCGAACGTCTACGCCGACCAGATCGAATGGTTCGGCCGCAACATCAACCGTCGTGACAGCGTGATCATCAGCCTGCACACACACAACGACCGTGGCACCGGCGTCGCCGCCACCGAGCTGGGCCTGATGGCTGGCGCGGATCGCGTCGAAGGTTGCCTGTTCGGCAACGGCGAGCGTACCGGTAACGTCGACCTGGTCACCGTGGCCCTGAACATGTACACCCAGGGTGTCGACCCTGAGCTGGACTTCTCCGACATCGACGGCGTGCGCAAAGTCGTCGAAGAGTGCAACCAGATTCAGGTGCACCCGCGTCACCCGTACGTCGGCGACCTGGTTCACACCGCGTTCTCCGGCTCGCACCAGGACGCGATCCGCAAGGGCTTCGCCCAGCAGAAACCCGACACCCTGTGGGAAGTGCCGTACCTGCCGATCGACCCGGCCGACATCGGTCGCAGCTACGAGGCGGTAATCCGCGTCAACAGCCAGTCGGGCAAGGGCGGTATCGCTTACCTGCTGGAGCAGGAATACGGCATCAGTCTGCCGCGTCGCATGCAGATCGAGTTCAGCCAGGTCGTGCAGCGTGAAACCGATCGTCTGGGCCTGGAGATGACTGCCAAGCAGATCCATTCGTTGTTGATCAGCGAATACCTGCAAGCCAACACCCCGTACGCGCTGGTCAGCCATCGCCTGCAGGAAGAAAACGGCAACAGCGCCGTCGAAGTGGAAGTGGCGAGCAAGGGTCAGGGCGAAACCAATCTGCACTGGCGCGGCAAGGGCAACGGTGCGCTGGAAGCCCTGGTGGCCGGCCTGCCGATCCCGGTGGAAATCATGGACTACAACGAACACGCCATCGGCGCCGGGACCAACGCCAAGGCAGCGGCGTACATCGAGCTGCGGGTGAACGGTGAGCGTGCGGTGCACGGCGTCGGCATCGACGAAAACATCACCACTGCCAGCTTCAAGGCGTTGTTCAGTGCGCTGAACCGCTCGTTGAGCCAGCCTGAGGCGAAAGCGGCTTAAGCCTCCGTTGAAATGCAAAAGGCCCCGGAGTGCGAACTCCGGGGCCTTTTTTAAGATCAAAAGATCGCAGCCTTCGGCAGCTCCTACAGGATGTACGCCGTCCCAGTGTAGGAGCTGCCGCAGGCTGCGATCTTTTGCTTTTCAGGTGAACTCAAAGGTATCGGCATCCAGATTCGCCGGAAAACGCTCGCGATACGCCGCCAGTGGCGCCGCTTCCAGCACCACCTTGAACACCCCGTCCGCCTCCCCCGCTGCCAGCAGCGTCTCGCCCTGGAAGTCCAGAACCTGACTGTCACCGGTATAGGCGAAGCCCTTGCCGTCGGTGCCAATGCGATTCACCGCCGCCACATAGCACAGGTTTTCGATGGCCCGTGCCGGCAGCAGACGGTTCCAGTGCAAGCGCCGCGCGCCCGGCCAGTTGGCGGTGTACAGCAGCAGATCGGTGTCCTGGGCATCACGGCTCCACACCGGGAAGCGCAGGTCGTAGCAAATCAGCGGGCGGATCCGCCAGCCCTTGAGTTCGAACTGCACCTGACGCTCGCCGGGGGTGTAGTGATTGTGCTCGCCAGCCATGCGGAACAGGTGGCGCTTGTCGTAATGCCAGACCTCGCCGTCCGGGCGCGCCCACAACAAACGGTTGCGATGGCTGCCATCCGCCGCCTGAATGATCACGCTGCCGGTGATCACCGCATTCAGCTTCGCCGCCTGCGCTCTCAACCATTTACTGGTCGGGCCGTTTTCGGCTTCGGCGAGGGTCTCGGACTCCATGGAGAAGCCGGTGGTGAACATCTCCGGCAAGATGATCAGATCTGCGCCTCGGGCCTGCTCCAGCAACAGCTCGAAGTGCTCAAGGTTGGCCTGACGATCATGCCAGGCCAGGCTGGTCTGGATCAGCGCCAGATTGAGATCGGGCAACGCACTCAGATCACGCATAGTTTTGCCGCTGCCTCGCGCAGCGTCTCCTCGCGTTTGGCAAAGCACAGACGCACCAGGCGCTGGCCTGCGGGTGGATTCTGATAGAACACCGACACCGGGATGCTCGCCACGCCGTGTTCACGGGTCATCCACAGCGCCATCTCGACGTCGCTCAAGTCGGGCCGAATCTGCGAGTAATCGACCAGTTGGAAGTAGGTGCCGGTGACGCGGGTGAAGGTGAAGCGCGACTGCGCCAACAGATCGCAGAACAGGTCGCGCTTGGCCTGATAGAAACCCGGCAGTTCTTCAACGTGCTCCGGATGCTCGGCCATGTAATCGGCCAAGGCGTATTGCAGCGGCGTGACACCGCAGAAACTGACGTACTGGTGCACCTTGCGCAGCTCGGCGGTCAGCGCCGGCGGAGCGACCACGTAACCGGTCTTCCAGCCGGTGACGTGATAGGTCTTGCCGAACGAGCTGACCACGAAGGCGCGCTGATACAGCTCTTCATGGGCCAGCACGCTGACGTGCGGGACGCCGTCGAATACCAGATGTTCGTAGACTTCATCGCTGATCAGGTAGATGTCGCGACCACGGATCAACGCCGCCAGTTGATCCAGCTCGGCGCGGCTGATCAATGCGCCGCTCGGGTTGTGCGGGGTGTTGATGACGATCATTTTCGTGCGCGGACTCAGGGCCGCGGCGAGCTGGTCGAAATCGATGGAGAAATCGTTAGGGTTCAGTTGCACATGCACGCAACGACCGCCCGCCAACTCGGTGGCTGGCGCGTAGCTGTCGTAGCACGGATCGAACACGATCACTTCGTCGCCACTGTGGATAACTGCCTGAATCGCGCAGAAGATTGCCTGGGTCGCGCCCGGCGTCACCGTCACTTCACTGTCGGCATCGACCTTCACCCCATAACTACGGGCGATTTTCGCCGCGATCTGTTCGCGCAGGGCCGGCAGGCCGGTCATGGGCGAATACTGGTTATGGCCGCTGGCGATGTGCCGACCGACCGCGTCACGCAGGGATTGCGGACCGTCGAAATCAGGAAAACCCTGGGACAGGTTGATGGCTCCGGTCTGCGCCGCGAGCTGAGACATCTGCGTGAAAATAGTGATGCCGACATTCGGCAGCTTACTGGTGATCATCGGTAGCCCCTTGCAGGTGAGCTGCAAGTTTCAAGCGGCAAGCGGCAAGATTCAAGCGGCAAGTTACGAGTTCCAAGCTAAATTCACCGCCCACAAAAAAGGACTCCATACGGAGCCCTCTTTGTTTTTACTTGAAGCTTGCAGCTCACAGCTTGAAGCTGTTTTTTACTTCTTGTCGCGGCGCTTCTTGCTGGCTTTCTTGTTGTGCGACATCAAGCGACGCTTCTTGTTGACCTGGCGGTCGGTCAGTGTGTTCTTGTTGCCTTCGTACGGGTTCTCTCCGCCCTTGAACTCGATGCGGATCGGCGTACCGACCAGCTTGAGCACACGGCGGTAAGTGTTCTCCAGATAGCGCACGTACGACTTCGGCACTTTCTCGATCTGGTTACCGTGGATCACGATGATCGGCGGGTTCGCACCACCCAGGTGAGCGTAACGCAGCTTGATCCGGCGGCTGTTGACCATCGGCGGCTGGTGTTCGCTGACCGCGTCTTCGAGAATCTGCGTCAGACGGCTGGTCGGCCAGCGGGTGACCGCGGACTTGAACGAGTTCTGCACCGAAGCGTAGAGGTTGCCCACGCCAGTACCGTGCAATGCCGAGATAAAGTGGATGTCGGCGTAATCAACGAAGAACAACCGACGCTGCAGCTCGACTTTGACGAAGTCGCGCTCGCTTGGCGTCATGCCGTCCCATTTGTTGATCGCGATCACCAGCGCACGACCGGATTCGATCGCGAAGCCCAGCAGGTTGAGGTCGTGATCGACCACACCTTCGCGGGCGTCCATCACGAAGATCACCACGTTGGCGTCTTTGATCGCCTGCAGGGTTTTGACCACGGAGAATTTTTCGACTTCTTCGTGGATCTTGCCGCGCTTGCGCACACCGGCGGTGTCGATCAGCGTGTACTTCTCGTCGTTACGTTCGAACGGGATGTAAATACTGTCGCGGGTGGTGCCGGGCTGGTCATAGACGATTACCCGGTCTTCACCGAGCATGCGGTTGACCAGGGTCGACTTGCCAACGTTCGGGCGGCCGATGATGGCGATCTTGATCCCGTCTTTTTCGCTCGGGCCAGGAATGCGCTTGGCTTCCTCGCCTTCGGCGACGATCTCTTCCTCTTCGCCTTCCTGCGGCTCGTCTTCGTCACGCGGGAATTCGCTCAGTGCCGCTTCCAGCAACTGAGTGATACCACGGCCGTGAGCACCGGCGATCGGGATCGCGTGGCCCATGCCCAGCGGGGCGAATTCGGCGCGGGCCATTTCCGGGTCGATGTTGTCGACCTTGTTGGCAACCACGTGAGAACGCTTGTTACGCTTGCGCAAGTGCTCGGCGATCATCTGGTCGGCGGCGGTGAAACCGGCCTTGGCATCTACCAGGAACAGCACCACATCTGCTTCTTCGATGGCCAGCAGCGACTGCTCGGCCATTTTTTCGTCCATACCGTGTTCGTCACCGGAGATACCGCCGGTGTCGATCAGAATGTAGGAACGCCCTTGCCATTTGGCCTCACCGTACTGGCGATCACGGGTCAGACCGGACAAGTCGCCGACGATAGCGTCGCGCGTCCTGGTCAGGCGGTTGAACAAGGTGGACTTGCCGACGTTCGGTCGGCCCACCAGGGCGATTACGGGAACCATGCGGCTCTCCACTTCGTTATTTCAGAAAATACAAAAGCCGCTGCGAGGCAGCGGCTGGTGCTCGGGGCAACACTGTGGGAGCGGGCCTGCTCGCGAAAAACCGTAGCAGCACCGCGTTTATTCAGCCTGTACGCGTCATCGTTGACGCCCTTCGCGAGCAAGCTCGCTCCCACAAGTGAGGCTGCCTGGGGGTGTTAACCCCAAGCATAGTTGTTACTTGATGGTCAGGGCTTCCAGTTTGCCGCTGTTGCCATACACATAGATCGTGTTGCCCACCACCAGCGGACGGGCACGCAGGCCGTCACTGTCGATACGCTCACGACCTACAAAACGACCGTCCACCTGGCTCAGCAGGTGCAGGTAACCTTCCATGTCACCAACGGCGACGTAGCTGGAAAACACTTCCGGTGCCGACAGTTGACGGCGGGCCAGCGAGTCGTTGCTCCATAGCGCGGTGGTGGAACGCTCGTCGACGCCTTCAACGGTGCCCGAAGACAGGCTTACGTAAACACTGCCGAAACCTTGAGCAACACCGGCGTAGCTCGACGCATCGCGCTGCCAGAGTTGACGACCGCTCTGCAGATCGAGTGCCGCAACACGGCCCTGATAGCTGGCGACGTACAGGGTTTCGCCGGACAGCAGCAGACCGCCGTCGATGTCGACCACGCGCTCCAGTTCCGAACGACCGGTTGGAATCGCGACCCGTTGCTCCCACACCGGCACGCCGTTGGAAATGTCCAGGGCAACCACTTTACCGGTCGACAGACCCGCCACCGCGAGGCGGTTGGTCACGACTGGCGCGCTGGTGCCGCGCAGGGTCAGTACCGCAGGGGTGCTGTCGTAGGTCCAGCGACGGTTGCCGGTGGCAGCGTCGAGGCCGATCAGACGATCGTCCTGAGTCTGCACCACCACCACGTCACCGTTGTTGGCCGGTGGCGCGAGGACTTCGCTGGATACCCGGGCGCGCCACTTCTCTTCACCGTTGATGGCGTCGAGGGCAACGATTTCACCCTTGAGGGTACCGATCGTGACCAGACCGTAACCCACGCCCACGGCGCCGGAGACAGGCAGTTCCAGATCCTTTTTCCACTTCACGTCGCCATTGCTGCGATCCATGGCCATCAGCACGCCGGTCACGTCGGCTGCGTAGATGGTGTCACCATCGATCGCCGGTACCAGCATGTTGTAGGTTTCGCCCTGACCGTCACCGATCGAACGGCTCCACTGCTTTTGCAGGACCACTTCTTCTTTGAAGTCGGTCAGCTCGGCCGGTGGCAGTTCTTTTTTGCTGTTGCTGCTGCAACCCGCGGCCAGAATGGCCAGAGCCAGCAATGCTGCATGCTTCCAACGGATCACGTCACGCATCCCCTTTGGCCAGGTCGTCGAGCTTGATTTGAAGGCCGCCGACTGCCGCTTCATCCGACAGTGCCGCCTTGGCTTTTTGATACGCCGCGTTCGCTTCGTCAGTGCGGCCCAGCTGTACCAGCAGGTCGCCCTTGAGTTCTTCGCGAGTGGCCAGGAACGCCTTGTCGGCATCGCCGTCGAGCAGTTTCAGGGCTTCATCGGCCTTGTTCTGCGCGCCCAGCACCTGCGCCAGACGCTGACGGGCGATTTCGCCCAGCGCCGGGTTGGCCGGTTTGGCAACGATGGCCTTCAGTTCGGTCGCGGCGTCGTCCAGCTTGCCGCTGTCGACTGCCACTTTGGCCACGAACAGGCTGCCGTATTGTGCGTACGCGCTGCCGCCGAATTCGCTGTTGAGCTTGCCGGCCAGATCCGCAACGCGCGCGGCGTCAGGCTTGCCATCCGGGGTCAGCGTGGTTTCCAGCAATTGCTGGTAGAGCACCGAGGCGCCTTGCGACTGGTTGCTCTGATACTTGTGAAAAGCCTGCCAGCCGAACACGATGACCAGCGCCAACAGGCCGCCGGTGACCAGAGGTTTGCCGTTGCGTGTCCACCAGTCCTTCAAATCCGCCAACTGTTCGTCTTCGGTACTCGACACCCCAATACTCCTTAATCGCTAAATCGGCTGTTTGGACAGCTTCAACCCTGCACGACGCAGGTGGCCAGGTGAGCGGCAAGCGCATCCCAGGCAATGCTTTGTTGTTCGCCCTGGCCACGCAGGGGTTTGAAACCTACCACTTGCTGGGCCATTTCGTCGTCACCCAGGATCAGTGCGTACAACGCACCGCTCTTGTCGGCTTTCTTGAACTGGCTTTTGAAGCTGCCGGCGCCGGCATTGACTTGCAGGCGCAGGTTTGGAAGCTGGTCACGCACGCGCTCGGCCAAGGCCAGACCGGCCAGTTCGGCCTGCTCGCCAAAGGCGCAGAGATAGACGTCGACCTGACGGGAGATTTCTTCCGGGACCTGCTCCAGGGTTTCGAGCATCAACACCAGACGTTCGATGCCCATGGCGAAACCCACGCCGGTGGTCGGCTTGCCGCCCATCTGCTCGACCAGACCGTCGTAACGACCGCCCGCGCAGACGGTGCCCTGGGCGCCGAGCTTGTCGGTGACCCATTCGAATACGGTTTTGCTGTAGTAGTCGAGGCCGCGCACCAGTTTCGGGTTGAGCACGTAAGGAATACCAACGGCATCCAGACGCGCCTTCAGACCTTCGAAGTGGGCACGGGACTCGTCGTCCAGGTAGTCGGCCATTTTCGGCGCATCGACCAGTACCGCCTGAGTGTCGGCATTTTTCGTGTCGAGCACGCGCAGCGGGTTGGTTTTCAGGCGACGCTGGCTGTCTTCGTCGAGCTTGTCGTGGTGCGCCGAGAGGAACTCGACCAGCGCGTCACGATAGCGGCCACGGGATTCGCTGGTGCCCAGGCTGTTGAGCTCGAGCTTGACCGCATCACGGATCCCCAGCTCGCCCCACAGGCGCCAGGTCAGGATGATCAGCTCGGCGTCGATGTCCGGACCGTCGAGATTGAACACTTCCAGACCGATCTGGTGGAACTGGCGATAACGGCCTTTCTGCGGACGCTCGTGGCGGAACATCGGGCCGATGTACCAGAGTTTCTGCACCTGGCCACCGCCAGTGATGCCGTGCTCGAGCACCGCACGCACACACGCCGCGGTACCTTCCGGACGCAGGGTCAGGGAGTCGCCGTTGCGGTCTTCGAAGGTGTACATCTCTTTTTCGACGATGTCGGTCACTTCACCGATCGAGCGCTTGAACAGCTCGGTGAATTCGACGATCGGCATGCGGATCTGTTTGTAACCGTAGTTATCCAGCAGACGCGCGACAGTGCCTTCGAGATAGCGCCACAGCGGCGTCTGTTCGGGCAGGATGTCGTTCATGCCACGAATGGCTTGCAGAGACTTGCTCACGTTAAATCCTTAAATTCGTTCGGCGCTTCAGTCAGGTCAGCCGCGTGCGATAACCGCTGCGTCAGCTTCGACCTTCTCGGCCGCTTTCTCGCGGATCAGCTTTTCCAGCTCGTCCACCAGATTGTCATTCGTCAGTTTCTGCGACGGCTTGCCGTCGATGTAAATCAGGTTTGGCGTGCCGCCGGTCAAGCCGATATGGGCTTCCTTGGCTTCGCCGGGGCCGTTGACCACGCAACCGATCACCGCGACATCCAGCGGCACCAGCAGGTCTTCAAGGCGCCCTTCCAGCTCGTTCATGGTCTTGACCACATCGAAGTTCTGCCGCGAGCAGCTCGGGCAGGCGATGAAGTTGATGCCACGGGAACGCAGATGCAAAGACTTGAGAATGTCGTAACCGACCTTCACTTCCTCGACCGGGTCGGCCGCCAGCGAGATGCGGATAGTATCGCCAATCCCCTCGGCGAGCAGCATACCTAGGCCTACGGCGGATTTCACTGTGCCCGAACGCAATCCACCGGCTTCAGTGATGCCCAGGTGCAGCGGCTGAACGATTTCCTTCGCCAGCAGACGGTAGGCTTCGACGGCCATGAACACGTCGGAGGCTTTCACGCTGACCTTGAAGTCCTGGAAATTCAGGCGTTCAAGGTGCTCGACGTGACGCAGCGCGGACTCGACCAGCGCCGCCGGGGTCGGCTCGCCGTACTTCTTCTGCAGGTCTTTTTCCAGGGAACCGGCGTTGACACCGATGCGGATCGGGATCCCGCGGTCACGGGCAGCATCGACCACGGCGCGCACACGGTCTTCGCGACCGATGTTGCCCGGGTTGATGCGCAGGCAGTCCACACCCAGTTCGGCGACGCGCAGAGCAATCTTGTAGTCGAAGTGGATGTCGGCAACCAGCGGCACCTTGACCAGTTGCTTGATCTTGCCGAACGCCTCGGCGGCGTCCATGTCCGGCACCGAAACGCGAACGATGTCGACCCCGGCCGCTTCCAGACGATTGATCTGGGCCACGGTGGCGGCCACATCATTGGTGTCGCTGTTGGTCATGCTCTGCACAGCGATAGGCGCATCGCCGCCGACAGGCACGTTACCGACCCAGATCTTGCGCGAAACGCGACGTTTGATTGGAGATTCGCCGTGCATGACTTATTGACCCAACTTCAGGCGAGCAGTCTCGCCACTGGTGAACGGAGCGATATCGACCGGCTGGCCGTTGTAGCTGACCTGTGCGGCGCGGGCCACACCCAGGCGTACCGCCAGTGGCGGCTTGCCGGAAACCGAAACATTGTCGCCTTTGTGCTTCAGGCCGCTGAACAGCACTTTGCCGCGACCGTCGGTGACCTGCGCCCAGCAATCGGCGGTGAACTGCAGTTGGACCTGGCCGTCGCCGGCGGCCGGAGCGGCCGCTTCAACCGTAGGCGCCGGGGTAGCTGCGACAACCGGAGCAGTAACGGTCGGAGCTGGAGTCGCCGGAACATTCGGTGCCGGTGTAGCCGGATTGGCGACTACCGGGGCCGGGGTATGAACCGGCGCAGTCGGCGCTACAACAGGTGCGGCGGGAGCCGTGGCCGGAGCGGCAGGCTCGGCGCCGGTCGATTCGGCGGCGGTTTCCGACTGTGGCAGTGCCAGCGCGGTCGAACCCTCGCTCTGACCTTCAGCCACGGCCTGATCTTCCGGCTCGTCGATCGGGTGAATCTGCGTAGTGCCGTCGGCGCCTTCGACTTCAACGTGCTCCGGGGCCAGTGTGGTCAGATCCTTGGTACGCAGCGAGGTCTGATCCTGCCACCAGACGAAACCGCCGCCGATGACCGCGATCAGCAACAACAGGCTGACAATACGCAAAATGGTGTGGGAAACCCGCACCGGCTCTTCGATGCGGCCCAGCGCATGCACGTTGCTGCCCTGGGAATCGGTGCCGGTGGACTGATCGAATTGCTGAACCAGGACGGTCTGGTCCATGCCGAGCAACTTGGCATAGGCGCGAATGTAACCGCGAGCGAAGGTATGCCCCGGCAACTTGTCGAAAGCGCCGGCTTCAAGATTGCTCAGGGAAGTCACGGTGAGGTTGAGCTTGAGGGCCACTTCGGCCAGCGACCAGCCATTGCTTTCGCGGGCCTGGCGCAAGGTCTCACCGGGATTAACGCGAGTCGCTGCTACAACTTCGGGATGCGCCGCTTTCATCATTGCTCCGACAGGTATTGCTGATATTCCGGCGTACCGGGATAGAGTCGTTTTAGTTGCAGGCCGTAACTGGCGGCCTTGTCGCGATCTTCAAACACTTTTGCCAGCCGAACGCCGAGCAATAGACTACGTGCATTTTGCTCGGATAGCAGGCTGAAACGGTCGTAATAGTCACGCGCGGGCACATAATGCCTGTCTTCGAAGGACAACTCAGCCATTTCCAGCAAGGCACGCGGTTGTTGCCGGTTCAGCCGCAGGGCTTTTTCCAGTTGCTGCTGCGCCAGATCCCGCTGCCCAAGCTTCGCCGCAGTCATGCCGAGGTTCTCGAACACCCGCGAACGCTCAGGATACAGGGTATCGGCGGCCGCCTGTTCAAAACGCTCGTAGGCTTCCTTGTAACGCTGTTCTTCGTAGAGAAAACTGCCGTAATTGTTGAGGATACGTGCATCGGCGGGGCGGGAGGACAAGGCTTTGCGAAAGTGCTCGTCGGCCAGTTTCGGCTCCATTTCGGCCTGAAAGACCAGGGCCAGAGCGGCGTTGGCGTCGGGATCGGACCCGTCCAGTTCCAGCGCCTTCTTCAGCGGCACCTTGGCGCGCTCGGTCATCCCTTGCTGCAGGTAGCCCAGCCCCAGCTGCACGTAGGCAGCCCGCGCTTCATCACGGCCCTTGCTGGTCTTCATCGGGTTGTAGTCACCCGACAGGACACAACCAGCACACAGGCTGGCCATCAGCAACAGCAGCGCAAAGCGCAGGGACATAGAGATCCTCTCTTAGTTAGTGTTCGCGGCGTTCTGTGCCAGATCGCTGTCGGCGCTCAACTCGCGCACGGCGATGTAACGTTCACTGCGACGGGTGCGATCCAGCACCTGCCCTACCAATTGACCGCATGCAGCGTCGATGTCTTCACCACGGGTGGTGCGCACAGTGACGTTGAAACCGGCCTGATGCAACTGATCCTGGAACCGGCGGATGGCGTTGTTGCTCGGCCGCTCGTACCCGGAATGCGGGAACGGGTTGAACGGTATCAGGTTGATCTTGCACGGAATGTCTTTCAGCAGCTCGATCATTTCCACCGCGTGCTCAAGCTTGTCGTTGACGTCCTTGAGCAAGGTGTACTCGATGGTCAGCACACGTTTTTCGCCAAGGGCGGACATGTAGCGCTGGCACGACTCGAGCAGCATCTTAAGCGGATATTTCTTGTTGATCGGCACCAATTGGTTACGCAATGCGTCATTCGGTGCATGCAGCGACAACGCCAGGGAGACGTCGATGTGCTTGGCCAGCTCATCGATCATCGGTACCACGCCGGAGGTCGACAGGGTCACACGGCGCTTGGAAATGCCGTAGCCCAGGTCATCCATCATCAGGTGCATGGCCGCAATGACGTTGTCGAAGTTCAGCAGCGGTTCGCCCATGCCCATCATCACCACGTTGGTGATGGCGCGGTCGATGGTGGCGGGAACACTGCCGAAAGATTTGTTGGCAATCCACACCTGACCGATGACTTCGGCGGCGGTGAGGTTGCTGTTGAAGCCTTGCTTGCCGGTGGAGCAGAAACTGCAGTCCAGGGCACAGCCTGCCTGGGACGAAACGCACAGAGTGCCGCGTTTGCCCTGGGGAATGTACACGGTCTCGACACAGCTGCCGGACGCCACGCGCACCACCCACTTACGGGTGCCGTCGCTGGAAATGTCCTCGCTGACCACTTCGGGACCACGGACCTCAGCAATGGCCTTGAGCTTGTCGCGCAAGGCCTTGCTGACGTTCGTCATGGCGTCGAAATCATCGACGCCAAAGTGGTGAATCCATTTCATTACCTGACCGGCACGGAAACGCTTCTCCCCGATCGAGTCGAAGAATTTTTCCATTTCCGGCTGGGTCAGACCCAGCAGGTTGGTTTTAACAGTCGATGTAGTCATGGATTCACCTTCACTCTCAAGCCAATGCTTAGCGAGTGGTTACTTCAGTAGCTGCGAAGAAGTACGAGATTTCACGAGCAGCTGCGGCTTCGGAGTCCGAACCGTGAACAGCGTTGGCGTCGATGGAATCAGCGAAGTCAGCGCGGATGGTGCCGGCAGCAGCTTCTTTAGGGTTGGTAGCGCCCATCAGCTCACGGTTCAGAGCGATAGCGTTTTCGCCTTCCAGAACCTGAACGACAACCGGACCGGAGATCATGAAAGCAACCAGGTCACCGAAGAAGCCGCGCTCTTTGTGCTCAGCGTAGAAGCCTTCGGCTTCGGCTTTGGACAGTTGCTTCAGTTTCGAAGCTACAACGCGCAGGCCGGCTTTTTCGAAACGAGTGGTGATCTCGCCGATGACGTTTTTTGCAACTGCGTCAGGCTTGATGATGGAGAAAGTACGTTGAACAGCCATGGTGTAACTCCAGAAACAGTAATTTGCGAAAAATTAAACCCGCGAATTATACGCGGGTTCTTGGGTATTGCCTAACCTGCGAGACGATCAGTCCAATTCTTTGGCCCAGAGCTCCTGAACCGCTTCCAGCACCTTCTCGCCAACGCGGCCAGAAGTCTTATCGAAGTCAGGCAGTTCCTCGATCATATGCTGCAGACGGACGAAACCGACAGAATACGGATCGAGCCCCTCGTGGGCTTCGGCCAGCTCTTCTGCAATGCGTTGAACATCATTCCAACCGTAGCTCATGACAGTCTTACCAGTCAGTGCGGCGCTTCGGCCGCATGGTTAAGCGAATATTTCGGAATCTCGACGGTGATGTCTTCTTCACCGACGATCGCCTGACAGGCCAGGCGCGATTGCGCTTCCAGACCCCAGGCGCGATCGAGGAAGTCCTCTTCCAGCTCGTCCGCCTCTTCCAGCGAGTCAAACCCTTCGCGGATGATGCAGTGGCAAGTGGTGCAGGCGCAGACGCCGCCACAGGCACTTTCCATCTCGATGTGGTGTTCGTGAGCCAGATCGAGAATCGAGGTGCCGGGCTCAGCCTCGACCACCATGCCCTCAGGGCAGAACTTCTCGTGGGGCAGAAAAATGACCTGCGGCATCAGATATCCTCGATTTCATTCAGGTTGCGCCCCGACAGCGCGGCTTTCACCGTCTGATCCATGCGGCGGGCAGCAAAAGCATCGGTCACTTGCGACAGACGCTTGGTCTGCTGCTCGATGGCGTAACCATCGGTGCCTTTCATCAGTTCAGCGAGTTCCTGCACCTGCAGTTCGATGACCATGCGTTCTTCGGCGTCGAGCAAGCGCTCGCCATCGGCTTCCAGAGCGCCCTGCACCGCTTCGATCAGGCGCTGGGCATCGACTTGCTGTTCGCGCAAAACACGGGCGACCTTGTCGTCGTTGGCGTGCTGGAACGAATCTTTCAGCATCTTGGCGATTTCGCCGTCGGTCAGGCCATAGGACGGCTTGACCTGAATGCTCGCCTCAACGCCCGAACCCAGTTCACGGGCAGACACGCTGAGCAGGCCGTCGGCATCGACCTGGAAGGTCACGCGAATCTTCGCCGCGCCGGCCACCATCGCTGGAATGCCACGCAGTTCGAAGCGTGCCAGAGAGCGGCAATCGCTGATCAGCTCGCGCTCACCCTGCAACACATGGATCGCCATGGCCGACTGGCCATCTTTATAAGTAGTGAAGTCCTGGGCGCGAGCAACCGGGATGGTGGTGTTGCGCGGAATCACCTTCTCCATCAGCCCGCCCATGGTTTCCAACCCCAGGGACAGCGGAATCACGTCGAGCAGCAGCAATTCACCGCCATCGCGCTTGTTGCCAGCCAGTGTATCGGCCTGGATCGCAGCCCCGATGGCCACCACTTGATCCGGGTCGATTTCGGTCAATGGCTGGCGACCGAAGGCTTCAGCCACTGCTTCGCGAACGCGCGGCACACGAGTCGAACCGCCAACCATGACCACGGCGTGCACGTCTTCCAGCTCGATCCCGGAATCACGCACCGCACGGCGGCAGGCTTTCAGGCTGCGCGCGACCATCGGCTCGATCAGCGCATCGAAGGCTTCGCGGGTCAGCTGCGCGTTCCAGTCACCGTAGGCAACTTCAACGCTAGCGGCATTGGTCAGGGCTTCTTTGGCCGCGCAAGCGGTTTGCAGCAGATTACGCTGTGCGCCCGGATCGAGGTCAGCGGACAAGCCCGCACTCTCGATGATCCAGCCGGCAATCGCGTGGTCGAAGTCGTCGCCACCCAGCGCGCTGTCGCCGCCGGTCGCCAGCACTTCGAACACACCGCCGGTCAGGCGCAGAATCGAAATATCGAAAGTACCGCCGCCCAAGTCATAGATCGCGACCAGGCCTTCGGCGTGTTGATCCAGACCGTAAGCCACAGCGGCCGCAGTCGGCTCGTTGAGCAGGCGCAGCACATTGAGACCGGCGAGTTTCGCCGCGTCCTTGGTGGCCTGGCGCTGAGCATCATCGAAATACGCCGGCACGGTGATCACCGCGCCGACCAGCTCACCGCCCAACGTCGCTTCAGCACGCTGACGCAGCACCTTGAGGATATCGGCAGAGACTTCGACCGGGCTTTTCGGGCCTTGTACGGTATCGATGAACGGCATGTGCGATTCGCCGCCGACAAAGCGGTACGGCAGTTGCTCGCCCAATTGCTTGACGTCGGACAGACCACGACCCATCAGGCGCTTGACCGACAGCACGGTGTTCAACGGATCGGAGGACGCGGCCAGTTTGGCCGACTCGCCCACCTCGACGCGATCGGCGTGATAACGCACGGCGGACGGCAGAATGACCTGCCCGTCAGCGTCGGCCAGCGGCTCGGAAAGACCACTGCGCAACGCAGCGACCAGCGAATTGGTAGTGCCCAAGTCGATCCCCACAGCCAGACGACGCTGGTGCGGTTGAGGACTTTGGCCGGGTTCGGCGATCTGCAGTAGGGCCATCGTGATCAGGACTTATCTGTATATCAGGCGTGCGACCGGAGCGGCACTGGGTTAATCGTCGAGGCGCTCTTCTAACTGGCGCACTTCGTAGGTGAGCTTGTCGAGAAACTGCATGCGCCGCATCAGGCGTTCGGCCTGCTCGCGTTGCGCTGCGTCATCCCAACAGGCTGCGAAGCTTTCGTTGAGTTCTTCCTGAGCCGCTTTCAAGCGCCGCTTGAATACCGCGACACCGTCGAGATCGGCGCTGTCCTGGAGGTCTTCGAGCTCTTCGCGCCACTGCATCTGCTGCAGAAGAAACTCGGGATCATGGACCGTAACTTCCATCGGCACTTCATGCCCGCTGACTTTCAGCAGGTAGCGTGCACGCTGGGCCGGGCTCTTGAGCGTCTGGTAGGCGTCGTTGAGCCGCGCAGACTGCTCGAGTGCCGCCCGCTGCTCACGCTCGGAAGCGTCGGCAAAGCGGTCAGGATGAACGCCGCGCGCCAACTCTCGGTAGCGCGTGGCCAACTGCTCGAGATCCAGACGAAAGCTCGGTTGCAGCTCGAATAAAGCGAAATGACAAGGAATACCCACGACAAGCCTCAGATGTTGAAGCTTTCGCCGCAGCCACATTCACCGCGTACGTTGGGGTTGTTGAACTTGAAGCCTTCGTTCAACCCTTCCTTGACGAAATCGAGCTCGGTGCCGTCCAGGTAGGCAAGGCTTTTCGGGTCGATGATCACTTTCTCGCCGTGACTTTCGAACACCTGATCCTCTGCCACCACCTCGTCGACAAACTCCAGCACGTAGGCAAGGCCGGAACAGCCCGTGGTGCGAACACCCAGACGAATCCCTTCACCTTTGCCGCGCCCGTCGAGGGAGCGTCGCACGTGTCGAGCAGCCGCTTCTGTCATGCTGATAGCCATCGTTGACTCCTTACTCGTCGCCCAATGCTTAGATCAAGCCTTTCTTCTGCTTGTAGTCGCGAACGGCCGCCTTGATGGCGTCTTCTGCGAGTACCGAGCAGTGGATTTTCACTGGCGGCAGGGCCAGTTCTTCGGCCAGCTGAGTGTTCTTGATGGTCTCGGCTTCGTCCAGGGTCTTGCCCTTCATCCACTCGGTGGCGAGGGAGCTGGAAGCGATGGCCGAACCGCAGCCGTAGGTCTTGAACTTGGCGTCTTCGATAACGCCCTGATCGTTGACCTTGATTTGCAGACGCATCACGTCGCCGCACGCCGGAGCGCCGACCATGCCGGTGCCGACATCCGGGTCTTCCGCGTTCATCTTGCCGACGTTGCGCGGGTTTTCGTAGTGGTCGATGACCTTTTCACTGTAAGCCATGGTGCTTAATCCTCACTCATCAGAGAGTCGCTCTTTGAACCCCGCAACCTTGGGCGCGGGGCCGGTTCGCGGCGACTTGAAATCAGTGTGCCGCCCACTCGATTTTCGAAATGTCGACACCGTCTTTGTACATATCCCACAGCGGCGACAGAGCGCGCAGCTTGGTAACGGCCTCGCAGACTTTCTGCGCGGCGTAGTCGATTTCTTCTTCGGTGGTGAAACGGCCGAAGGTGAAACGGATCGAGCTGTGTGCCAGTTCGTCGTTGCGGCCCAGTGCGCGCAGTACGTACGAAGGCTCAAGGGACGCCGAGGTGCAGGCCGAACCGGACGATACCGCCAGATCCTTGAGCGCCATGATCAGCGACTCACCTTCAACGTAGTTGAAGCTCAGGTTCAGGTTGTGCGGAACGCGGGCGGTCAGGCTGCCGTTGACGTACAGCTCTTCCAGGTGCTCGACCTGTTTGTAGAAACGGTCGCTCAGGGCCTTGATGCGCACGTTCTCGGCAGCCATGTCTTCCTTGGCTACACGGAACGCTTCGCCCATGCCGACGATCTGGTGAGTCGCCAGGGTGCCGGAACGCATGCCGCGCTCGTGGCCGCCGCCGTGCATGGTCGCTTCGATGCGCACACGCGGCTTGCGGCTGACGTACAGCGCGCCGATGCCTTTAGGGCCGTAGGTCTTGTGAGCAGAGAACGACATCATGTCGACTTTCAGTTTTTGCAGATCGATTTCGACCTTGCCGGTGGACTGAGCAGCGTCGACGTGGAACAGAACGCCCTTGGCACGCAGCAGTTCGCCGATGGCAGCGATGTCGTTGACGGTGCCGATCTCGTTGTTCACGTGCATCACGGAGACCAGGATGGTGTCTTCGCGCAGTGCAGCTTCGATCATCGCCGGGGTGATCAGACCATCTTCTGTCGGATCGAGGTAGGTCACTTCGAAACCTTCACGCTCCAGTTGGCGCATAGTGTCGAGAACGGCCTTGTGTTCGATCTTGCTGGTGATCAGGTGCTTGCCCTTGGAGCCGTAGAAATGCGCCGCACCCTTGATTGCCAGGTTGTCGGATTCGGTGGCACCGGACGTCCAGACGATTTCACGCGGGTCGGCGTTGACCAGATCGGCCACCTGACGACGGGCGTTTTCCACCGATTCTTCAGCTTTCCAGCCGAACACGTGGGAACGGGACGCCGGGTTACCGAAGTTTCCGTCGACCAGCAGGCATTCACTCATCTTTTGCGCAACGCGCGGATCGACCGGGGTGGTCGCAGAGTAATCAAGGTAAATCGGCAATTTCATGGACTATCTCCTAAATCAGGCTGGCTGGCGTGCCGCTAGCTCTTTGGCTGTCATTCGACGGCGGACGCTTCAATCTTGTCCAGGCGCGGCGCCTTGCCATTGCAACGACGCTGATCCTGACGCTGGGCCACTTCCTGCACCTCACGGCGAGTTACGAGGTCGGCCAAGCTGATACCGCTGAGAAATTCGTGAATCTGCAGGCTCAGGTCGCACCACAGGTGATGGGTCAGACAGGTGTCGCCGGAATGGCAGTCGCCCTGGCCCTGGCACTTGGTGGCGTCGACCGATTCGTTGACCGCATCGATCACCTGAGCCACCTGGATGCCCTGCATGTCGCGCGACAGCTGATAACCACCGCCTGGGCCGCGAACACTGGAAACCAGGTTGCTGCGGCGCAGCTTGGCGAAAAGCTGTTCGAGATAGGACAGGGAGATGCCTTGGCGCTCGGAGATATCGGCCAGGGACACCGGCCCGTGCTGCGCGTGCAACGCCAGGTCAAGCATGGCGGTCACGGCGTATCGGCCTTTTGTAGTCAGTCGCATGGACAGTTACCACGGAGTTCGGAATGGGCGGGAGTATGCAATTCCCGAGCATTTAAGTCAACTATTAGACCTAGTGCTTTAGTCGGGTTTACCCGCAAAAGAGCGCGCGAATGATAGCAGGGTCTGCGGCCTAATGGCACACCGGCTGCCAAGTGCCTTTTGTAGGAGCTGCCGCAGGCTGCGATCTTTTGATTTTGCTGTTTATAAGATCAAAAGATCGTCCGATCGCGGCCCGAGCCTGCGGCAGCTCCTACACAAAGCTTTAGCCGACTTTGGATTCGTCCTTGCCCTTCACGCAGGCAAAGTCTTCTTCGCGCAGTTCAGGCAAATCTTTCGCACAGTAGTTACTGCCCAGATCCTTCAGCGCGCCGCACATCCCTTCCAGCCGCCCGTCCACCGCCTGCAGGTGATCGAGCAATTGACCAATGGCGCGCGCCACCGGGTCCGGCATGTCTTCGCTGACGCCGTAGGCATCGAAACCGATCTTCTCGGCCATCGCCTTGCGCTTGGCGTCCTGTTCATCATCGGATTTGACGATGATTCGCCCCGGAATCCCCACCACCGTGGCGCCCGGCGGCACTTCTTTGGTCACCACCGCATTGGAGCCGACCTTGGCGCCCGCCCCCACAGTGAAAGGCCCAAGCACCTTGGCGCCAGCACCGACCACCACACCATCACCCAGTGTCGGATGGCGCTTGCCCTTGTTCCAGCTGGTGCCACCGAGGGTCACACCCTGGTAAATGGTCACGTCATCACCGATTTCAGCAGTCTCGCCAATGACGATGCCCATGCCGTGATCGATGAAGAAGCGTCGACCGACCTTGGCTCCCGGATGTATCTCGATCCCGGTCAGCCAGCGACCGAAGTTCGATACCAGCCGCGCCAGCCATTTCAGCTCGTTGCGCCACAGCATCCCGGCCAAGCGATGAATCCAGATCGCATGCATGCCGGGGTAGCAGGTCAGGACTTCAAAAGCGTTACGCGCCGCCGGGTCTCGATGGAATACGCTCTGGATATCTTCACGCAAACGCTCAAACATCATTTAGTCCTTCCGCTTAAGAAGCTCACCACGGGCCGCTTTCTGGGTTTCCGTGAGGATGCCACGCAAAATATTCATTTCCGCCCGGCTGACCGAGCTGCGTCCGTACAACCGACGCAGGCGCGCCATCAAGTGCCGTGGTTTTTCCGGATCGAGAAATTCGATCGCGACCAGCGTCTGCTCCAGATGCTCATAAAAGCGCTCCAGCTCATCCATGGTCGCCAGCTCGGCGCTTTTCACCGAAGCCACTTCTTCTTTCTCGATCTTGGTCGGCTGCCCTTGAGCGGCCAGCCAGGCCATGCGCACTTCATAGCTCAACACCTGCACCGCCGCGCCGAGGTTCAGCGAGCTGAACTCAGGGTCGGAGGGGATGTGCACGTGAAAGTGACATCGCTGCAGCTCCTCATTGGTCAGGCCGGAGTCTTCACGGCCGAACACCAAGGCGATCTGCGCACCCTGCCCGGCTTCCTCGACCATTTTGCTCCCGCATTCGCGTGGATCGAGCAGCGGCCAGGGGATGCGTCGGTCGCGGGCGCTGGTGCCCAGCACCAGATTGCAGCCGACCAGCGCATCTTCCAGAGTGGCGACGACTTCTGCGTTTTCAAGGATGTCCCCGGCACCGGAAGCACGGGCGTCGGCTTCGTGGTGCGGAAACAGGCGCGGTTCGACCAGCACCAGCCGCGACAGACCCATGTTTTTCATGGCGCGCGCGGCCCCGCCGATGTTGCCGGGGTGGCTGGTATTGACCAGGACGACACGAATGTTCTGCAGCAAGGGAGGCGCTCTCGGACACAGGAAAGGGGAGCAAATCTTACAGAACAGCCTACCGTTAAGCTATGAAAGCGAACAGCGTCCTTCACCTGAAGAAAAGTTCTGATAGAATGCGCGGCTTTCTTTAACAACCTTAGGTGACACATCCATGCAGCCCATGCTGAATATCGCGCTGCGCGCCGCCCGCAGCGCCAGTGAACTGATCTTCCGCTCCATCGAGCGCCTGGATACCATCAAGGTCGACGAAAAAGACGCCAAGGATTATGTATCCGAGGTGGATCGTGCCGCTGAACAGAAAATCATCGACGCCCTGCGCAAGGCTTACCCGAATCACTCGATCCAGGGTGAAGAGACCGGTATGCACGTCGGTAACGGCATCGAAGGCGAAGAGTACCTGTGGATCATCGATCCACTGGACGGCACCACCAACTTCCTGCGCGGCATTCCGCACTTCGCGGTCAGCATTGCCTGCAAATACCGTGGCCGCCTGGAACACGCTGTGGTTCTGGATCCGGTTCGCCAGGAAGAATTCACCGCCAGCCGTGGTCGCGGCGCTCAACTGAACGGTCGTCGTCTGCGCGTCAGCGGTCGCACCAGCCTCGAAGGCGCCCTGCTGGGTACCGGCTTCCCGTTCCGTGACGACCAGATGGACAACCTCGACAACTACCTGGGCATGTTCCGCGCTCTGGTTGGCCAGACCGCCGGTATCCGCCGCGCCGGTTCCGCCAGCCTCGACCTGGCCTACGTGGCTGCCGGTCGTTTCGACGCATTCTGGGAGTCGGGCCTGTCCGAGTGGGACA
This sequence comes from Pseudomonas sp. Eth.TT006, assembly GCF_054456575.1. NCBI lineage: Bacteria > Pseudomonadati > Pseudomonadota > Gammaproteobacteria > Pseudomonadales > Pseudomonadaceae > Pseudomonas > Pseudomonas sp. Eth.TT006. Next base: position 166,198 of record NZ_JBTJEN010000006.1, on the reverse strand, counting down.
TGGCCGCCGGCGCCCTGCTGATTCAGGAAGCAGGCGGCTTGGTCAGCGACTTCACCGGCGGTCACGACTTCCTTGAAAAAGGCCACATCGTTGCCGGTAATACCAAATGCTTCAAGGCAGTGCTGACGGCGATCCAGCCGCACCTGCCGGCTTCGCTGAAACGCTAAGCGTCGCGCGAAAAGAAAAAGCACCCTTCGGGGTGCTTTTTTTATGCCTGAAAATCAACACCATTCCTGTAGGAGCTGCCGAAGGCTGCGATCTTTTGACTTTGATTTTTAAAAGCAAGATCAAAAGATCGCAGCCTTCGGCAGCTCCTACAAGGAAAGTCGTCGTATCAGATGAATCAGTTAGAAAATAGGACAGGCACAAAAAAGCACCCCGCAGGGTGCTTCTTCTTAAAACGTTCGAGCTTTACTGACCTGGCTGATTCTGCGACAGGATCAGCTTGCCTTCCTTGTCGACCGGAATCTGGTTGCCCGGATCGCGATCCATCCGCACCTTGCCTTCCTTGCCATCGAGCGAGTAACGCACGTCGTAACCGACGACCTTGTCGCTGATGTCATTCACGGTGTTGCAGCGAGTCTGAGTGGTGGTGTAGGTGTCGCGATTCTGCATGCCTTCCTGCACCTTGTTACCGGCATAACCGCCACCGACCGCACCGGCGACCGTGGCAATCTTCTTGCCGGTGCCGCCGCCGATCTGGTTACCCAGCAAACCGCCGGCTACTGCACCAATCGCGGTACCGAGGATCTGGTGTTGATCCTTGACCGGTGCCTGACGGGTCACCGCTACGTCCTTGCATACTTCACGTGGGGTCTTGATCTGTGTTTTTACCGGTTCGACGGCCAACACTTGCGCATACTCAGGGCCGCTTTTTACCAGGCTGTAGGTGGCAACAGCACCCCCGGCAGTCACACCGACAGCACCCAATACCGCACCAACCAGCAACGACTTGTTCACATGAACCTCCTGACCATGACATACGGGACGCGCCCGCGCTTCTCCCAGCCTTGGAGCATAAAAAAAGGCGCGAGTTCAACTCGCGCCTTTTTCGGGCTGACAGCCGGAAAAGCGATGGCCGTTATGGACGGTCGTCGACTTCCTTCTCGGTGTTGGCCGGAGGAATCAGATCCTCGGAGCTCAGGTTCAGCCAGATCAGCACCACGTTCGCAATGTAGATCGACGAGTAAGTACCCGCCAACACACCGATGAACAGGGCGATGGAGAAGCCGAACAGGTTGTCGCCACCAAAGAACAGCAGCGCAGCAATCGCCAGCAAGGTGGAGATCGACGTCGCCATGGTCCGCAGCAGGGTCTGGGTGGTCGAGATGTTGATGTTCTCGATCAGCGAAGCCTTGCGCAGGACACGGAAGTTCTCACGAACCCGGTCGAACACGACGATGGTGTCGTTCAGCGAGTAGCCAATGATCGCCAGCACCGCCGCCAGTACCGTCAGGTCGAAGGTGATCTGGAAGAACGACAGGATACCGATGGTCACGATCACGTCGTGAATCAGCGAAACGATGGCGCCGACCGCGAATTTCCACTGAAAGCGGAAAGCCAGGTAGATCAGGATGCCGCCGAGCGCCAGCAGCATGCCGAGGCCGCCCTGGTCGCGCAGCTCTTCACCGACCTGCGGCCCGACGAACTCGACACGCTTGACGGTCGCCGGGTTGTCGCCGCCGACTTTCTGCAGAGCGTCCGCTACCTGGTGACCCAGTTGCGGGTCTTCACCCGGCATGCGCACCAGCAGGTCGGTGGTTGCACCGAAGTTCTGCACGATGGCTTCGTGATAACCGGACGTCGCCAGTTGCTCACGCACCTTGGTGACGTCAGCCGGACGTTCGTAGGTCAGCTCGATGAGCGTACCGCCGGTGAAGTCCAGGCCCCAGTTCATGCCCTTGTGGAACACGCTGAAAATAGCCAGCAACGTGAGAAACACTGTGACGCCGAACGCGAAGTTGCGAACGCCCATGAAGTTGATTGTACGTAACATGGCAGCCCCTTAAATCCACAACTTCTTGAAGTCACGTCCGCCGAAGATCAGGTTGACCATTGCGCGGGTCACCATGATGGCCGTGAACATCGAGGTAAAGATCCCGAGGGACATGGTCACTGCGAAACCCTTCACCGGGCCGGTGCCCATGGCGAAGAGGATGCCGCCGACCAGCAGAGTGGTCAGGTTGGCGTCGAGAATCGCGGTGAATGCCCGGCCGAAGCCTTCGTTGATTGCACGCTGCACGGTCATGCCGGCGGCGATCTCTTCACGGATCCGCGAGAAGATCAGTACGTTGGCGTCGACCGCCATACCCATGGTCAAGACGATACCGGCGATACCCGGCAGGGTCAGCGTTGCCCCCAGCAGCGACATCAGCGCCAGCAGCAGCACCATGTTCACCGCCAGCGCGACGGTGGCGATCACACCGAAGAAGCGGTAGATGGCGATGATGAACAGCGAGACGAACAGCATGCCCCACAGCGACGCATCGATACCCTTGGTGATGTTGTCAGCACCCAGGCTCGGACCGATTGTGCGCTCTTCAGCGAAGTACATCGGCGCGGCCAGACCACCGGCACGCAGCAGCAGCGCCAGCTCGGACGACTCGCCCTGGCCGTTCAGACCGGTGATACGGAACTGCGCACCCAGCGGCGACTGAATGGTCGCCAGGCTGATGATCTTCTTCTCTTCCTTGAAGGTCTGCACCGGCACGTCTTTCTCGACGCCGTCCACAACCTGCTTGGTGTAAGTGGTCACCGGACGCTGTTCGATGAAGATCACCGCCATGCTGCGGCCCACGTTCGAACGGGTCGCGCGACTCATCAGCTCGCCACCGTGACCATCCAGACGAATGTTCACTTCTGGAGTGCCATGCTCGCCGAAACCGGCCTTGGCGTCAGTCACCTGGTCACCAGTGATGATCAGGCCACGCTCGATTTGCGCAGGTGGACGCTTGCCTTCACGGAACTCGAAAGTCTCGGAAGTGGCTTTCGAAGCACCCGGCTCAGCCGCCAGACGGAACTCGAGGTTGGCCGTCTTGCCGAGGATACGCTTGGCTTCGGCGGTGTCCTGCACGCCCGGCAGCTCAACCACGATGCGGTTGGCGCCCTGACGCTGAACGATCGGCTCGGCAACACCCAGCTCGTTGACCCGGTTACGTACCGTGGTCAGGTTCTGCTTGATCGAGTATTCACGGATTTCCGCCAGCTTGGCCGGGGTCATCGCCAGACGCAGCACCGGTTGACCGTTGAGATCGGCCGGAACAATGTCGAAATCGTTGAAGTTCTTGCGGATCAGCGCACGGGCCTGTTCGCGGGAGTCAGCATCGCTGAAGCCCAGCTGAATGGCGCCATTGAGCTGCGGCAGGCTGCGATAGCGCAGCTTCTCTTTACGCAGCAGGCTCTTGACGTCGCCTTCGTAGACTTTCAGGCGTGCGTCGAGGGCTTTGTCCATGTCCACTTCCAGCAGGAAGTGCACACCACCGGACAAGTCCAGACCCAGCTTCATCGGGTGCGCGCCGAGGTTGCGCAGCCATTGCGGAGTGGTCTGTGCCAGGTTCAATGCAACGACGTAGTCATCACCCAATGCCTTGCGCACAACGTCTTTGGCCGGCAGCTGGTCTTCAGCCTTGGTCAGACGGATCAGCCCGCCCTTGCCGTTGGCCGCCAGGCTCGATGCCTTGACGTTGATTCCGGACTCACGCAGCGCGGTGCTGACGCGATCCAGATCGGCCTGATTGACCTGCAGCGCCGTGCTGGCACCACTGATCTGAATGGCCGGGTCATCGGGGTATAGATTCGGAGCGGAATAAATCAGACCGATCGCCAGCACCGCCAGGATCAGAATGTATTTCCACAGAGGATATTTGTTCAGCATCACGCCGCCCGTTATGAACGCGGGGCGCCTTGCGCGCCCCGTCGATTGAGTAGAAGTTGGAACCTTAGATCGCTTTCAGCGTGCCTTTTGGCAGCGTGGCGGCAATGGCGCCCTTCTGGAACTTCATTTCCACGGTGTCGGAAACTTCCAGAACCACGAAGTCATCGGCCACTTTGGTGATCTTGCCGGCGATGCCGCCGGTGGTGACCACTTCGTCACCCTTGGCGAGGCTGCTCAGCAGGTTCTTCTGCTCTTTGGCGCGCTTGGCCTGTGGACGCCAGATCATCAGGTAGAAGATGACCAGGAAGCCGACCAGGAAAATCCACTCGAAGCCGCCGCCCATAGGCGCTGCAGCCGGTGCGGCCGCGTCAGCCATGGCGTTAGAGATAAAAAAGCTCATTTAGCACTCCAGTTGCAAATGTTGAATCTTGGGGTCAGAAAACTCAGTCCAAAGGCGGAACGGGGAGCCCGCGTTTGGCGTAGAAGGCATCGACAAAGGCGGCCAATGTACCCTGTTGAATAGCCTCGCGCAAACCAGCCATCAGCACCTGATAATGGCGCAAGTTATGGATGGTATTGAGCATGCTGCCGAGCATTTCGCCGCACTTGTCCAGGTGATGCAGATAAGCGCGCGAGAAGTTCTGGCAGGTATAGCAATCGCAGGTCGGATCCAGCGGCGAATCATCATGGCGATGGAACGCGTTACGGATCTTCAGCACGCCGGTATCAATGAACAGATGCCCATTGCGGGCATTACGGGTTGGCATCACGCAATCGAACATGTCCACACCGCGGCGCACACCCTCAACCAGATCTTCCGGTTTGCCAACGCCCATAAGGTAACGAGGTTTGTCAGCCGGCATCATGCCCGGCAGATAATCCAGCACCTTGATCATCTCGTGCTTCGGCTCGCCCACCGACAGGCCGCCGATGGCCAGGCCATCGAAGCCGATCTTGTCGAGGCCTTCCAGCGAGCGCATGCGCAGGTCCTGGTGCATGCCGCCCTGAACGATGCCGAACAGCGCCGCGGTGTTGTCACCGTGGGCATTTTTCGAACGCTGAGCCCAGCGCAGCGACAGCTCCATCGACACCCGCGCGACATCTTCGTCAGCCGGGTACGGTGTGCATTCGTCGAAGATCATCACGATGTCGGAGCCGAGATCGCGCTGCACCTGCATCGATTCTTCCGGCCCCATGAACACTTTCGAGCCGTCGACTGGAGAAGCGAAGGTCACGCCCTCCTCCTTGATCTTGCGCATCGCGCCCAGGCTGAACACCTGGAAGCCGCCGGAGTCGGTGAGGATCGGGCCTTTCCACTGCATGAAATCGTGCAGGTCGCCGTGCTCCTTGATCACTTCGGTGCCCGGGCGCAGCCACAGGTGGAAGGTGTTGCCCAGAATGATTTCCGCGCCGGTGGCGACGATGTCACGCGGCAACATGCCCTTGACCGTGCCGTAGGTGCCCACCGGCATGAAGGCCGGGGTCTCGACGGTGCCACGCGGAAAAGTCAGCCGACCACGACGGGCCTTGCCATCAGTGGCCAGGAGTTCAAAGGACATGCGACATTCGCGACTCATTCTGTTTCCTCTGGGCCTGTGTGTTCAGGGGCAGTCGGGGCGGGATTACGGGTGATGAACATCGCATCACCGTAGCTGAAAAAGCGGTAGCCGTTGTCGACGGCGGCTTTATAGGCGGCCATGGTCTCGGGATAACCGGCGAACGCCGAAACCAGCATCAACAGCGTGGATTCGGGCAAATGGAAGTTGGTGACCAGGGCATCGACCACATGAAACGGCCGGCCCGGGTAGATAAAGATGTCGGTGTCACCACTGAACGGCTTGAGCACGCCATCACGCGCAGCCGTTTCCAGCGAACGCACGCTGGTGGTACCGACGGCAATCACCCGCCCGCCACGCTCACGGCAGGCGGCAACGGCATCAACCACATCCTGGCCGACTTCCAGCCACTCGCTGTGCATGTGGTGATCTTCGATCTTGTCGACACGCACTGGCTGGAACGTGCCCGCACCAACGTGCAGGGTCACGAATGCGGTCTCGACGCCCTTGGCGGCAATCGCCTCCATCAGCGGCTGATCGAAGTGCAACCCCGCGGTCGGTGCCGCCACCGCACCGAGACGCTGGGCGTACACGGTCTGATAGCGCTCGCGATCCGAGCCTTCGTCCGGGCGATCTATATAAGGAGGCAACGGCATGTGCCCGACGCGATCGAGCAGCGGCAGCACGTCCTGATCGAAGCCCAGCTCGAACAGCGCATCGTGACGCGCGAGCATCTCGGCTTCGCCACCGCCATCGATGAGGATCTTCGAACCGGGCTTGGGCGACTTGCTGGAACGCACATGGGCCAGCACGCGGTGCGAATCGAGCACCCGCTCAATGAGGATTTCCAGCTTGCCGCCCGAGGCCTTCTGCCCGAACAGCCGCGCCGGAATCACCCGGGTATTGTTGAACACCATCAGATCACCCGGGCGCAAATGCTCAAGCAAATCAGTGAATTGACGGTGTGCGAGGGCGCCGCTGACCCCGTCCAGGGTCAACAGGCGACTACCGCGACGCTCGGCCAAAGGGTGGCGGGCGATCAGCGAATCAGGAAGCTCGAAGGTAAAGTCAGCAACGCGCATGATGGGGTTCGTCTAGCAGGGCCGGAAAGTCTAGCGGAAATAACGAAAATTGACCATGAAACGTGATTGACCAACGGTAATCACCTCTCTATACTTCGCCGCCATTGAGCCCTGATGGCGGAATTGGTAGACGCGGCGGATTCAAAATCCGTTTTCGAAAGGAGTGGGAGTTCGAGTCTCCCTCGGGGCACCAAAATTAAGAAAGGTCTTGCTTTGCAAGGCCTTTTTTTTCGTCTGTCGGAAAGTAGCTGCTGCTGTAGGAGCTGCCGAAGGCTGCGATCTTTTGATCTGCATCTGCGTTACCAACAGGACATCTCAAAGGACTCACCGCATGGAAACATCACTCGAAACCGTCGCCCTGTTTTCCCTCAAACTCGCTTACGAGGAAGAAGGCCTGAGCCCGATTTTGCGGGATGACATGGTCATGGGGGATTATCAGAAAGACGTGTTCGAGTTGCTGGTGAAACGTGGCGATATCCAGACCATTCAGTTCAAGATGAACGAATGCCTGGGTTTGGCGATGGACGCGTTGGGTGGTGTCGAGAAGCCACTGGGGCGGGAGTTGCACAAGCTGTCAGCCGATTTCAGCCAGGCGCAGACGCTGGAGCAGCTCGATCAGCCGCTCCTTGCGCTCAAGGGTTATCTGAAAGACATTCTCTGAGCTGTTGCGCCATGCGCGCTCAGCCTTTCAGCGCCGAGCCTTCAACACCCGAATATCCGTCGGAAAGCCGTCCGCCCCGACAAGCTTCTTCCAGCCCACGTACTGAAACTCGCCCTTCTCATCAATGTAATCACCCTTCGCCACCGAACGCCCACCGACAATCGCCACGCGTTTTTCTTCACCACAGCCGCCATCCGACGGGCGAACGCTGTAGATCACGTAGGGTTTCACGTATTGCGTGGCACGGAAGTATTGGCCGCAGACTTCGTCGACGGTGATCAGCATGGTTTTCAGGCGGGCTTCGCCGGCGGTGTCTTCGTGCAGTTTGAGGAAGGAGATTTCGCCGACGTCGCTGTAGCCGAGTGAGCGAGCACGTTGGTATTGCGGGGATTTCTGGTGGGCAGCGCGACCTTGCTCGGCGGCCTGGTTCATTCTGGCGGCGAACTCGGCGTTGCCTTGGGCAATCATGGCTTCACCTTGCGCGGCGACGTTTTCGCATTGGGCGAATTCTTGCGAGTTGAGGTATTGCGGCGGCAGGTTTGAGCGGCGTTCGGCCATGATCCGCAGGCTGCTATCCAGGTCGCCTATCACCTCAACGGCGCCAGGCACGCGACCGCTCTGGACATCGGCGATTTTGCTCTGGATTCGCTGGCAGTTGCCGAGGTAGTACTTCCAGCTGTTTTCCGGGTGTTCTTGCCACGCGGCGAATGCCGGAGTGATGGCGGTGACGAGGATGATTGCACTGAGCAGGCGCAGCGCAGAAGCGACTTTTGGCATGAGTAGTCCATTACCGGAAGCAAGAAAGTGGCGCGACGCTACTATTTTGTTATCTTGCCGTCCACTTGGCGTGTCGAGGGCTGGCAACTCGACTGATTTCGAAGGATGGACACCATGGACGTTTTGTTTTTCTTTATGGCCTGGTCCGGCATGTGAAGGTCTTCGTGGCGTCAGATCTCAATTTTGCTATCTTGCCGCCCCATCGTTGGAGCGCATCATTCACGGTGTGCTGAATTCAGGTTTTTGCAGATTTAAGGAAGGAATCGAATGGCGTTTCTGAGTTTTCTGGCCTTCATCGCCGCTTGGGGTTTGATGTGGCGCTGGGTAGTGAAAAATCGCGGCAGCTGGAACCTGTTTTACGGCAACGTCGTTGGCGCGGCGGGTGGGTTTATCGTTGGCATGGTGGTGCTGTCGATCATGCTTTCGTTGTTCCCGTCGGCGCGTATACCGGAAAAGGCGCCAGCCGAAGATGTCATTACGCAGAGCGATGTGACCACCAGCCTGTTGCCGGAAGCCGAGTCGGATTCGACGTCCACCATGCTGGAAACCGCACCGGTCTTTGCCGCGATCGAACCGGACAATCAGCCTTCTGCGCAGGATTCCGCACTGCTGCCGAACTACGCCAGCCGCGCACCGACATCGATGTCGGAAAAAGCCGTTCTGGACCAGAGCGACGCGCAGGGGCGCAAGGCATTCACTGCGCTGCGCAACAAGCTTGGGCAGAGCGCCGACAGCGATAAATCGATGCTCGCCTACGTCATGTGCAGCCCGCTGGTCACCAGCACTCTGCGCTTCCCGGCGTCGGCGCGCTTTGCCGACAGCTCCGCGATTGTCACCAAGCGCTTCAAGGATCAGGTCTACACCCTGAGCAACAAGATCACCGCGCGCAACATGAACGGCGATGACGTCACTTATCGCTTCGACTGCTCGGTGCAAGAGCAACCCGCGTCTGCCGAATGGCGCCTGCTGGCGTTGAAGCTGCAGAAGGTTGACGCTTAAGCCTGGTTTAAGGGTTCAAGGCGTCGGCTGCGCTATCATCGCCAGCCCGTGCGCCTTGAGCCTTGCCGCCGAATGTCCCTGATTCCTGCTGATGTGAACCCGCTGCCTCCGGTGTTGGCCGGCCCGCTGCTGCGCCGACTGGAACCGACGCGAGTGGTGCTATGGCTGGTCGGCAGCCGCGAGCTATCGCTGACCTTGCGCTTGCAGGGTGTAGGAGACATTCCGCTTGATGCCGGGAAATGTACGGTCATTCCTGTCGGCACTCGAGCGTTTATCCATCTCATCGACGTGTGCCTCGAAAGCGCCCTGCCCTGCGACACCTTTATTGATTACGACCTGCTGATCGATGGCCAGACGCCTATCGCGGAATGGGCGCCGCATCTGTTGTATGGCAACGCCCAAAGTCCGAATCTGGTTGTGCGCTCGCGGATCGATCAGTTGCTGCACGGCTCCTGCCGCAAACCTCATCATCTAGCGGCCGACGGCCTGCTCTGTGTCGATCAACTGTTGTCCGGCGAAACCGATCCGCGACAACGTCCCGCCCTGCTGATGATGAGCGGCGATCAGATCTATGCCGACGATGTTGCCGGACCGATGCTGCGAGCCATTCATGGTTTGATCGAGCGTCTCGGCCTGTTCGACGAACACCTCGAAGGCGCCGTGGTCAGCGACAGCACGAAGCTCTACGAACACCCGGCCAGTTACTACCACCGTGCGGATTTATTACCGGCGCTGGAGAGCAACGAGACATTGCGCAAGCGATTTTTCGGCGGCGCGCGTAAGCCGATTTTCACCAGCAGCAGCGCAGACAATCACCTGGTGACGTTCGCCGAAGTCATGGCGATGTATCTGCTGGTGTGGTCGCCGGTTGCGTGGACGCTGATCAATCCGACAGCACCAGCACTGACGCCTGAACGCCTGCAGCGCTACACCCTCGAACAAACCCGCATCGATAGCTTCAAGGCCGGTCTGGGCAAGGTCGCGCGGGCGTTGGCGCACCTGCCGAGTCTGATGATTTTCGACGACCACGACATCACCGATGACTGGAATCTGTCCGCGCAATGGGAGGAAACCGCCTACGGTCATCCGTTCTCCAAACGCATCATCGGCAACGCCTTGATCGCCTACATGCTGTGCCAGGGCTGGGGCAATAATCCGGATGCGTTCAAGGATCTGCTGCAGAACACTGAACGCCTGAGCGCCATCGCTGAGGATCGCTACCTCGACAGCCCGCTGCAGGATGCGCTGATCGATGAGTTGCTGCGTTTTCAGCATTGGCACTTCGTGCTGCCGATCAGCCCGGCACTGGTGGTACTCGACACCCGTACCCGACGCTGGCGCAGTGAAATGACGCTCAAGCAACCGTCGGGACTTCTGGATTGGGAGGCGCTGAGCGAACTGCAGCAGGAACTGCTCGATCACCCGTCGGCGATCATCGTTTCACCGGCACCGATCTTCGGCGTGAAGCTGATCGAAACCGTGCAGAAGGTTTTCAGCTGGTGCGGTTATCCGCTGCTGGTCGATGCGGAAAACTGGATGGCCCACCGTGGCGCCGCGCAGGTGATCCTGAACATTTTCCGACACAAACGTACACCCGGAAACTACGTGGTGCTGTCCGGCGATGTGCATTATTCCTTCGTCTACGAAGTGCTTATCCGACACCGCAAGGCCGGGCCGCGGATCTGGCAGATCACCAGCAGCGGGATCAAGAACGAGTTTCCGAAAACCCTGCTGGAATGGTTCGACCGCCTCAACCGCTGGCTCTATTCGCCACGCTCGCCACTGAACTGGTTCACCAAACGCCGGCGCATGCGCATCGTGCCGTACGCCCCGGAGCATGCCGAAGCGGGTGAGCGGTTGTGGAATTCGGCAGGGATCGGGCAGGTGTTTTTCAATCAGCAGGGGCAGCCGAGCGAGATTATTCAGCACAATTCGAATGGGGCGGTGAAGACGCGGATGCTGGCGCCGGATTCGGCCGCTTATCCGGATTAAACCGATGCCGCGACTTGCTGTAGGAACAAGCCTGCCGCACCAGCGTTACGACAATGGCGGCGAACCTGTCGAAATTGAAGTCGTCTGACCCGACGCCTTCGCGAGCAAGCCCGCTCCCACAAGTATTGGCGTCTAACGCAGGTCCTGTTAACAACACCAACTCTGTGGGAGCGAGCTTGCTCGCGAAGGCGATTGATCACTCAGTATAAATATCGACTGACCCACCGCTATCGCGAGCAAGCTCGCTCCCACAAGTATTGGCGTCTGACGCAGGTCCTGTTAACAACACCAACACTGTGGGAGCGGGCTTGCTCGCGAAGGCGATTGATCACTCAATATAAATATCGACTGACCCACCGCTATCGCGAGCAAGCTCGCACCTACAGGATTAGCGGCGACCTGTTAGTGCGCGCTCACAGCAAGCGCAACTCCTCTGACAATCATCCCCACCTCCCGCTCATCAATCGTCAGCGGCGGCAGCAGCCGTATCGTCTTGCCGCGCGTGACGTTGATCAGCAACCCATGATCCCGCGCTGCAATCAGCGTCAGGTCGCGGATCGGCTGTTTCAACTCGATCCCGATCATCAAGCCCTGGCCGCGTACTTCCAGCACGTTGGGGTTGTCCGCCAGCTCGGCGCGCAGACGGTTTAACAAGCGTTCGCCCTGCACCCGGACGTTCTCCAGCAAGCCCTGTTCTTCGATGATCTCCAATACCGTGCAGCCGACCCGGCAAGCCAGCGGATTGCCGCCAAACGTGCTGCCATGACTGCCGGGGGTGAACAGATCTGCCGCCCGGCCCCGCGCCAGGCAGGCACCGATCGGCACGCCGTTGCCGAGGCCTTTGGCCAGGGTCATGACATCCGGGACGATGCCTTCGTGCTGGAACGCAAACCACTGGCCGGTGCGGCCGATGCCGGTCTGGATTTCGTCGAGCATCAGCAGCCAGACGTGCCGATTGCACAGTTCACGCAGGGACTTGAGGTAACCGGGCGGCGCCAGTTGCACGCCGCTTTCGCCTTGAATCGGCTCGACCAGAATCGCCACGATCCGCTCGCCATGCTTTTGCTGGATCTGGTCCAGCGCGACCAGATCACCAAAGGGCACTTTGACGAAATCCCCCGGCAGCTCATTGAAACCCAGGCGCACCGCCGGCCCATCGCTGGCCGACAAGGTGCCCAAAGTGCGCCCATGAAACGCGTTGGCCATGACCACCACCAGCGGCTGTTCGATGCCTTTGCGCCAGCCGAACAAACGCGCCAGTTTCAGCGCAGTTTCATTGGCCTCGGCGCCGGAGTTATTGAAGAACGCCCGCTCCATCCCCGACAGCCGGGTGAGTTTCTGCGCCAGCTGTTGCTGCCAGTCGATGCTGTACAGGTTGGAGGTGTGCAGCAGCATTCCGGCCTGCTCGCTGATGGCTGCAACGATACGCGGATGCGAGTGCCCGACATTGGTCACCGCGACGCCGGCAACGGCATCCAGGTATTCACGACCAGCCTGATCCCAGAGGCGCGTGCCCAGACCTCTGGTGAAACTCAGGGCCAGCGGTTGGTAAGTGTTCATCAGGGCGGCGGTCATGACTTCAAACTCCAGTGAGGGTCGGTGTGTTTGCAGTATGGTTAGCCACCAGAACTGGATAAACTCGGCGAAACTTCAATCATTTAACAGCAGAGCTTGATAATGGACCTGTTGCAGGCGATGAGTGTGTACGTGAAGGTCGTGGAAGCCGGAAGCATGACGGCGGCTGCGCTGCAGTGCGAAATGTCCACGACCATGGTCGGCAATCACCTGCGCGCGCTGGAGCAACGGCTCGGCGTACAGCTGCTGCAACGCACCACTCGCCGCCAGCGGCTGACCGAATTCGGCAGCGTTTACTACCAGCGCTGTCTGGACGTTCTGGGATTGGTGGCTGACTCCGAGCGCTTGGCCGAACAAGCCCTCGACGAGCCGCGCGGTCTGCTGCGCATCACTGCGCCGCTAACCTTCGGGGTCGAACGTCTGGCCCCGGCACTCAGCGAGTTCTCCCTGCAGTACCCGCAAGTGAAAATGGACGTGGTGCTCACCAACAGTCGCCCGGATCTGCTGGAAAGCGGCCTCGACGTGGCGTTCCGGCTGGGACATTTCGAGCAGTCGAACCTGATCGCCCGGCCGTTGATCGACTACACCCTGACCGTGTGCGCCTCTCCCGCCTACGTCGCCCGGCGCGGCATGCCGATCACCCCGCAAGACCTGCTGCAACACGACTGTCTGTCGTTCGCCTATCCCGCCGGTGATGACTGGCAATCAGTGGAAAAACGCTGGCGTCTCAGCGGCCCGGACGGTGAGATTCTGGTGGATGTCAGTGGCCCGATGCTGATGAACACCTCCGCCGGTCTGCACCAGGCAGCGCTCACCGGCATGGGCATTGTGATGCTGCCGGATGCGCTGGTGGAACAGGATTTGCGCGACGGCAAACTGGTCAAGGTGATCCCCGATTACCAGGCCCCGAGCCGGCCACTGCATCTGTTGTATGCGCCGGATCGTTATCGATTGCCTAAGCTGCGGCGATTTGTTGAATTTGCGATGCGGACATGGGGCCGGTCCTGAAGCATCAACCCGCTCTTCACCAACACCGGCTTCTCCTGATACCGCTGCGTAAACAACTGCTTCAACTGCGCGACCTTAGGCATGTCGTTGATGACGATGTACGGATAACTCGGATGCTCGGTCAGGAAGTCCTGGTGATAGTCCTCCGCCGGGTAAAAGCCGTTGAAGCTTTCCAGTTTCGTCACGATGGGTTGGCGGTAGGCATGCGCCGCGTCGAGCTGGGCGATATAGGCCTCGGCTACCTTCTGCTGTTCGGCGTTGACCGGGAACAGTGCCGAGCGGTATTGCGTGCCGCTGTCCGGACCCTGACGGTTGAGTTCGGTCGGATTGTGGGCGACCGAGAAGTAGATCTGCAGCAAGCTGCCGTAGCTGACTTGTGTCGGGTCGAAGGTGACTTGCACCGACTCGGCGTGCCCGGTGTCGCCTTCACTGACCCGCTCGTATTGCGCCGTGTTCGCTGCGCCGCCGGCGTAACCGGAGACGGCGTTCTGCACGCCTTTGACGTGCTGAAAAACCCCTTGCACGCCCCAGAAGCAACCACCGGCAAACACTGCGGTTTCGCTGTGCGCCTGAGTGGTTTCATCGAGGGTCGGTGGCGGAATGACCACGGCGTCTTCGGCGCCGAAAGAAAACGCCGAGCATTGACCGATCATGCCGGCCATGGCGATGGCCAATAATCCGCGTCGCCAGTTGTTTTGATTGTTCATGTTGCGAACTCCCGATCAGCCGAAGGTGAAGGCGTAGGCCGATACGCCTGGGTCAAGAAATTCGATGCTGAAGGTGCGATCCTTCACCGCATCGGTTTGCCGAACCAACTGGTACAGACGTTGTTCGGTCACGCGACCGCTGCCGTCGGCGGCGACATCCACGCCGTGATCAGCACCCGGCGCCTGGCCATCGATGGACACTTTGAACCGTACCGGCTTGCCATCCACACCCGGGCCCAGCACCAAGTGCAAATCACGGGCGTGGAAGCGGTAGACGATGCGACTGGCTGGCGCGTCGGCGGTGGCGCGCTCGGCGCCGACGGCCCACTGGCCGCCGAGACTCCAGTCATTCAGCGTCAGCTTGGCCGGTGGGTTGTAGGTCGCAACCTTGTCAGGCACCAGTCCGGTTTGCGCCACAAAATGCTCCGCGCGCTGGTAGCCGACATAGGTTTCCGGCGACAGCACCTGAGTCATGTCTGGTGCCTGCTGCACACCTTGGGCATCGGCATTGATCAAACCCTCGGCGACGGTTTTTGCCCCGGCCTCACGCAACAACTGCTGAATCACGCGTTCCGACTCGGCGTAGTCGCCTTCGCCAAAGTGGTGGTAACGAATGCGTCCCTGGGCGTCGGCAAAGTAATGCGCCGGCCAGTATTCGTTGTTGAAAGCACGCCAGATCTTGTAGTCGTTATCGATCGCCACCGGGTAGTTGATGCCCAGTTCCTTCATGGCTTTGCTGACATTTCCCACATCGCGCTCGAAGGCGAATTCCGGGGCGTGCACACCAATCACCACCAGCCCCTGATCGCGGTACTTTTCGGCCCAGGCTTTGACGTACGGCAACGTGCGCAGGCAGTTGATGCAGGAGTAGGTCCAGAAATCCACCAGCACCACTTTGCCCTTCAATGCCTGGGCGTCCAGCGGTGGCGAATTGAGCCATTGCACCGCGCCATTGAGCGGCGGCAACTGGCCTTCGACCAGCAATGTCGCCGAAGCCTGATCGGCGACTTTCATCGCACCGCCTGCGGCAGGAATTTGCGCCATCATCGTTCCGCTGGCAGGCGCTGACTTACCGGAGAGTTGGCCGACCAACGCTTGCTCCAGCCCACCAGTCGAGGCCGTCGACACCCGCGCCAGAATCCCGGTGTCGAGACCCAGCGCGATCGCTGCCACCCCGGCCAGCATCGCCGCCCCGAGCCCGCGCCGAATCCATTCACCGGTGCCAAGCGAGCGTTTCATCAGCGCAAAAACCTTACCGCCCAGCAGCAAAGCCGCCGCCAGCGAAGTCGCGGCGCCTGCCGCGTAGGCGAGCAACAACAGCGTGGTGGCGATGCTTGCCCCTTGCAGCGCGGCGCCGGTCAGAATCAAACCGAGAATAGGCCCGGCGCAGGGTGCCCAGAGCAGCCCCGTGGCGACGCCGAGCAGAAACGACGCGCCGGGACGCGGACGACTGTCCTGGCCGGCGGCCTCGGACAAGCGGCTGCCGGCCGACACCAACGGCCGGGTCAGGCGCTCGGCGAGGCGCGGCAGCAGCAGCGTCAGCCCGAACAGTGCAACGAACAGCAACGCGAGCCAGCGACCGTACTGATTGACTTGCACCACCCAACCGCCGCCCACCGCCGCCAGCGTGGCGACGAGGGCGAAGGTCAGCGCCATCCCGGCCAAGAGCGGCAAGCCACTCTTGATAAACGGCTGCGCGCTGCGAGCGAAGACAAAAGGCAGAACAGGCAGGATGCACGGACTTACGATTGTCAGCACACCGCCCAGATAAGCGAGAACCAAGAGCCACATGATGTCGTCCTGCAGAAAGTGAAAATCGAAAAAGGCCCATGGCTCACGCCGCCACGGGTTTGAAGGTCATTGCCAGGCCATTCATGCAATAGCGCAGACCGGTGGGTTTCGGGCCGTCGTCGAACACATGCCCAAGGTGCCCGCCGCAGCGCCGACAGTGGACTTCATTGCGGGCCATGCCGAACGAGTGGTCCTGCCGCGTCGCCACCGCGTGCTCCAGCGGCGCCCAGAAACTCGGCCAACCGGTGTGGCTGTCGAACTTGGTCGCCGATGCAAACAGCGCCAGTTCGCAGCCCGCACAAGCGAACGTGCCGTTGCGATGCTCTTCGTTGAGCGGGCTGGTATAGGCGCGCTCGGTGCCTTCTTCACGCAGGATCGCGTACTGCTCGTCGGTGAGCCGCGCACGCCATTCACTGTCGCTGTGGGTAACTTCAAAAGCCTCATCGGCTTGCGCCTGATCGATCAGCGCAGCGCCCGGCGACAATTTTGGCAATACACCCGCCACCAGGGCTGCAAGCCCCAGCCCGCCGCTCGCTACGAGAATCTGTCGCCGTGAAAACATGGCCGTCTCCAAAATTCCAGGTGTCTGTTCCGGAACACAGCCTAGGCTTGGGTTGATCGCCAAATCCTCACGGGAAGTTAACGAATTCGTGATAACTCGCCCTGAGGAAAACCCGCACAATGCGCTCACTGCGCCGAAGGATTGAGCTTGATGGAACCGACCAGACGCATCCTCGTGGTCGAGGATGACCAACACATCGCCGACTTGATTTGCCTGCACCTGCGCGATGAACATTACGACGTCGTGCACTGCGCCGACGGCGACGCAGGCATGCGTCTGCTGCAACAAGGCCAGTGGGATGCGCTGATCCTCGACCTGATGCTGCCGGGGGTCGATGGCCTGGAAATCTGCCGCCGCGCCCGGGCGATGGCGCGCTACACACCGATCGTCATCACCAGCGCGCGTTCCAGCGAACTGCACCGCATCCTCGGTCTGGAACTGGGCGCTGACGACTACCTGGCCAAACCGTTTTCGATGCTGGAACTGGTAGCGCGGGTCAAAGCCCTGCTGCGCCGGGTCGACGCCATGGCGCGCAATCTGAAGATGGACGCCGGTAGCCTGAGTCTCGATGGTTTGAACATCGACCCGATTACCCGCGACGTCACTCTCAATGGCGAGCGGCTGGATCTCACGCCGCGGGAATTCGACCTGCTGTATTTTTTCGCCCGGCAGCCGGGCAAGGTCTTCTCACGCATGGACCTGCTCAACGCAGTGTGGGGTTACAGCCACGAAGGTTACGAGCACACAGTCAACACCCACATCAATCGCTTGCGGGCGAAGATCGAAAGCGATCCGGCGCAACCGACGCGTATCCTCACCGTGTGGGGCCGGGGCTATAAATTCGGCGCGGAACAAGCATGAAACTGACCCTGTCGCAGCGCCTGTCGCTGGTGTTCGCCGTGTTGTTGCTGGTGTGCTGCGGCACCTCGGCATGGCTGCAGGTGCGTTCGAGCAAGATGCATGAGCTGGAAGTGGTGCAAGGCCTGTCGCGGGACCTGGCGCAGCACATCGCCCATGACACGGTGCTGATGGACAGCAATGGCCTGATGCCCGGTGCCGTGCGCGAGCTGTTCGGCAAGCTGATGCTGGTCAACCCGAGCGTCGAGGTGTACCTGCTCGACCCCGACGGGCGGATTGTCGGTAACGCTGCCCCGGAAGGGCATCTGCGCCGGGAGACCGTCGATCTGGCACCGATCCGCCGTCTGCTCAATGACCAGCCGCTGCCGATCCTCGGCGATGACCCGCGCAGTGCCGATGGACGCAAGGTGTTCAGTGCCGCGCCGTTGCGGGTCAATGGCAAGCCGGCCGGCTATCTGTACGTGGTGCTGCTCAGCGAAGAACACGATCGCTTCGCCGAACGCGGTGCCACCAGCGCCGCGCTGAACACCGCTTTGCTGTCGATCGCCCTGGTTGCCTTGTTGTGCCTGATTGCCGGTCTCACCGCGTTCAACCTGATCACTCGACCATTACGCCGGCTGACCGAAACCGTCAGCCGCTTCGATATCGACGGCACGCCGCAAGCGCTGGCGGCCCCGTCGAACGCGGTGGATAAAAGCGCTGATCCGGACGAAATCGCCGTGCTCGACGCCACCTTCCGGCAGATGCAGAACCGCCTTGGTGAACAGTGGCGCTCGCTGACCCGCCAGGATCAGGAACGCCGTGAGCTGGTGGCGAATATCTCCCATGACCTGCGCACGCCCCTCGCCTCGCTGCACGGTTATCTGGAAACCCTGTCACTCAAGGATGCCACCCTCACTGCCGAAGAACGTCGGCGCTATCTGGGCATCGCCCTGGATCAAAGCCGCAAGGTGGGTGGACTGGCGCAGTCGCTGCTGGAGCTGGTGCGCCTGGAGCACGGTTTCGTGCAACCGGTGCTGGAGCGCTTCTCGCTGATCGATCTGCTGCAGGACATCTTCCAGAAATTCGAACTGGCCGCCGAAGCCCGCCATGTCGAACTCAAGGCCAGTTTCGTGCCGAACCTGCCGACGGTCTACGCCGACCTCGGGCTGATCGAGCGGGTGCTGACCAACCTGGTGGACAACGCCTTGCGCCATACCCCGCAGGGTGGCGAGATCGTGCTGGACTTGCAGGCCCACGGCGCCGTTGTCGAGGTGACGGTCAGCGATACCGGCCCCGGCATCGCCCCCGAGCTGCGTGAAAGTCTGTTCCTGCGACCGTTCAATATCGGCGGCGCACGACGCGACGGCGGGCTGGGGCTGCGCATCGTGCATCGCATTCTGCAGTTACATGGGCGCGAGATTCGCCTGCTGGATGTCGCGGGGCGTGGCGCGACGTTTCGCTTCTCGCTGCCGACCGATCAGCAGACTGCTGAACAGTGGATGATGCGCTCGATGAATTCGGACACACCGGACAAATAATCCGCACCGTCGGCCTGTTGTTCCGTGACAACACCGCCCCGCTCCCCTAAATTAACCGGCCTGAAAAAGACCTCGCGCTTTCTCATCTCCACTCAAGTTAAAAAAGTAGTGAAATTTCAATGTCCGATTTCAACACCGCTGAATCCGTAGTCACCGAGTCATCCAAAGCGGAATACGAAAACTCCATCAATCTTTCACAACACCTTCCACAAGCCAAAATCATCAGCGAGATGGTGCTGGACGCGTTCCAGTCGACCCGCGAAAGCGACCAGATCCGCGAGCTGCGCGCCGCGATCCGTCAGGCTCACGACAGCTTCGATGACGACAAGGCTTACGAGCTGATGGGCGAACTCAAGCGTCTGAAGGATGCCGAAGCCGCCGACCTCGCCGCCCTCGAAGACCTGAGCAGCAAATTCTCGATCGGCCGTATCCTGTCCAGCTTCAAAGACGATCCGGCGTTTCAGGAAATCGTCTACGGCCTGGCCCTCAAAGTGCTGAACCATACCCATCAGGCGATCAGCAACCCGAGCGGCGGCAAGGGCAAGGCGGCCAAGAAGAAAGAACTGGAAATCTTCACCATCAGCAAGGACGGCGCCAGCGTGACCCTGCCCCTGCGCACGCCACGTTCGCGCTTGAACGTTGACCGTGAAGCGCTGGAGTTCCTCGGTTTCACCTTCGTCGGTGAAGGCGAAGAAGCCGAGCTGGACGGCGAAACCTTCGTCGACAACAACGGCACCGAACACGCAATCAACCGCAAGAACATCATCACCGCCCTGCAACAGCAGACCGCGTTCGATGGCTACAGCATCGCGGCGCAGTAAGCCCGCAGCTGCTGTACGAAAAAGCCCCGCGCTGAGGACTCAGGCGGGGCTTTTTGTTGGGCGGTGCCGGCGATCAGACTTCCGGCTGCACCGCGACGATCATGTCGACCTCGATCGCCGCGTTCTTCGGCAACTGATAGACACCAACCGTGGTGCGAGTATGCCGACCGGCATCGCCGAGCACATGACTGAATACATCCGACGCGCCGTTGGCCACTTCGCTCAGGTCAACGAAATCCGGTGTCGACTTCACATACACCGTGACCCGCAACAGCGCCTTGATCTTGTCCAGCGAACCCACTGCATCGACGATCAGCGCCAGACAACGCATGGCACTGATGCTCGCAGCGGCTTGCGCATCCTTGAGTGTCAAATCCTGCCCAACCCGGCCGGGATACTGAATCTTGCCGTGAGTGCGCGGCACCATGCCACTGATGTACAACTCATCGCGATGGCGGATCAGCGGCGCGTAATTGCCGCCGGCGGTGTTCTCGCCATAGATGTCGTACTTCAGCTCTTGCGCCAGGGCAATGAAGCGTTCATCGCAGGTCATCCTCTCGGTCATTTCGCCCAGCCTTTTGGTCAATGCAGGAATATCGCGGATTGGAACAGTTGAGCGCCAAAGGAGTGGCATGGCGCTATCACTGGAGTGGCCCGATCCAAATCTAGGGGGTTTGCAGCGATACCGCAACCTGTCGTCCTGAAAGAAAAACCCCGAGATTCTTTCGAATCGCGGGGTTTGAGAAGCCTTATCAATGGCGTCTAGACGGCGCCTAATCGCTCAACCATATCAGGAAATTTTTCTACCAAACGGATCAGCAATGCCGCCTGAGCATTAGGTTTGGACTTTTCCTGTTCCCAATTTCTCAATGTGCTCGGACTGGTCCGGATTCGCTTTGCGAATACCGCTTGTGACATATGCAATTTTTCACGCAGTGCAACGATTTCCTGTGCACCAACTTCGGGAACCGGCTTGTCTTCGACAACCGTATTGCGCAAGGTAATTTTACCTTCGCGCTGGGCAGCCATTTCTTCGACGCCCTGCATCAATTCCGCAAACAGGTCGCGCTTTTTCATTGGGTACCTCGTTTTTTCAACTCTGTTTCAATGGCTTTTTTGAGCGCCTTTTCTTTCTCGGCGGACAAATTCTCAAGCTCATCTTTGTCATAAATCGCAAACATCCAAAACTGGCAATCATTCATAAGCCAATAGTAGATGACCCGCAAGCCACCTCGTCGGCCTTTGCCACGCCGGGCATCAGACCAACGTAATTTCCGGAAGCCACCAGTCCGCGGCATTACGTCGCCTGCCACTGAATTGCACTGCAGATAATTCTGCAACTCCCGATACTCATCGTCCGTCAGATAACGACCAACGCTCGCGGTAAATATTGTAGTTTCAAAAAATACGGTTCGCATGGGCGAACTATAGGCAACCTGCCCATAGACAGACTATCAACAAATTCGGAGCCGGATAAACATCCGATCAACAAAAAACCCCGCACGTCTCTCAATGTGCGGGGTTTTTCTTGAAGCCATCCGGCCTTACGGCGCGTACGTCAGCAGCAGCTCGCTCGGCACCTTGAAGTCCAGGGACATCATGACGCTCAGGGCGGTGATGGTGAAGATCGAGAACACGAACAGCTTGCGTGCCCAGACCGTGTCATCCACCGCCTTGTAGCCGGTCCAGGCCATGTACAGCCAGTACATGCCCATGGCCGCGGCAACGGCGAGGTAGCTCATGCCGGCGTAACCGCTGAAGGTCAGCATCAAGGTCGCCACGAGGAACGCCAGGATGTAGAGCAGGATGTGCTTCTTCGCCACTTCGATTCCGCGCTTAACTGGCAACACCGGAATCGATGCGGCCAGGTAATCGTTGAAGCGGAAGATCGCGATGGCGTAGGAATGCGGCATCTGCCACAGGCTGAACATCACCAGCAGGGTCAGTGCGGCCATGTCGAAGCTGTTGGTTACGGCAACGTAACCGATCACTGGCGGCATGGCGCCCGACAGACTGCCCACCAGCGTGCCGTGAACCGACTTGCGCTTGAGGTACAGGCTATAGAAGCCGACGTAGATGATGAAGCCGATTACCGCGAACAGAGCGGCCAACGGGTTGGCCACTTTGTACAACAAGGCAACGCCGAGAACACCCAGGATGGTCGCGTAGACCAGGGCCAGTTTCAGGGAAATCCAACCCTGCACCAGCACCCGGTTTTTGGTGCGTTCCATCTTCAGGTCGATGTCGCGGTCGATACAGTTGTTGAACACGCAACCGGAGGCCACAACCAGGGAAGTGCCGATCATGGCGGCCAGGAACACCGCCAGATCCACATGCCCTTTCGAGGCCAGGAAGAACCCGCCTGCCACAGAAAGCACGTTACCGAAAATGATCCCCGGTTTGGTGATTTGGATAAAGTGCTTGAGCGACATCGGGTCTACCTCACTTCGCCATCATGTACGTGTGGATGCTGAACATGATCCACAGCGACAGGCCAACCAGCAGCAGGATCACGATGGCCGTAAAGACAAACGCGATCACGTTGTTACGTTGTGCAATCGAACGGTCCAGGTGCAGGAAGTAGTACAGGTGAACGATCACCTGGATTACCGCGAACAGCAGGACGATTGCCAGCGTGGTCGACTTCGGCAATGTTGGAAACATCACCAGGCCGAACGGGATGGCCGTCAGGATCACCGACAGGATGAAGCCAATGGCGTACGACTTTACGCTGCCGTGGCCAGCATCATGGCTGTCATGGGAGTGTGCATTAGCCATTACAGAGTCCCCATCAGGTAAACAACGGTGAATACGCAGATCCACACCACGTCCAGGAAGTGCCAGAACAGGCTCAGGCAGCTCAGACGGGTCTTGTTGGTCGCCGTCAGGCCGTGCTTGTTGACCTGGTACATCATGATGCCCATCCAGATCAGACCCGCGGACACGTGCAGACCGTGGGTACCGACCAGGGTGAAGAACGCCGACAGGAAGCCCGAACGGCTAGGACCGAAGCCCTCGGAGATCAGCAGGTGGAACTCGTTGATCTCCATGGCGATGAAGCCTGCGCCGAGCAGGAAGGTCAGGGCCAGCCAGCCCAGGACCTGCTGCTTCTTGCCTTTGAACAACGCCAGCATGGCGAAGCCGTAGGTGATCGAACTGAACAACAGCAGAGCGGTTTCGCCCAGCACGTATGGCAGTTCGAAGATGTCGTGGCCCGACGGGCCACCGGCGACGTTGTTTACCAGTACTGCGTACACCGCGAAGATCGACGCGAACAGAATGCAGTCGGTCATCAGGTAGAGCCAGAAACCGTATACGGTCATCTCGCCCGAGTCGTGGTGATGGTCATCGTGCCCATGGTCACCATGGGCGTGTCCAACATTGGTCACTAAGTTCGACATGGTTTAAGCCTGTTCCAACGAGGTTACACGGGTGGCATTGGCCGGGATTTTCCCTGCCGCGACCAGACGCTTGTGCTGCTCGGCTTCGATGCGTTCGATCGTTTCAACCGGAACCATATAGCCCTGGTCGTCACGTGCCGCGTGGATCACGAAGTAGATGACAGTGCCGGCCAGGCTGGCGATCGCCAACCACCAGATGTGCCAGATCATCGCGAAACCGAAGACGGTCAGCAGTGCGCCCATCACCACGCCAGTGGCGGTGTTGTTCGGCATGTGGATCGGCTCGTACTTGGCCGGAGCCTGGTACGCGGTACCGTTTTCCTTGGCTTCGGTGAACGGGTCGATGCAGTCAGCCTTAGGCAGCACAGCGAAGTTGTAGAACGGAGGTGGCGACGAAGTCGACCATTCCAGGGTGTGGCCATTCCACGGGTCACCGTGATCGCACACGTTTTCCGGCTTGTTGCGGTCGCGCACACTGACGTACAGCTGGATCAGTTGGCAGGCGATACCGACAGCGATCATCACCGCACCGAACATGGCAACGTACAGGTACGGTACCCACTCAGGGTTGGTGGTGGCGTTCAGACGACGGGTCATGCCCATGAAGCCCAGTGCATAGAGCGGCATGAACGCGACGAAGAAGCCCGAGATCCAGAACCAGAATGCTGCTTTACCCCAGCCTTCGTGCAGCTTGAAGCCGAACGCTTTCGGGAAGTAGAAGCCGAAACCGGCGATGTAACCGAATACCGCACCGCCGATGATCACGTTATGGAAGTGCGCGATCACGAACAGGCTGTTGTGCAGCACGAAGTCAGCACCCGGGATGGCCAGCAGTACGCCGGTCATGCCGCCGATGGCGAAGGTCACCATGAAGCCCAGAGTCCACATCACCTGGCTGGTGAAGCGCAGACGGCCCTGGTAGATGGTGAACAGCCAGTTGAACAGCTTCACACCCGTCGGGATGGAAATCAGCATCGTCGCCAGACCGAAGAAGGCGTTGACGCTGGCACCCGAACCCATGGTGAAGAAGTGGTGCAGCCAAACCATGAAGCCCAGTACCGAGATCGCGCCCGAAGCGTAGATCATCGAGTGGTGGCCGAACAGTTTCTTGCCGGTGAACGCCGAGATCACTTCCGAGAAGATGCCGAATGCCGGCAGGATCAGGATGTAAACCTCAGGGTGGCCCCAGGCCCAGAACAGGTTGACGTACATCATTGGATTGCCACCAAGTTCATTGGTGAAAATGTGGAAATCCATGTAACGGTCGAGGGTCAGCAGTGCCAGGGTAGCGGTCAGGATCGGGAACGAAGCCACGATCAGAACGTTAGCCCAGGTGCAGGTCCAGGTGAAGATCGGCATGTCCATCAGCTTCATGCCTGGGGTACGCATTTTCAGCACGGTGGCGAGGAAGTTGACCCCCGTCAGCGTCGTACCTAACCCGGATAGCTGTAGCGCCCAGATGTAGTAGTCCATACCCACGCCAGGGCTGTATTGCAGACCCGACAGTGGCGGATAGGCAACCCAACCGGTCTTGGCGAATTCGCCGACGCCCAGCGACAGGTTGATCAGCACAACGCCGGACACCAGCAGCCAGAAGCTCAGGGAGTTCAGGAACGGGAAGGCAACGTCACGCGCGCCGATCTGCAGCGGCACTGCAAGGTTCATCAGGCCGGTGAAGAATGGCATCGCCATGAAGATGATCATGATCACACCGTGAGCGGTGAAGATCTGGTCATAGTGTTCAGGTGGCAGGTAGCCAGGCGAACCTTCGGTGGCCATGGCCAGCTGGGTACGCATCATGATCGCGTCGGCAAAGCCGCGCAGCAGCATGACCATGGCAACGACGATGTACATCACGCCGATTTTCTTGTGGTCGACCGACGTCAGCCACTCGGTCCACAAGTAGGTCCACTTCTTGAAGTAGGTGATTGCAGCGAACAACGCCAGACCACCAAGCGCGATCATCGAGATGGTGACCATCACGATCGGCTCGTGGAAAGGGATCGCTTCCCAACTTAATTTACCAAACATCGTTTACTCCTCTGCCCCGGCAGCTGAATGCGAATTCGAGTCCATGTCCGTTGCCGCCACTTCTTTCTCTTTCTTCTCGTGCTTCAGCGGCTTGCCCGGTTTCATGCCTTCGTACTTGTCGACGATGGTCTGGAACAGGTTCGGCGTGACCGAGGAGTAGAGCTCGACTGGATTGTTCTGGCTTGGCTTGGCAAGGGCTGCGTATTCAGCTGGTTCAAGCTGTTTAGGTGCCTTTTTGACTTCACTTACCCAGGCGTCGAAATCTTCCTGAGAAGTTGCGATCGCTTTGAATTTCATACCGGTGAAACCAGCGCCGCTGTAGTTGGCGGAGATACCGTCCATTTCAGCGTTGCGGTCAGCGATCAGGTGCAGCTTGGTGGTCATGCCCGCCATCGCGTAGATCTGGCCGCCCAGGCCCGGGATGAAGAACGAGTTCATCACCGCGTCGGAGGTGATGCGGAAGTTCACCGGGGTGTGCGCCGGGAACACGATCTTGTTGACCGTGGCAATGCCTTGTTCCGGGTAGATGAACAGCCACTTCCAGTCCAGCGCAACGACTTCGATGGTCACCGGCTTGACGTCGGATTCGATCGGACGATACGGGTCCAGCTTGTGGGTCGAAATGTAGGTGATGTAACCCAGGGCAATGATGATCAGGACCGGAATGGTCCAGACCGCCACTTCGATTTTGGTCGAGTGCGACCATTTCGGGGTGTACACGGCGTCCTTGTTGGAAGCGCGGTACTTCCAGGCGAACAGGAAGGTCATGACGATAACCGGCACAACGACCAACAGCATCAGCAGTGTGGCGGTGATGATCAGGTTGCGCTGTTCCAGGCCGACCTGGCCCGTTGGATTGAGCAGGGTCATGTTGCAGCCTCCCAGCAACAACGTGCCGAGCAGCGGCACTAGGCCTAGTAATCTGGGGTACCTGTTTTTACTCATCTCACGACCTCTAAAGCAGCTTGCGCAATGCAGTTGGGTTTTGATCGCCAACACTTCACCCTGCCAAGGGTTGGCATTTTCTTTGGATTGAATAAGGGCCGCCCGTCGCACGTCAGACGCTCGACAAAACCTTGGGACAGCGGTCAGTTCTTATTCGAATTCGTGGTCAAAGGCCTTGTTACAGACCAATTCCATTTGGTGCGGAAAGTTGGAAAGGCACCGACACCTGGGTGGCTCACAAGCCTTCCGGCTGGCTCGACACCCGACTTCCTGCTCGGTTCCTGTAAAGGCCGAACAGCGCCGGGAATTCAGTGCGGGCGATTGTAGATAGGTAGCGCCCTATACACCATGTCTTATCCCGAAATAATTTTTATCGCTCAGAGCAACAATCCCTCACCGATTTTGCAAAAGTGACGCATGTTATCGAAATCCGTTCTCAACAAAAACAGTAAAAACTGTGGGTCTTTTCACCCAAGTTCAGACAGCTCCGAAGGCTTTTTCCCAGTGCTGAATCAGCGTAAGGCCCGATATTCCAAGGCCTTTGGCCATCCCACGGCGCCTGTTAAAACTGCCTGTTCTGGAACCTGCGTGCAAAACCAGAGAATTGCCGGAAGAGGCCAATCCTTTTTTGTAACATTACGCCAATCCGGGTCACGGCCATGCCCTGCGGCGCGGCGTGTGTGACAACATGTCGCACACCTGTCGCACCCTTCATTGCCGTTCGTCACGCTGATTTCACAAACACTCTGAAATGCAAAACGCCCCGTGCGGCTGATCCGCAAATCGGGGCGTTTTCTGTATCGGCCTGTGCGCCGAAAAATTGATTCAGCGCAGGGCTTTTCGGTTACGCGTGGTCAGCAGCGGCACCAGGATCACCACCAGCACGAAGGCCAGCAGTGCCCATTGCGCCAGCGAAAGACCGAGGATCGGCGGGTACGGCGTCGAGCAGAAACCGTCGACCTGGAAGCCCAGCGGGAAGATCTTCGCCAGCGGCAGGTCGTCGACTATCGGCTGCAACACATCGATGCCGCAGCTTACTGCCGGAAAGAACTGGGTGTAGACGTGGTGCCCGGCGACGCCAGCGCCAGCAATCGCGCAGATCACCACCAGCACTTCGAAAACAGTGATGCTGCGTCGTGTGCGCATCGCCGCGCCAATGAAGGCGAACAGCGCGATCAGCAGCAATGCATAACGCTGCAGAATGCACAGCGGGCATGGCGCCTCGCCTAGCACGACCTGCATGTACAGCGCGCCACCAATCAACGCCAGGCAGATAATGCCCAGCAGCACCAGAAAGCGCCGCTCACGTCCCAGTCGAATCGTTTCCTCGCTCATCGCGTTTCCCTTGTGTGTTCATGGTTCAGCTGGCCGGCGGCTGCGCTTGCAGTTGCGCCATCAGGCTGATGTTGTCTTCGATATGCCAATTGGCCGCAATGCGACCGTTGTCGATCTGATAGATATCGGTTGCCCGGAAGTCTACACGCTGGCCCTGTCCTTTAAGAGCCTTGAACGTGCCAGTGAAGTGGCCGCGAAAATGCAGATGCACCACCACGCGATCACCTGCGATGATCATTTGCTCGATCTCGCAACTCAGGTCCGGCACTGCCGTACGAAAGAATTTCGACGCCAGCAACGGCCCGCTCGGCCCCTGCACCCGACCTTCGGGCGGGGTCTTGTCGACAAACTGCGGCGACAAGGCTGCCGTGGCCAAAGCTTCTTCCCCACTGTTCCAGAAACTGCCGTAACGCCGTGCCGCCAACTCCATCGCCTCGCGCTGAGCCTTGGGCAGACTCTGATCGACGATCAGGCTCTGCGGTGCAATCAAGGCTGATTCGGCAGACACAAACGGACTGGCCAGCAACGCGGCTGACAGGCCGAGAGTTACCAGGCTCAAACGAGAGGAAAAGATACTGTGCGACATGGCGGCGATCCTGATCAGTTAAACGAACGAGCGCCTATCATCAGCATCGGGGAATAAACGATAAACCGGTTAAGAAACGATTAACCTTTAAACAGAATTTAATAATCAGAGCCGTATAACGGCTTTCGCGAGCAAGCCCGCTCCCACAGGTTCAGCGTCGTCCACGCTACAAATCCTGTGGGAGCGGGCTTGCTCGCGAATGAAGGCAACCCGGTTTCAGATCATTCCAAAGCCGCCGCTGGCCCGAAGAACTCATACCGACTCTGCTGCTCCGGCACCCCCAGCGCTTTCAGATGCCGCTTGATCGCGCCCATGAAACCCTTCGGCCCAAGGAAGTACGCATCGACATCCCGCTCCGCCGGCAGCCATTCACCCAGCAACTCCTGACTCAACATCCCGACCTTGTCCGCCGCCGGGCTAACGCCGTCGTCCTCGGCATAGCAATAGAAGCGCTTGAGCTGCGGGTGACGCGCCGCCAGGCCGTCGATCCAGTCGCGGAAGGCATGCACGCTGCCGTTGCGCGCGCAGTGGATAAAGTGCACCGGACGCTCGGTTTGCAGCGCCGCTTCGAGCATCGCCAGAGTCGGCGTGATGCCGACGCCGCCGCTGATCAGCACCAGCGGTTTGTCGCTGGCGCTCAGGGTGAATTCGCCCGATGGCGGGAACAGCTGAATGCTCGCGCCGACGTGCAACTGATCGTGCAAATGGTTGGACGCGCGGCCACCCGGTTCGCGTTTGACGCTGATGCGGTACTGACCTTTGTTGGCCAGCGCCGACAGCGAGTAGTTGCGGCGAATTTCTTCGCCCTCGAGGATCAGCCTCATGCCGATGTACTGGCCCGGCTCGGCGGCGAGAATCGGTCCCTTGTCCGCCGGTTCGAAGTAGAACGAGGTGATCTCCGCACTCTCCTCGACCTTGGCCGCCACGATGAACGTCCGCGCCCCGCGCCAGCCGCCGGGCGCTTGCTCCTTCTGGTCGTAGATCGCGGTTTCGGCGCCGATCAGGATTTCCGCCAGTTGCCCGTAAGCGGCGCCCCACGCGCTCATCACTTCAGGCGTGGCGATTTCCTCGCCGAGCACTTCGGAGATGGCGCGCAGCAGGCAGGTGCCGACAATCGGGTAATGCTCCGGCAAGATCTGCAGGGCCACATGCTTGTTGATGATTTTCGCCACCAGATCGCCCAACTGATCCAGTTGTTCGATGTGCCGGGCGTACATCAACACACCGTTGGCCAAGGCACGTGGCTGGTCGCCGCTTGCCTGGTGCGCCTGATTGAACAGCGGGCGGACCTCAGGGTATTCAGAGAGCATCATGCGGTAGAAATGCGTGATCAGCGCTTCACCGCCGCTTTCCAGCAGCGGTACGGTGGATTTGACGATGGCACGATCCTGAACGCTAAGCATAAGAGTGACTCCTGAGCTTTTTGAGAATTACCTTAGGCTTATCAGTTTTTGTGCCAAGTTTATTATTCATATAAATCAATAGCTTATATTTTTAATGGTCATTTCGACACGCATCGCTTTATAGTCGTATTGACCACATCGAGTCTGTTTGACTACACGCCCATGATCGCCAAATCCCTGCTCACCACATTACTGCCACTGGTTTCCGACCTGTCCCGCGAACTGCCAGAAGGCGAGCGCTACCGGCGCCTGCTTGAAGCCATGCGCGCCCTGCTGCCGTGCGACGCTGCCGCGTTGCTGCGCCTTGACGGCGAATGGCTGGTGCCGCTGGCGGTGGACGGCCTGAGCACCGACACCCTCGGCCGGCGCTTCAAGGTCAACGAACATCCACGTTTCGAGATCCTGCTGGCGGGCGCCGGGCCGACACGGTTCGCCGCCGACAGCGACTTGCCTGACCCCTACGACGGTCTGGTCGACGGCCTTGACGATCATCTCGAAGTGCACGACTGTCTCGGCTGCCCGCTGTTTGTCGATGAACAACTCTGGGGCCTGATCACCCTCGACGCCCTCGACCCGCAGCGTTTCGAACCGATCGAACTCGATGCCCTGCAAGCCTTCGCCAGCCTCGCATCGGCCACGGTCAACGCTGCCGAACGCATCGAACGCCTGGCGCTGCGCGCCGAGGACGAGCACCAGCGCGCCGAGGTCTACCGCCAGGCCAGTGGTCAGCAGCAGCGCGAGATGATCGGCCAGAGCAAGGCGCACAAACGCCTGGTGGAAGAAATCAATCTGGTCGGCGGCAGCGACCTGACCGTGCTGATCACCGGTGAAACCGGGGTCGGCAAGGAGCTGGTGGCGCAGGCGATCCACGCCGCCTCCCCGCGCGCCGGCAAACCGATCATCAGCCTCAACTGCGCCGCGCTGCCCGACACCCTGGTCGAGAGTGAACTGTTCGGCCACGTACGCGGCGCCTTTACCGGTGCCACCAGCGACCGTCGCGGCAAGTTCGAACTGGCCAATGGCGGCACGCTGTTTCTCGATGAAGTCGGCGAACTGTCGCTGACCGTGCAGGCCAAGTTGCTGCGCGTGCTGCAGAGCGGCCAGTTGCAGCGGCTCGGTTCGGACAAGGAGCATCAGGTCGATGTGCGCCTGATCGCCGCCACCAACCGCGATCTGGCCGAAGAAGTGCGCAGCGGCCGCTACCGCGCCGACTTCTATCACCGCTTGAGCGTGTACCCGTTGCGCGTCCCGGCGCTGCGCGATCGCGGCCGCGATGTGTTGCTGCTCAGCGGCTTCTTTCTCGAACAGAACCGCTCGCGCATGGGCCTCAACAGCCTGCGCCTGAGCAGCGACGCCCAGGAGGCGTTGCTCGCCTACACTTGGCCGGGCAACGTGCGCGAGCTGGAACACTTGATCGGGCGCAGTGCCTTGAAGGCGCTGGGCAACTGCAAGGTGCGGCCGAAGATTCTCAGCTTGAGCGCGGCGGATCTGGATTTGCCGCGTGAGGTTGTGGATAACTCGGTTGAGGCGGTTGCGCAGGTGAATGCCGCGCCGTTACCGACCGGCGATCTGCGCAGCGCCACCGAGGCCTATCAGCGACAGTTGATCAGCGCGGCGCTGGAGCGGAATCAGGATAACTGGGCGAGCGCGGCGCGGGAGCTGGGGCTGGATCGGGCGAATCTGGGGCGGATGGCCAAGCGTTTGGGCATGAAGAGCTAAAAGCGCACCCTCACCCTAGCCCTCTCCCAGAGGGAGAGGGGACCGATCCGGGGATGCTTCGGAAATACGCCGACCTGAAAGATCTTACTGAATCCATAATCGACTCGGTCATTCAGGTCGATGTAGCACACCAGACAGCTCGGTCGGCCCCCTCTCCCTCCGGGAGAGGGCTGGGGTGAGGGGCTTTGGCTTTGGCTTTTGATCTGTACCTAGCCCGACAACTGACCTAAAGCCCACCCCTTTAACGCCGATAACCCGGCATCAATGGTTTCTGGCGATATCCACCCTCGCCCATCACCTTTTTCCACAGAAGGTTTATATGTCTTCCACCAAAGCCCGCGCAGACTCACTTTCGCTTCTGCTGTTTACCTTGCGCAGCGGCAAGCTGATGGCGATCAACCTGCTGAAAGTCAGTGAAATCATCCCCTGCCCGCCGCTGACCAAACTGCCGGAGTCGCACCCGCACGTCAAAGGCATCGCCACTCTGCGCGGCGCCTCGCTATCGGTCATCGACCTCAGCCGCGCCATCGGCGAACGCCCGCTGGAAGACCCGAACGGCGGCTGCCTGATCGTCACCGATGTCAGCCGTTCGAAACAGGGTCTGCACGTGCAGGCCGTGAGCAAGATCGTCCATTGCCTGACCACCGACATCAAGCCGCCGCCGTTTGGTTCCGGCGGCTCGCGCGCCTACATCACTGGCGTGACCTCGGTCGATGGCACGCTGGTGCAGGTGCTGGACATCGAAAAAGTCATCCACAGCATCGCCCCGGCGCAGATCGAAATGGCCCCGACCGACCTGACCATGGAGGACGCCGAAGTCCTCGGCAATGCGCGGATTCTGGTGGTCGATGACAGTCAGGTGGCTCTGCAGCAATCGGTGCACACCCTGCGCAATCTCGGTCTGCAGTGCCATACCGCCCGCAGCGCCAAGGAAGCCATCGACTGCCTGCTCGACCTGCAAGGCACCGCGCAGCAGATCAACTTGATCGTCTCCGACATCGAAATGTCCGAGATGGATGGCTACGCGCTCACCCGCACCCTGCGCGAAACCCCGGACTTCGCCCACCTCTACGTGCTGCTGCACACCTCGCTCGACAGCGCGATGAACGCCGAAAAAGCCCGACTGGCCGGCGCGAACGGCGTGCTGACCAAATTCTCCTCGCCGGAGTTGACCCAGCGCCTGATCGAAGCGGCCAAACACGTCGCGGCCAACGGTCACTGAGTCTTGGCCGAGACCTATTGCTGGCTGATGCGCCGCGACCTGCGCCAGGACGTGCCGCCGATCCGCTGGCCGGAAGGTGTCGAGCTGAGCACCTACCGACCGGAACTGGCGTTGGCCGTGCATCAGTTGATGCAACTCGGCTACCGCGAAGGTGGCGGTCGGGTGCCCGCGCTTGATGAGTGGCAACGACGCTTTGAGAGCGACCCCGAATACAATCCCGAATTGTGCTTTATCGCCTGCGATGCCGAAGGCGTGGTTGGCGTGGCGCAGTGCTGGACCAGTGCGTATATCAAGAATCTGGTGGTGCATCCGCGCATGCAGGGCCGTGGCCTGGGCCGGGCGTTGCTGTTGAATGCGTTCAAGGTGTTTCAGCAACGGCGCGAAGGCTTTATTGATCTGAAGGTGCTGGAAGACAACCTGCGGGCGCAGCGTCTGTATGAAAGTGCCGGGATGTATGTAGTCCGCCGGGAATTGGTGCCGGACTGAACTACCGCTTTCGCGAGCAAGCCCGCTCCCACATTTTGGAATGCATTTCAAATTGTGGGAGCGGGCTTG
This sequence comes from Pseudomonas sp. Eth.TT006, assembly GCF_054456575.1. NCBI lineage: Bacteria > Pseudomonadati > Pseudomonadota > Gammaproteobacteria > Pseudomonadales > Pseudomonadaceae > Pseudomonas > Pseudomonas sp. Eth.TT006. The sequence continues at coordinate 133,218 of NZ_JBTJEN010000006.1, read as the reverse complement.
CTCGCGAAGAGGCCGGCACCGGCAACTTCCCTCTCTGGGCAGACTCCAACCTTGGCCCCCACAATCAAGGACGCCAATCATGAAAGCCCTTACCCTCAGCCTCCTCTGCTTCACCGCCCTTGCCTCCCAGGCCCAAGCCTCCAGCCCCGACGCCTGGGCAGCCTACGACAAGACCGTGCTCGCCAGTTGCATCAAGGCCAGCGGCCTGAAGGACGCCAAACCCGTCGGCACACCCGCGCAATTCGATGACCGCGTCGGCTACACCGCCGTGTTGCTGCAAGGCCAATACCCGCAAAAACACATGAAAGGCCAACAAGGCAGCGAGCTGTGCCTGTACAACAAAAAATCGAAAACCGCGTTCGTCACCGAATGGGACTCGATCCGCCCAGGCGCCAAGGCGCAGTGAATGGCGCATAACTTGCTTCGATCCGGTTCTGCACGGCGGTTTTAAGTCGCCGTTTCGCCCCCGGATTGAAGAATGATCGCTCGATGAATACGACGTTTTCCTGCGTCGGTTGCGGCAAATGCTGCACCGACCACCATGTGCCCCTGACCCTCGCCGAAGCCCGCATGTGGGCGGCGGATGGCGGGCAGGTGATCGTGCTGGTGGAGGCTTTTCTCGGCAACGGCCTGGGCTTGCCGACGCAGCAGCGTGAACACGCCGAACGGCGTTCACTGGTCGTGCGCAGCGGTACGACGCAAGCCCACGTGGCAATCACCTTCGCCGCCTACAACGTCGGTCGTTGCCGGAATCTTGACGAAGACAACCTGTGCCGCATCTATGAGCGCCGGCCGCTGGTGTGCAGGATCTATCCCGCCGAAATCAACCCACACATTCCGCTCAACCCGGCCGCCAAGGATTGCCCGCCTGAGTCGTGGCAACAGGGGCCGCTGTTGATCGCCGGCGGCGAGCTGGTCGATCAGGACTTGCTCGAACTGATCCAGCGCTCACGCCAGGCCGATCGGGATGACATCCGCCTCAAAGAAGCGATCTGCGCCGCGCTGGGCATTCACACCACCGCTCTCAAGGGCGATGGGTTTACCGCGTATTTGCCGGAGATGGGCGCGTTTGCTGCGGTGATTGACCAGGTTTCAGCGCAGCCGCTGGGCGAGACGTCCAGTGAATGGCTGTTCCATTTGTCCGGTGATGACGTGGCCGGGCAGTTGCTGGCAGCCGGGGCGCAGGTGGTGACGGAGCCGGCGCGGACGTATGCGTTTATCTCTCTGCGGGCGGTTTGATCGTTTTTTTGTAGAGATCGAACTGGCCCCATCGCTGGCAAGCCAGCTCCCACAGGATTCTGTGTGGTGCACACATCATGTGAACACTCGAGAAACATGTGGGAGCTGGCTTGCCAGCGATGAGGTCGGCTCAGGCAACCTCACATTCCCGTCAACTCCGACGCCGTACAGGAAATGAGAAAGTTGCAATGAACGCCGTCACCGCGCCCGAAAAACGCAGCCAATATCCAAGAACAACCTGAAACTCAGCGCTTACCCATCGAACGACGCGTGCCCGGCGGCGCCATGCCCGGGGTCTTGGTGTGGCCGTTCTTGGCGCCGTTCTTGTACCACGGCTGATTCGAACCCTTGGCCGCGGCCAGTTCACCCGGTTTGAACGGGAACTTGAAAGCCGGGATCTCGGGTTTGGTTTCGCTGGCGTCAGTCAGTTCGGCCGGGACATCGCTCACGGCGTCGTCAACCGGCGGTTGGATCGGGGAAGTCATAAAAGCTCCGCAAAGCAAAAAATCGGGCCCGAACAGTGAGCCGCGAAGCGCGCAGTATACCTGCGCGCCTCTCGACAGCACCTGAAGATTTGCAGCGCACGCCGAACGGTTTGCAGGTAGGTGATGGTGACGATGTCCTTGTCGCTGAAAGCCTTCAATGCTTGATAGCTCATGGACAGCGGCAGCGCCTTATGGCTGCAGGCATTGCGATAGGTGTCCACATCGACGTCCACCCCTGGCATGATTTCAACGAGCAAGCTTGCTCTCACAGGTGGAACACCTTCCCCTTTAGACCTTCGCCTGCTCGCAATGAACGACGGCGCTATCCGACCGACTAGGTACGGGGATCAACCCGATCCAGGGCCCGGTTTACCGCCAGCTCGGCGAGCATGACAATCTGCTGGATGGCCAGCGCCGTGCTGCGTTGCGGACGACTGAGCTGATCGGCGAAGTCGCTGGCCATCACATTGGCCGAGGCCAGGGATTCACACGCATGGGCGAGCAAGCTTTCGGTGTCGATGTTCGGGTCGACCAGAAACATCGAACTGGAAAGGCGTGGTTTGACGGGATTGGGACTGAGGTAGAAATCGAGCGCGCGTTTGATGGCTTCGCGGTTTTTCGCGAGGTCCTCTGCGTGGATGGCTTCGGCGAGTGGGGAATTGGTTTCTATTGGGGGATCGGGAACGAGTTTAGACATTGGATTGATCTCTAATCATCTGATTAAGGCCATCCTCTGTCGTTTCTCACGCGACGAAGAGGTGGCAGCTATGTACGGAGTGAGAAACCGGTAAGAGATCAACCCGGCCGGACCGAAGTCCGCCCGCACACAGCCGCCATATAAAATCGCGCGCAGCCAATTAGCTGGCGGCGATTATGGTGCGGCTGACGCTTGATTAAAACCTCTTATCGGGCTCTCACACCCGATCACCGATTTGCGGTGACAACCAAAGCCTAGAGACCGGGCTTCCGACGGACAACCTGAAAACCTTGTGGGAAGGTTCTGGTTTTTTCACACACGCTTAAACACCAACGCCCCCCCCTGTAGGAGCTGCCGAAGGCTGCGATCTTTTGATCTTGTTTTTGATTTTGAAAAGCCAAAGTCAAAAGATCGCAGCCTTCGGCAGCTCCTACAGGGGATGTGTTCAACCTGAAGAAACAGGTCGGCTGTCAGGCCGCCTTCGCGAGCAAGCCCGCTCCCACAGAACAGCCAAAGCAGACCGCATCCGCTTCTTACCACTCAACAGGATGAGCGTTAGCTCGGCTGCAGCTCTTGATCTTGATCCACCGGCCCCGTCGGCAGGCTGAGTGGAGGGATACATCCGGGGGTGGGAGCGCAGCGACCGTGCGGCGCAGCCACACACATCGAGAGGAGGTGCAGCGAAGCAAACCGTAGGCGATGCCCCCGGATGAATCCCGGAGCGAAGGAACCCGAGCCACGGCGAGGGCCGAACGTTGGGGCACAGACCTTTGGTTACTTTGGGGCGTTTGCCAAAGTGACTCGCCGTAAGGGCGAAACCGCCAGCCGCAACACCCGAAGCAACGGATAAACACTCAAAACCCCAAGAACATGGTCGGCCCAAAGGCCGCCAAGTTCACCCGAAACTGACAGCGCTGACAGCCAGCCGTCACCCTCCTGACCCCCAAACCAGTTTATAAAGACCCAACCTGCCCAAACTCCAGACTTCCGGCGCCCACCCCGCATGCGAATCCAAAAAAACAAAGCCCTGCTAGCCCTAGTGATCCTGCTGGCCGCCGCAGGCATATGGTGGGCCACAAAACCCGCCCCGACCAAACTGACCACCCCGACCGCCATCCCGGTGCGCGTCATAGCGGTCAGCGAAAAAGACGTCCCACGCTACACCAGCGGCATCGGCTCGGTACTCTCATTGCACAGCGTCGTCGTACGCCCCCAGGTCGACGGCATCCTCACCAAAATCCTCGTCAAGGAAGGCCAGCTCGTCAAAGCAGGCGACCTGCTCGCCACCATCGACGACCGCTCGATCCGCGCCAGCCTCGACCAGGCCCGCGCGCAACTGGGCGAGAGCCAGGCGCAACTGCAAGTCGCCCTGGTCAATCTCAAACGCTACAAACTGCTCAGCGTCGACGACGGGGTTTCCAGACAGACCTACGACCAGCAACAGGCACTGGTCAATCAACTGAAAGCCACCGCCCAAGGCAACCAGGCCGCAATTGATGCGGCACAGGTGCAGCTTTCCTACACACAGATTCGCTCCCCGGTCACCGGCCGCGTCGGGATTCGTACTGTCGATGAAGGCAACTTCCTGCGCATGGCTGATGCCCAGGGTCTGTTCACCGTGACCCAGATCGATCCGATTGCCGTGGAATTCTCCCTGCCCCAGCAAATGCTGCCGACCCTGCAAGGCCTGATCAACGATCCGCAGCACGCGCAGGTCAAGGCCTACATCGGCGCCGACAGCGACGGCGAAACCGCCAACCTGCTTGGCGAAGGTCACCTGACCCTGATCGACAACCAGATCAACGCCAACACCGGCACCATCCGCGCCAAGGCCGAGTTCGACAACGCCAGCCAGAAACTCTGGCCCGGCCTGCTGGTGACGGTAAAAATTCAGACGGCGCTGGACAAGGATGCGCTGGTGGTACCGCCCACCGTCGTACAACGTGGCCTCGACCAACACTTTGTTTATCGGGTCAATGGCGACAAGGTCGAAGCCGTACAAGTACAGATGGTTTATCAGGGCAGTGGCCAGGACATCATCAAAGGCGTGAAGGCCGGTGACGTGCTGGTGACCGATGGCCAGTCGCGGCTCAAACCCGGCGCCACCGTGCAGGTCATGAGCGAGCCGCCGCAAGTGGTGCAAACGGAGCCGAAACCATGACGACGCACAAAGGCGTGTCCGCCTGGTGCATCGATCACCCGGTGGCGACGATTCTGCTGACGTTTGCGCTGGTACTGGTCGGCGCGATTGCCTTCCCGCGCTTGCCCATTGCCCCACTGCCGGAGGCGGAATTTCCGACAATTCAGGTGTCGGCACAGCTGCCCGGTGCCAGTCCCGACACCATGGCCTCGTCCGTGGCCACGCCGCTGGAGGTGCAATTCAGCGCCATCCCCGGCATGACCCAGATGACCTCCAGCAGTGCGCTCGGCTCGACCCTGCTGACCCTGCAATTTACCCTCGACAAGAGCATCGACACCGCCGCCCAGGAAGTCCAGGCGGCAATCAACACCGCCGCCGGCAAACTGCCCAAGGACATGCCGACCCTGCCGACCTGGAAGAAGGTCAATCCGGCCGACAGCCCAGTGCTGATCCTCAGCGTTAGCTCGACGCAGATGCCCGGCACCGAACTCAGCGACCTGGTGGAAACCCTGCTCTCACGTCAGATCAGTCAGATCGACGGTGTAGGCCAGATCAATATCACCGGTCAGCAACGTCCGGCGATCCGCGTGCAAGCCTCGGCCGACAAACTGGCGGCGATCGGCCTGACCCTGGCCGACATTCGTCTGGCGATCCAGCAGACCAGCCTCAACCTCGCCAAAGGTGCGCTATATGGCGAGTCGAGCATTTCCACGCTGTCGACCAACGACCAGCTGTTCCACCCCGAGGACTACAGCCAGCTCATCGTTTCCTACAAGGACGGCGCGCCGGTTCATCTGCGCGATGTCGCTAAAGTGGTCAACGGCTCGGAAGATGCCTACGTGCAAGCCTGGGCCGGTGACCGGCCCGGGGTGAACCTGGTGATCTCGCGCCAGCCCGGCGCGAACATCGTGGAAACCGTGGACCGCATTCAAGCCGCCCTGCCCGGCCTCGAAGCCATGTTGCCGGCGTCGGTGCAGGTGAAAACCCTGATTGACCGCACCCAGACCATCCGCGCCTCGCTGCATGAAGTCGAGATCACCCTGTTGATCGCGATTCTGCTGGTGGTGGCGGTGATGGCGCTGTTCCTGCGGCAGTTGTCGGCGACCATGATTGTCTCCGCGGTACTCGGCGTGTCGCTGACCGCCAGTTTCGCCCTGATGTACCTCCTGGGCTTCAGCCTGAACAACCTGACGCTGGTGGCGATTGTCGTGGCGGTGGGCTTTGTGGTCGACGATGCGATTGTGGTGGTGGAGAACATCCACCGGCATCTGGAGGCCGGCGACAGCATGCGCGACGCGGCGATCAAGGGTGCCGGCGAGATCGGTTTCACCGTGGTATCGATCAGTTTCTCACTGGTGGCGGCGTTCATTCCGCTGCTGTTCATGGGCGGCGTGGTCGGGCGGCTGTTCAAGGAGTTCGCCTTGACCGCGACCTCGACCATCATGATTTCCGTGGTGGTGTCGCTGACCTTGGCGCCGACGCTGGCCGCGCTGTTCATGCGCAAACCGGTGCACCACGCTCACGCCAAACCGGGCTTCAGCGAACGCCTGCTCGGCTGGTACGAAAAAGGCCTGCGCCGCGCCCTCGCCCATCAGAAACTGATGATCGGCGTGTTCGGCCTGTCGCTGGCCATGGCGATTGGCGGTTACATCTTTATCCCCAAGGGCTTCTTCCCGGTGCAGGACACCGGTTTTGTGCTCGGCACCACCGAAGCCGCTGCGGATATTTCCTACGGCGACATGGTGAAAAAGCATCTGGCGATGGCCGAAATTGTCGCCGCCGATCCGGCCGTGCAGGCGTTTTCTCACTCGGTGGGCGTGTCCGGCAGTAACCAGACTATCGCCAACGGACGCTTCTGGATCGCCCTGAAAAAACGCGGCGAGCGTGATGTCAGCGCCAGCCAGTTCATCGACCGGATTCGTCCCAAACTGATGAAAGTCCCAGGCATCGTTCTCTACCTGCGCGCCGGCCAGGACATCAACCTCAGCTCCGGCCCGAGCCGCGCGCAATACCAATACGTGCTCAAGAGTAACGACGGCCCAACCCTTGCCACCTGGACCCAGCGCCTCACGGAAAAGCTGCGCAGCAACCCGGCGTTCCGCGATATTTCCAACGACCTGCAACTGGGCGGCAGTATCACTCACATCAGTATCGACCGCAGCGCCGCCGCACGTTTCGGCCTGACCGCCAGCGATGTCGACGAGGCGTTGTACGACGCTTTCGGCCAACGCCAGATCAACGAATTCCAGACTCAGGTCAACCAATACAACGTGATTCTGGAGCTGGACACCAAACAGCGCGGCAAGGCCGAAAGCCTCAACTATTTCTACCTGCGCTCGCCGCTGAGTGGCGAGATGGTGCCGCTGTCAGCGCTGGCCAGATTCGATGCGCCAACCATCGGCCCGCTGTCGATTGCCCACGACGGCATGTTCCCCGCTGCCAACCTGTCCTTCAACCTCGCGCCCGGTGTGGCGTTGGGCGATGCAGTGATTCTGCTCAATCAGGCCAAGGCCGAGATCGGCATGCCGACCGCGATCAGCGGCAATTTCCAGGGCGCGGCGCAGGCATTTCAGAGTTCGCTGGCCAGTCAGCCGTGGCTGATTCTCGCGGCGCTGGTGGCGGTGTACATCATTCTCGGCGTGCTTTACGAGAGCTTCGTGCACCCGCTGACGATCATCTCAACGCTGCCGGCCGCCGGTCTCGGTGCGGTGATCATGCTGTGGATCTGCGGCCAGGACTTTTCGATCATGGCCTTGATCGGCCTGGTATTGCTGATCGGTATCGTCAAGAAAAACGGCATCCTGATGATCGACTTTGCCCTTGAGGCGCAACGCCATCGCGGGTTGCCGCCGCAGGACGCAATTTACGAGGCGTGCATCACCCGGTTCCGGCCGATCATCATGACCACCCTCGCCGCCCTGCTCGGCGCTCTGCCGCTGATGCTCGGTTATGGCACCGGCGCCGAACTGCGCCAGCCGCTGGGGATCGCGGTGGTGGGTGGTCTGCTGGTTAGCCAGATGCTGACGCTGTTCACCACGCCGGTCATATACTTGTGGCTGGAGCGGTTGTTCCATCGGCGCAAGCCAGAACCTTTGCCGGCACTGGCAACCACGGACTGAGGCAGGGTCATGCGCGTTCTGATTATCGAAGACGAAGAAAAAACCGCGGACTATCTGCACCGCGGTCTGACGGAACAGGGTTACACCGTGGATCTGGCCCGCGACGGCGTCGAAGGCTTGCACCTGGCGCTGGAAGGCGACTACGCGGTGATCGTCCTCGACGTGATGTTGCCGGGGCTGGATGGTTTCGGTGTGCTACGCGCTTTGCGTGCACGCAAGCAGACCCCGGTGATCATGCTCACCGCCCGCGAGCGGGTCGAAGACCGGATCAAGGGCCTGCGCGACGGCGCCGACGATTACCTCGGCAAACCGTTTTCCTTCCTCGAACTGGTGGCCCGTCTGCAAGCGCTGACCCGGCGCAGCGGCGGCCATGAACCGGTGCAAGTGAGCATCGCCGACCTGTGGATCGATCTGATCAGCCGCAAGGCGACCCGCGCCGGCACGCGGCTGGATCTGACCGCGAAAGAGTTTTCGCTGCTCAGCGTTCTGGCGCGGCGGCAGGGTGAAATCCTCTCGAAAACCGCGATTGCCGAGATGGTCTGGGACATCAATTTCGACAGTGACGCGAACGTCGTCGAAGTCGCGATCAAACGCCTGCGGGCCAAGCTCGACGGGCCGTTCGACGAGAAACTGCTGCACACCATTCGCGGCATGGGTTATGTGCTGGAGAGCCGTGGTGTCCAGTAACTCGATCGCGCTGCGCCTGAGCGGGATGTTTACGCTGGTGGCGCTGCTGGTGTTTCTGTTGATCGGCGGCGCGCTGTATCAACAGGTCGACAAGGGCCTGGGCCTGCTGCCGGAAGCCGAGCTGGATGCGCGTTACAGCGTGCTGGAATCGGCGCTCAATCGTTATGGCACCCCCGAGCATTGGGTGAAGATCAATGCCAAGCTCAAGCTGCTTGGCGAAGAAGACAAGCGCATTCATTTCTGGGTGGTCAGCGGGAATTCCGGTTACGAGTACGGCGAGCCGGACGCGCGGATCCGCGCCTTCGCCAACGGCCCGACGGGCATGCAAGACCTGCAGTTGCCCGAGCATCGCTACCCGCTGAAAGTGCTGCTGACCGAACTGCCGGCCAAGGATCAGCGCCCGCCGCTGCGCTTCATGATCGGCATCGACACCGAGACCTTCCACGAGACCCAGCACCACCTGCTGATCGCCTTGATCAGCCTGGCAATTATCGGGGTGCTGCTGGCGTCGGCATTGGGTTATTGGGTGGCGCGGATCGGCCTCAAGCCGCTGATCAAACTGTCCCACGAAGCCCAGCGTCTGGCCCCGCCGCTGCGCGCCGGACGCCTGCGGATGTCGCCGTTGCCGCCGGAGCTTGAGCAGTTTGTCGAGTCGTTCAACTCAACCCTGGAGCGCGTTGAACAGGCCTATTCACGCCTGGAGTCGTTCAACGCCGATGTCGCCCATGAACTGCGCTCACCGCTGACCAACCTGATCGGCCAGACCCAGGTCGCCTTGACTCGCGGACGCTCCGCCGAACACTATTTCGAAGTGCTGCAATCGAACCTCGAAGAGCTGGAGCGCTTGCGTTCGATCATCAACGACATGCTGTTTCTCGCCAGCGCCGACCAGGGCAGCAAGGCGACCAAACTCACCGAAACATCGCTGGCCGATGAAGTCGCGACCACGCTGGAATACCTGGATTTCATCCTCGAAGACGCGCAAGTGCAGGTGCATGTGAGTGGCGATGCGCAGGTGCGCATCGAGATCGCCCATCTGCGGCGGGCGTTGATCAATCTGCTGAGCAACGCGGTGCAGCACACTGAACCGGGCCAGGTGATCGAGGTGCACATCGAGGTCGAGGAGCATCAGGTCAGCATCGGCGTGGCCAACCCCGGATCGCCGATTGCCAGCGAGCACTTGCCGCGCCTGTTCGAACGCTTCTACCGGGTCGATGCCTCGCGCAGCAACAGTGGCAACAACCATGGGCTGGGGCTGGCGATCGTCAAGGCGATTGCGCTGATGCATGGCGGGGATGTGTTTGTGCGCAGTGATCGCGGGATGAATACGTTCGGGATTCATTTGCCGGTCTGAGAAGCCCCTCACCCTAACCCTCTCCCAAAGGGAGAGGGGACTGACCGAGGTGTTTTTTCGAAGTACGCCGACCTGAAATATCCAGTCGAACTCAGGCTTTGATAAGCATGAAGATCTGCTCCCTTTCCCCCTCTCCCCCCTAGGGGAGAGGGTTGGGGTGAGGGGGTGATTTTTGCTTGTGCTGTAACAGTCATTTATGAAAATCACGCTGTTTCCCGGTGCCCGGCAACCTTATCTTTGCCCGCACCAAACAGCACTTGCCAAGCAAGAAGGTTTTCCAGATGTCCAACAGTATGGGTATTGCCAGCGCTTTCGTTTTGTCCTCGTTGATCCTGTCGCCCATGGCGATGGCTGAAGAATCGCAGTCGTTCGTAGCGCAGAATGCCGCTCGCGCTCACGCGTTCGAACAGTCTCAGGCAGAAGTGATGGTCAAGTCGCAAGACGCCTCGCAAGCCCCACAGGCCGCCAACTCCCAGGCTCAAGCGAGCGAAAAAGACAGCTGAGTCGCGCACCGCGAAAAATTTCCCTCGACGCGGTTGTTTGGCTCTTCCCGTTCAACCGTCGTCATTCCAGGCCGCTGCTGTTCAGCGGCCTTTTTTCGTTGTGGTCTGAAAGCCGTCTGGTTCGTCTGTAACAACAAGAAATCTCCCACACCTCAAGACACTGAGGTGTCAGTTGACCCAAGGAGCTCCATCGCAAGTGCGTTACCCAGTCAGTTTCACCCCGCTGTTCATTGCAATCGCCGCAACGATTGCCCCCGCCGCCCATGCCGACGAAGCCGCCAAGGAAGGTTTCGTCGAAGGTTCGAGCCTTAATCTCAACGCGCGCAACTACTACATGAATCGCAACCGTCTGCAGCAGGCGGACGACAACATCGAGTGGGGCCAGGGTTTTCTCGGAATCTTCCAGTCGGGTTACACCGAAGGTACGGTCGGTTTCGGTATCGATGCCCACGCCATGCTCGGGCTGAAGCTCGACGGCGGTGGCGGTACCGATGGCTCCAGCATCCTGCCGGTCAGCGATGGCAACGGCAAGGCACCGGGTTCGTTCTCGACGACGGGCGGCACCCTGAAAATGCGGGCCTTTGATACCGAGCTGAAGGCCGGCGACCTGTTCCTCACCAACCCGGTGATTGCCGGCGGTGACAGCCGCATGCTGCCGCAGACCTTTCGCGGTGTCAGCCTGACCAATCACAGCTTCGACGGCTGGATGTTCGAAGGTGGCCAGGCCAGTTTCACCAAGCCTTACAACCAGAGCGGTCGCCAGCGCATCGGCACCTCGTACGGCCAGCTCGCTGACGGCGAGCAAAGCCGGCACCTGAACTGGGCCGGGGTTTCCTGGAGCGGCGTCGAAGGCCTGACCAGCAACCTGTACGCCGCCGAGCTGAAGGACATCTGGAACCAGTACTACTACGACCTGGATTACACCTGGCAGTTGAACGAGCTGGTCAGCCTCAACCCGGGCCTGCACTTCTACCATACGCAAGACACCGGCGACGCGCTGCTGGGCAACATCGACAACAACACCTACAGCGTGCATTTCACCGTCGGCATCGGCAGCCACAGCGTCACGGCCGCGTACCAGCGGGTCAACGGCAACACGCCGTTCGACTACATCAGCCAGGGCGACAGCGTTTACCTCGACAACTCCCAGCAGTACTCGGACTTCAACGGCCCGAACGAGCGCTCGTGGAAACTCAAGTACGCCTATGACTTTGTCGGCCTCGGCCTGCCCGGCCTGACCTCGGCGGTCGCCTATTCGCGTGGCACCGTGGACCTGACCAAGGTCGATCCGGCCAGCAAAGGCTACGCTTCGTGGTACAGCGCCGACGGTCGCAACGCCAAACACTGGGAGCGCGACATCGACCTGAAATACGTGGTGCAAAGCGGCCAGGCGAAAGATCTCGCGGTACGCCTGCAATGGGCGAGCAACTGTGGCGGTAACGGCTACGGCGCAATCGACACTGACACCGATGAATACCGCGTGATTGTCGACTACCCGATCAACGTCTTCTAAGATCACTGCGGCACCACGGTCTCGAGTAGAGTGATGTCCCCCTGTGGGAGCGGGCTTGCTCGCGAATGCGCCGTGTCAGTCGACATCGAAGTTGAATGACACTGCGCTTTCGCGAGCAAGCCCGCTCCCACAATGGAATTACCGTCACCGACTGCAGGCAACTAAGCTAATAAAACCTTCCCGACCGACAGCCCAACCATGATCGCCAGCCGTACCTCCCCTGCGAGCAAGACCGGACGTCCCGAATTGCTGCTGATCTGCGGCAGTTTGCTGACGGTGATCGCGATTGTGTGCATCGTCACGTTCCTGCTGATTCGCGAACACGCCAACGCTCGGGAAACGGCGACCCGCAGCGCGACCACCATCGCGCAACTGATCGACGCCGACGTACTGCGTACCGTCGAGTTGTACGACCTGACTCTGCAAGGTCTGATCGCTGCCGCGCAACGCGATGACTTGCGCGACGTCACTCCGCAAATCCGCCATCTGGCGCTGTTCGACCGGTCGACCACCGCGCGCTTCAAGGGCGATATCCTGCTGCTCGACAAACAGGGCAACGTGGTCGCCGACTCATCGCGCATCGAGCCCAAACCGGGCAATTTCGCCGACCGCGACTACTTCCTCGCCCACGCGCTCAACCGCGACATCGGCATGTTTATCAGCCGCCCGTTCAAGACCCGCTGCGATTGCGACGACGCCAACCAGTGGCGCATCAGCTTCAGTCGGCGGATCTCTTCGGACACCGGCGAATTTGCCGGCGTAGCCGTGGCGTCGATGAAACTCGACTACTTCGATCAGCTGTTCAATAGCCTCGACATCGGTAAAGACAGCACGCTGAACATCATCAACAACGACGGCGTATTGCTGGCGCAGAAGCCTTATCTGCAAAGCAACTCCATCGGCAAGAGTTTTGGCAGCCGGCCCAATGTGGTGCGGATTCTCGCCGACAAGGATGGCAATGGCAGTTTCACCAGCATCTCGAGCATGGATCATCAACAACGCCTCTACACCTATTCGCGGGTCGGCAATCTGCCGCTGACGGTGATGGTGGCGCTGTCCAGCGACGAGGTGTTTGGCACCTGGCGGCGTACCGCGATTTTGATCAGCAGCGCCACCGGCGTGCTCTGCGTCGGACTGTTGTGGCTGACGTGGCTGCTCGCCCGCGAACTGCGTTTACGCCAGCGCGCCGAACGCGAACTGGCGCAACTGGCCGCCACCGATGCGCTGACCGGTGTAGCCAACCGGCGCATGCTCGATCTGACCTTGCGCCACGAATGGTTTCGCGCGCAACGCTCGGGCTTGCCGTTGTCGGTGATGATGATCGACGCTGACCACTTCAAGGCTTTCAACGACCGTCACGGGCATCAGGCCGGGGATCTGGCGTTGCAGACGCTGGCCAGGGTCATCACGGAAAATGTGCGGCGACCGGCGGATCTGGTGGCGCGTTACGGCGGGGAGGAGTTTTCGGTAATTATCGCCGAGACCGACGGTCATGGCGCGCAACAGATTGCCGAGCACATTCGCCTGGCGGTGGAGCAGTTGCCGTTGGTCGACGGGGCTGAGCGGCCGATGACGGTGAGTATCGGCATCGCAACCTGGACGGCGGCGAGTGAGATGACGCTGGAGCAATTGCTGTTCGCGGCGGACAAGGCGTTGTATCAGGCCAAGGATAATGGGCGGAATCGGGTGGTGGTGGCTGCCTGATAAGTGTGTTGCCTGGACTGGCCCTATCGCTGGCAAGCCAGCTCCCACAGATTTCCGGTTATTTGCAGATATTCAATTCACCCCAAATCCCTGTGGGAGCTGGCTTGCCAGCGATGAGGCCGGATCAGGCACTAGAGAAACCACAGGCATAAAAAAAGGCCATCCAAGGATGGCCTTCAAAAAACTAGAGAGGTTTTTTACTTACACCGCCGCAACCGGGCGCATGTAAGAGATCGGTGCAGTGCTGGCGTCTTCGAACGTCACGACTTCCCACGCATCTGTCTGCTCAATCAACTTGCGCAGCAGCTGGTTGTTCAGTGCATGACCGGACTTGAAGCCTTTGAACTCACCAATCAGGCTGTTGCCCAGCAGGTACAGGTCGCCAATTGCATCGAGGATCTTGTGCTTCACGAATTCGTCTTCGTAGCGAAGGCCGTCTTCGTTCAGTACACCATCGGAATCCACCACGATCGCGTTTTCAACGCTGCCGCCGAGTGCGAGGTTGTGCTTGCGCAGGTACTCGATGTCACTCATGAAACCGAAAGTACGCGCGCGGCTGACTTCTTTTACGAACGAAGTGCTGGAAAAATCCACGCTTGCACTTTGGGTGCGGTCCCGGAAAACCGGGTGATCGAAGTCGATCTCGAAGCTCACCTTGAACCCTTCGAAAGGCACGAAAGTGGCGCGCTTGTCGCCGTCTTCCACTGTCACTTCACGCAGGATGCGGATGAATTTCTTGGCGGCGTCCTGTTCTTCCAGGCCTGCCGATTGAATCAGGAATACGAACGGTCCAGCGCTGCCATCCATGATCGGGACTTCGGACGCGGAGAGCTCGACGTAGGCGTTATCGATGCCCAGGCCAGCCATGGCCGAGAGCAAGTGCTCTACCGTGTCCACTTTGACGTCGCCGTTGATCAGCGTCGTCGACATAGTGGTTTCACCGACGTTTTCCGCGCGGGCAGGAATCTGCACCACGGGGTCGAGGTCAGCGCGACAAAACACAATGCCAGTGTCGACAGGCGCAGGCTTGAGGGTCAGGTAGACCTTCTCCCCGGAGTGCAGGCCTACACCTGTGGCACGGATAATATTTTTCAGTGTGCGTTGTTTAATCATGGCTTGGGCCGCTTCAGCGCAAATTGCGAACTGGTATCAACAAAGGCTGGCGATAATAGCAGACCGAGCCTTTGCTGAACACCAATCACCGTCATAGCCCTGATACATTCCATCAATCGGCCTGACGACGCAGGAATGCCGGGATGTCCAGGTAGTCCAGATCGTCCTGCGGGTTCATCTTCGCGGCAGTCGCAGCACCGGCCTGAGCCTGGTTGCGCATGACGGTCGGACGGTCGAGGTCACGGTAGTTCACTGCCGGAGCGTCCTGACGTGCAGGCGCCGGTTGTTGAACCTGAGCCGCTGCCATCGACGTGTGAACGGTGTTGTCGATGACCTTCACAGGCTTCTCGATTTTTGCGCCCAGACCGGTGGCAACCACGGTGACGTGCAACTCGTCGCGCATGTCCGGATCGATAACGGTACCGACCTTGACCATTGCGTGCTCGGAAGCGAAGGCTTCGATGATGCTACCCACGTCGGAGTACTCACCCAGGGACAGGTCAGGACCGGCGGTGATGTTCACCAGGATGCCGCGCGCACCTTGCAGGTTCACGTCTTCCAGCAGCGGGTTGCGGATGGCCGCTTCAGTGGCTTCACGTGCACGGTTCGGACCGCTGGCGCAGCCAGTGCCCATCATCGCCATGCCCATTTCGCTCATCACGGTACGCACGTCGGCGAAGTCAACGTTGATCATGCCCGGACGCTTGATGATGTCGGAGATACCGCGCACGGCACCAGCCAGTACATCGTCAGCCTTGGCGAATGCCGACAGCAGGCTTGCGTCTTTACCGAGGATGGTCAGCAGCTTTTCGTTGGGAATGGTGATCAACGAGTCGACGCTTTCGGAGAGCATGCGGATGCCTTCGTCGGCGATCTGCATACGCTTGCGGCCTTCGAACGGGAACGGACGGGTCACGACCGCAACGGTCAGGATGCCCATTTCCTTGGCCACTTCGGCGATGATCGGTGCAGCACCGGTACCGGTACCGCCGCCCATGCCAGTGGTGATGAACACCATGTTGGTGCCGGCCAGCACTTCAGCGATGCGCTCGCGATCTTCCAGCGCAGCCTGACGGCCGACTTCCGGGTTGGCGCCGGCGCCGAGGCCTTTGGTCACACCGGTGCCCAATTGCAGGATGGTACGCGCGCCGATGTTTTTCAGCGCTTGAGCATCCGTGTTGGCGCAGATGAACTCGACGCCTTCGATGTTGCTCTTGACCATGTGATTGACTGCGTTGCCGCCGCCACCGCCAACACCGATAACTTTGATTACCGGGCTTGCGGGGATGTTGTCTACGAGTTCGAACATTTTCCCTCTCCTTACATTCTCTAGTTTTTTCGCCTACTGCTGTTTGTTGCGGTGCATCTACTGCTACTGCTTGCCGCTTGAAGCTTGAAGCTCCGAGCTGCTTTTAAAAGTTGCCTTGAACCCACTTCTTCAATCGGTCCAGCAACGGCGCCTGTGGCTCTTCGTTGCTGTAGCTGTCGCGGCTGCCGATGCCCGAGAACGAGATCCCGTCGGACTGCTTTTGCAGGCCGTACATCAGCAAGCCAACGCCAGTGGAATAAATCGGGTTGCGCACCACGTCATCCAGGCCCTTGACGCCATGTGGCACGCCCAGGCGCACCGGCATGTGGAAGATTTCCTCGGCCAGTTCGGTGGCGCCTTCCATCTTCGAGGTACCGCCGGTCAGGACGATGCCCGCCGGGATCAGGTCTTCGTAGCCGCTGCGACGCAGCTCGGCCTGAATCAGGGTGAACAGCTCGTCGTAACGCGGCTCGACCACTTCGGCCAGGGCCTGACGCGACAGTTCGCGCGGTGGACGGTCGCCGACGCTTGGCACCTTGATGGTTTCGCCGGCACCGGCCAGTTTGGCCAGGGCGCAGGCGTAGCGGATCTTGATCTCTTCGGCGTACTGGGTCGGGGTGCGCAACGCCATGGCGATGTCGTTGGTCACCTGGTCACCGGCAATCGGGATCACCGCGGTGTGGCGGATCGCGCCTTCGGTGAAGATCGCTATGTCAGTGGTGCCGCCGCCGATGTCGACCAGGCACACGCCCAGTTCTTTTTCGTCGTCGGTCAGTACCGAGTAGGCCGAGGCCAGTTGCTCAAGAATGATGTCGTCGATTTCCAGACCGCAGCGGCGCACGCATTTTTCAATGTTCTGTGCGGCGTTGACGGCGCAGGTGACCACGTGAACCTTGGCTTCCAGACGGACGCCGGACATGCCCAGTGGCTCGCGCACGCCTTCCTGGTTATCGATCACGTAATCCTGCGGCAGGGTGTGCAACACGCGCTGGTCAGCCGGGATCGCCACGGCCTGGGCGGCGTCGAGCACGCGCTCGAGGTCGGCGGAGCTGACTTCACGATCACGAATCGCCACGATGCCGTGGGAGTTCAGGCTGCGGATGTGATTGCCGGCCACGCCGACGAACGCCGAGTGAATGCGGCAGCCCGCCATCAGTTGGGCTTCTTCGATCGCGCGCTGGATCGATTGCACGGTGGACTCGATGTTCACCACCACGCCCTTCTTCAGGCCGCGGGACGGGTGAGTACCGATACCGACGATATCCAGCGTGCCGTCGTCCGCAACCTCGCCTACCAGCGCCACCACCTTGGAGGTGCCGATATCCAGACCGACGATCATTTTGCCGCTTTGCACGTTTGCCATGGGTCCTGCCTCTTCTTAATTCTTTGCGACAGCGGGTTGGGCTGTCGTCGGCGCTACTGGTTCCCGCCAGCCAACAGCGAGGCCGTTGGCGTAGCGCAGATCGATGCGCGCAATGTTCGTAATCTGGTCTTTAAGCGTCTTGTCATAGATGGCGATGAAGCGGCGCATCTTTTCCACCAGGTTGCCGCGTCCCAGCAGCAACTCGATGCCGGGGCCGGAACTGCCGGCACCGGTGGTCAGGAACCAGCTGCCGCGTTCACGCAATTCCAGACGCGCGATCGAGAAGCCCAGCGGCCTGAGCATCTGGCTCAGCACCTGATATTGCTGCATCACTTGCTGCTGGGCCCGTTGTGGACCGAACAACTGTGGCAGGTGTTCGTAGTTCGCCAGCTCCTTTGGCGTGAACGCCTGGCCCTGGTTGTTCAGCAGCGACTCGTCACCCCAGCGGGCCACCGGCAGTTGCTCTTCGAGGCGGATCACCACCTGGTCCGGCCACACCCGGCGAACTTCGGCATGGGCGATCCACGGCATCTGCTCCAGCTCGGTGCGCATGCTGGCCAGGTCGATAGTGAAGAAGCTCGACGCCACATAAGGGGCGATTCGCTGCTGCACCGCCTGCTGACTGATGTAGCTGAGGTCGCCCTGCACCGCGATCTTGGTGATCGGCCGGTCGGCGTACGGCAGCAAACGCTGTGCGCCTTCGTAGGTACCGAACCCCAGCGCCACCAGCAGCACCGGCCAGAACAGGCTCTTCAGAAAGCCGAAATTGGCTTTCGGCAGGCGCGCGGACATCGGCTCTTTCGCCACCATTCGGCTGGCACCGCGCGGCACCGGCTTGCGGCCGGGTGCGGGAGGCTGATGTCGGAGATGAGCGCCTTGCATGGTCTTAACCTCGCGCCTCTGTATTGCCGGAACCTTCAACACTGGCGGCCAGAATGGCCAGAACCAGTTGCTGGAAGTCCAGACCGGCAGCACGGGCCGCCATCGGCACCAGGCTGTGATCGGTCATGCCCGGTGCGGTATTCACTTCGAGGAACCAGAACTGCCCGTCCGCGTCCTGCATCACGTCCGCCCGGCCCCAACCGGCAATACCCAGCGCCTCACAGGCCTTGGCCGTGAGATCCATGAGTTCCTGTTCCTTAACGGCATCCAGCCCGCACGGAATGCGGTACTGGGTATCGTTGGCGATGTACTTGGCGTCGTAGTCGTAGAACGTGTGCGGTGTACCCAGGGCGATAGGAGGCAACACCTGGTCACGCAGGGTGGCGATGGTGAACTCCGGACCTTGAATCCATTGCTCAACCAAGACTTGCGAATCGTAGGTACTGGCCGCTTTCCATGCGTCGATCAACTCGGACGCAGAACTCACTTTGGCCATACCGATACTTGAACCTTCATGCGCCGGTTTGACGATCAAAGGGAAGCCCAGTTCCGTCGCCGCGGAAATACAATCGGCTTCGCTGCACAGCACGGCATGACGCGGCGTCGGAATCCCGAGGCTGTGCCAGACCTGCTTGGTGCGCAGTTTGTCCATGGCCAGCGCCGAAGCCAGGATGCCGCTGCCGGTGTACGGAATGCCGGCCACTTCGAGCATGCCCTGCATCGAGCCGTCTTCACCGCCTCGACCGTGAAGAATGATGAACGCACGGTCGATCTTTTCATTCAGCAGACGCTGCAGGAAATCCTCGCCGACATCGATCCCGAACGCGTCCACGCCCGCGCTTTGCAGCGCGTCGAGCACGGCGTTGCCGGACTTCAGCGAAACCTCACGCTCGGCACTCATGCCACCGAACAGCACGGCGACGCGGCCGAAGTCTTTCGGGGCGATGGTGGAGAACAGCTTGGCGTAGGCAGCAGTCATTTCAACTTCCCCTCGACCGACGCCGCCACGGCGCCGGCGAACAATTCACTTTTCAACAGCTTTGGCGCAAGACCGCCGATATCACCGGCGCCCTGGCACAACAGGATGTCACCGGCACGCAGCAGCGGCTTGACCAGCGGCGCGAGGTCGACGCCGCGCTCGATGTAGATCGGGTCGAGCTGACCGCGCTGACGGATGCTGTTGCACAGCTTGCGGCTGTCGGCGCCCGGGATCGGCTCTTCGCCAGCCGGGTAGACTTCCATCAGCAGCAGCACGTTGGCGTCGGCCAGTACATTGACGAAATCGTCGTACAGGTCGCGGGTGCGGCTGTAACGGTGCGGCTGGTAGACCATCACCAGACGGCGCTCCGGCCAGCCACCGCGCACGGCTTTGATCACCGCAGCGACTTCGGTCGGGTGGTGACCGTAGTCGTCGACCAGCATCACATTGCCGCCGTCCACCGGCAGTTCGCCGTAGACCTGGAAGCGTCGGCCAACGCCCTGGAAGCCGGACAGGCCCTGAACGATGGCTTCGTCGCTGACGCCTTCGTCGGTGGCGATACAGATGGTCGCCAGCGAATTGAGCACGTTGTGGTTGCCCGGCATGTTTACCGACACGTCGAGCGGCTCGCGGTCCGGGCGCAGCACGGTGAAGAAGGTCTGCATGCCTTGCTGGCGCACATTGATCGCCCGTACGTCAGCGTCTTCGCTGAAGCCGTAGGTCACGGTCGGACGCTTGACCAGCGGCAGGATTTCCCGCACCACCGGATCGTCCAGGCACATCACCGCCAGACCGTAGAACGGCAGGTTGTGCAGGAACTCGACGAAAGTTTTCTTCAGTTTGTTGAAGTCGCCGTCGTAGGTCGCCATGTGATCGGCGTCGATGTTGGTCACCACCGCCACCAGTGGTTGCAGGTGCAGGAAGCTCGCATCGCTTTCGTCGGCTTCGGCGATCAGGTAACGACTGGTGCCGAGCTGGGCATTGGTGCCCGCGGCATTCAGACGGCCACCGATGACGAACGTCGGGTCCAGACCACCGGCGGCGAACACCGAAGCGATCAGGCTGGTGGTGGTGGTTTTGCCGTGGGTACCGGCGACCGCGATGCCGTGGCGATAGCGCATCAGCTCGGCGAGCATTTCTGCGCGCGGCACCACTGGAATGCGGCGCTCAAGGGCGGTCGCCACTTCCGGGTTGGAGGTGTTGACGGCGCTCGATACCACCAGCACATCGGCGGTCGCGGCGTTCTCGGCACGGTGGCCGATAAAGATGTGCGCGCCGAACGATTCCAGACGCTCGGTCACCGGCGAAGCTTTCAGGTCGGAACCGGACACTTCATAGCCCAGGTTCAGCAACACTTCAGCGATACCGCACATGCCCACGCCGCCGATACCGACGAAGTGGATGCGGCGGATGCGGCGCATTTCCGGTTGTGGCATGGCTTTCTGATTCTCAACCATGGGCCACCTCCAGGCAGGTATCGACCACGCTACGGGTGGCATCGGGTTTGGCCAGACGGCGGGCCGCTTGGGCCATTTCTTCGAGTCGTTGCGGTTGCATCAAGACCTCTGTCAGGCGCGCGGCAAGGTCCGCGGCACCAGTCGTTCTTTGCGGCATCACGAAGGCAGCGCCTTCACGGGCCAAATAATCGGCGTTGCGCGTCTGGTGATCGTCGATCGCGTGGGGCAAAGGCACCAGCATCGAGGGCAGACCGACGGCAGCCAGCTCACTGATGGTCAGCGCGCCAGCGCGGCACACCACCAGGTCAGCCCAGCCATAGGCCTGGGCCATGTCTTTGATGAACGGCTGCACCTGCGCTTCCACGCCGGCGGCGCGATAGCGCTCTGCAGTCACTTCATCGTGGTTTTTGCCGGCCTGATGAAACACTTCCGGGCGCAAATCGGCAGCGACTTGCGCCAGGGCTTCAGGCAGCAACTTGTTCAACGGTTCTGCGCCCAGGCTTCCGCCGAGGATCAGCAAACGCGCTTTGCGACCAGCCAGGGCAGATCGCGATGGTTCGAGGAACAGCTCGCTGCGCACCGGGTTTCCAGTGGTACGGCGGGTGTCCGACAGAGTAAAGGTGTCGGGGAACGCTTCACACACCCGGGCGGCGAACGGCACCAGCAACCGATTGGCGGTGCCGGCCACGGCGTTCTGCTCGTGGACGATCACCGGCACACCGGCCAGTTTCGCGGCGATCCCGCCAGGACCGGTCACATAACCACCGAAGCCGACCACGCAGACCGGGTGCAGCTTGCGAATCACCGCCCGCGCCTGCCACACCGACTTGAGCAGCATGAACGGCGCCTTGAGCAGCGACAGCTTGCCCTTGCCACGCAACCCGGTGGCATTGATGCGGTGCAGCTCGAGACTTGCGGCCGGCACCAGCTCGTTTTCGATCCCGCGCGGTGTGCCGAGCCAGTGCACGGTGTAGCCGCGCGCCTGGAACTCGCGGGCACAGGACAGCGCCGGGAACACGTGGCCGCCGGTACCGCCGGCCATGATCAATACGTTAGCGCCCATGATTCGGCTCCTCGGCGAAGTCGCTCTCATGGAATTCCATCTCTTCGCTGCCCAGGTGGGTCCGACTCTCCCACTCGATGCGCAGCAACAAGCCGAGACAGGCACAGCAGATCACCAGGGAGCTGCCACCGTAACTGAGGAACGGCAGGGTCAGGCCCTTGGTCGGCAGCAGGCCGACGTTCACACCGATGTTGATCAGGAACTGACCGATCCACAGGAACGACAGACCGTAGGCCACATAAGCGGCGAAGAATTGCTTGGCCTTTTCGGCCCACAGACCGATGTACATGCCACGGATACATACGAAGACGAACAGCGCGACGGTGCACAGCGAACCGACGGCGCCCAGCTCTTCGGCCAGTACCGAGAACACGAAGTCAGTGTGCGCTTCCGGCAGGTAGAACTGCTTCTGCACGCTGTTGCCCAGGCCGACGCCCAGCCATTCGCCGCGACCGAAAGCGATCAGCGCCTGCGACAACTGATAACCAGCACCGAACTGGTCTGCCCATGGGTCAGCAAAGTTGGTCAGACGCGCCATGCGGTACGGCTGCATCTGAATCAGCAAGACCACGGCCCCGACCGCCAGCACCACCATCAGCGAGAAGCGGAACAACCCGACCCCGCCAAGGAACAGCATCGCCGCCGCTGCCCCCATCATCACCACGGTGGCACCGAAGTCCGGCTCCATCAGCAACAGGCCCGCCATCGGCAGCAACACAATGAACGGCTTGAAGAAGCCCATCCAGCTCTCGCGCACTTCTTTCTGCCGACGCACCAGATAGCCAGCGAGGTAGATCACCACGAACACCTTGGCGATCTCGGACGGCTGCACGTTGAAGAAGCTGAAACCGATCCAGCGCATCGAACCGTTCACTTCGCGGCCGATCCCGGGGACGATCACCATCACCAGCAGACCGAATGCACCGATCAGCATCATCCAGCCCAGCCGCTGCCAGGTGGCGATCGGAATCATCATGGTGACGATGCAGGCACCCAGGCCCAGCGCCACGTAGATCAGGTGGCGAATCATGTAATACAGCGCGCTGCCCGATTGCGCCGCCGCCACTTCGGTGGAGGCCGAGGCAATCATGATCAGGCCCAGGCCCAGCAGCGCCAGGCAACCGGCGAGCATCGGGAAATCGAGGTCGATGCCACGCCCGGTGATGATCGGCGACGGGTACGGCTTGATGATATTGCGCAGGCTCATGCCAGATCCTCCACGGCGCGGACGAACTGGTGACCACGGTCTTCATAATTCTTGAACATGTCGAAACTGGCGCAGGCCGGCGACAGCAGCACCACGTCACCCGCTTGGGCGACTGCGCGGCATTGCACGACGGCGTCGACCAACGAGGTGGCGCGAATCAGCGGCACGGCATCGCCGATGGCGGCGCCGATCTTGTCGGAGTCGCGGCCCATCAGGATCACCGCGCGGCAGTTGGCGGCCACTGGATCACGCAGATCATTGAACTCGGCGCCCTTGCCGTCGCCACCGGCGATCAGCACGACCTTGCCGCCGATATCGGCACCCAGGCCTTCGATGGCGGCCAGTGCGGCACCGACGTTGGTGGCTTTGGAATCGTTGTAATAGCCGACCCCGTCCAGATCGCGCACCCACTGGCAGCGGTGTTCGAGCCCGGTGAAATTGCGCAGGGCCGAGAGCATGGCGTCGAACGGCAAACCAACCGCATGACCGAGCGCCAGCGCCGCGAGGGCGTTGGCCTGGTTGTGCGCGCCGCGCACTTTCAGTTCGCGCACCGGCATCAGGTTCTGGAATTCGAAAGCGAGGTATTTCTCGCCGTCTTCTTCGCGCAGGCCGAAGGCTTTGAAATCCGGTTTGTTCAGGCCGAAGGTCCAGCATGGCTGGCCCTCACCGATCAATGGACGGCTCAGCGCGTCCTGACGGTTGACCACAAACTGCCTGGCCCCACGGAAGATCCGGTGCTTGGCCAGGTGGTAGGCCGGCAGGCCGCTGTAGCGGTCCATGTGGTCTTCGCTGATGTTCAGCACGGTGGCCACTTCGGCGTTGAGCTGGTCGGTGGTTTCCAGCTGGAAGCTCGACAGCTCCATCACGTACAGCTCGACGTCGTCGCTGAGCAGATCCAGCGCCGGGGTGCCGAGGTTTCCGCCCACCGCGACACGTTTGCCGGCCGCAGCCGCCATTTCGCCGACCAGGGTGGTGACGGTGCTCTTTGCGTTGGAGCCGGTGATCGCGACGATCGGCGCCCGTGCGTGACGCGCGAACAGCTCGATGTCGCCGGACATTTTCACGCCACGGGCGGCAGCGGCTTGCAGGGCCGGAGTCGCCAGCGCCAGGCCGGGGCTCACGTAGAGCTCGTCGGCGCGGCAGAGGAATTCGACGTCCAGCTCGCCACAACGCACTTCCACGTGCGGATAGTCACGCTTGAGCGTGGCCAGTTCCGGTGGATTGTCCCGCGTATCGGCGACGGCGAACGACACGCCCCGGTTCGCCAGGAAGCGAACCAGGGACATGCCGCTCTTGCCGAGGCCGACAACGATGCGGAAGTGGTCAGAAGCGATCAGAGACACTCGTTCTACCTCAGCTTCAGGGTGGCAAGGCCGATCAGCACGAGAATCACGGTGATGATCCAGAAACGGACGATCACGCGTGGCTCGGGCCAGCCCTTGAGTTCAAAGTGGTGGTGAATCGGTGCCATGCGGAACACCCGGCGCCCGGTCATCTTGAAGGAGGCGACCTGGATGACTACCGACAGGGTTTCCATCACGAACACACCGCCCATGATGAACAGCACGATTTCCTGACGCACGATCACCGCGATGGTGCCCAGTGCTGCGCCCAGCGCCAGCGCGCCGACGTCGCCCATGAACACTTGCGCCGGGTAGGTGTTGAACCACAGGAAGCCGAGGCCGGCACCGATCAGCGCGCCGCAGAACACGATCAGCTCGCCCGCGCCCGGCACATAAGGGATCAGCAGGTATTCAGCGAATTTCACGTTACCCGACAGGTAGCAGAAGATGCCCAGACCGCCGCCGACCATTACCGTTGGCATGATCGCCAGACCGTCGAGGCCATCGGTCAGGTTGACCGCGTTGCTCGAGCCGACGATCACGAAGTAGGTCAGCACGATGAAACCGGCGCCCAGCGGAATGCTGTAGTCCTTGAGCATCGGCAGGATCAGGGTGGTTTCGACCGGCGTGCTGGCGGTCATATAAAGGAAGATCGCTGCACCCAGACCGAACACCGACTGCCAGAAATACTTCCAGCGGCTTGGCAAGCCGCGGGAGTTCTTCTCGATGACCTTGCGGTAATCGTCAACCCAGCCGATGGCGCCGAACAGCAGGGTCACCAGCAGGACGACCCACACATAGCGGTTGCTCAGGTCCGCCCACAACAGAGTGCTGACACCGATGGAAGACAGGATCAGTGCGCCGCCCATGGTCGGCGTACCCGACTTGGACAGGTGTGATTGCGGGCCGTCATTACGTACGGACTGGCCGATCTGACGGTTCTGCAGAGTGCGGATCATCCACGGGCCATAGCACAGCGACAAAACCAGCGCGGTCAGCACACCAAGGATCCCGCGCAGGGTCAGGTACTGGAAGACCGCGAAGCCTTTGTAGAACTGTTGCAGATACTCCGCTAGCAGCAGCAGCATTAATGTTTCTCCAGACTGGACCCGCACAGAGCCGCAACGATGTTTTCCATCGCTGCACTGCGCGAACCCTTGATCAAAATGGTGGTGTTTGTGTCCTGCTCGGCGTCGAGGGCCTGGATCAGTTCGGCTTGCGTGCCAAAGTGATGCGCCTCTTTACCGAATGCGTTCACGGCGTGAACCATGTTCGGTCCGACCGCGTAAAGCGCGGAAACCTTGCCCCGGGCGTACTCGCCCACGTCGCGGTGCCCCTGCTCCGCCCAGTCGCCCAACTCGCCGATATCTCCGAGCACCAGGACGGTGCGGCCGGAAAAGCCGGCGAGTATATCAACGGCCGCGCACATGGAGGTGGGGTTTGCGTTGTAAGTGTCATCGATCACGCGCATGCCGTTCTTCGCCAGTTGCGCGACGGTGCGCCCCTTGACCGGTTGCACGGCCCCCAGCCCGGTGGCAATGCCGAACAGCGACACGCCCAAGGCGTGAGCCGCAGCGGCGGCAGCCATGGCGTTGGCGACGTTGTGCCTGCCAAGCAGATTCAACTGAACAGGCTCGACACCGTCAGGTGTGTGCAGGTTGAAGGCCGGGCAACCACGGGCGTCGGTGCTCAGGTCGCTGGCGTAGAAATCTGCCTGAGGATTGCCCAGGGAGAAGGTCAGCACCTTGCGTGCGCCGGCGCGGGTCTTCCAGATACCGAAGGCCTTGTCGTCGAGGTTGAGCACGGCCACGCCATCCGCCGCCAGACCGTCGATGATCTCGCCTTTGGCTTCGACGATTTTTTCCGGACCGCCGAACTCACCGACGTGGGCGGTACCGGCATTGTTCAGAATGGCCACATGCGGCTGGGTCAGCCCGACGGTGTAGGCAATTTCACCCAGACGCGAGGCGCCCAGCTCGATCACTGCCGCGGTGTGTTCCGGGGCCAGTTCGAGCAGGGTCAGCGGTGCGCCGAGATCATTATTCAGGTTGCCATGGGTGGCGAGCACGGCGCCGCGCGTACGCAGGATGCTGGCGAGCATTTCCTTGACCGTGGTCTTGCCGCTGGAGCCGGTGATGGCCGCGACCGGCTGAGTGAACGCGGCACGGTTCAGCGCTCCCAACTGGCCGAGGGCCTGGCGGGTGTCCTTGACCAACAGTTGCGGCAAGGTGCTGTCCGCCACTTCACGCTCGACCAAGGCTGCGACCGCGCCTTTGCCGGCAACATCATTCAGGTAGTCATGTCCGTCGAAACGCGGACCGGTCAGGGCGATGAACAATTGCCCGGCCTTGATTGCACGGCTGTCGATGCTGACGCCATCGAAACTGGCATCGGCGCTGATCAGGCGCGCGTCGAGCACGTTGGTCAGTTCGCTGAGTTTCAGGGCCTTAAGCATGGGCCACCTCCCATGCAGTGAGGGCGTGATCGGCTTCGACCAGATCGGAGAACGCATGGCGCTCGCCGTTGATTTCCTGATAGTCCTCGTGACCTTTGCCGGCCAGGACGATCACGTCATCTGCCGAAGCACCGGCGATCAGCTGCGCAATCGCCTGTCCACGGCCGGCGACGAAGGTAACTTTATCCACAGCGCTGAACCCGGTGCGGATGTCATCGAAAATCTGTGCCGGGTCTTCGGTGCGCGGGTTGTCGTCGGTGACCAGTACCTGATCAGCCAGACGCTCGACGACTTCGGCCATCAACGGACGCTTGCCGCGATCACGGTCACCGCCGCAGCCGAACAGGCACAGCAACTGACCTTTGACGTGCGGACGCAGCGCAGTCAGGACCTTTTCCAGGGCATCCGGGGTGTGGGCGTAATCGACCACCACCAGCGGCTGAGTGCCGCCACCCAGACGCTGCATGCGCCCCGCCGGGCCTTCGAGTTTCGGCAGCACCTTGAGAATTTCGTCGAGGGCATAGTCCAGACCGAGCAAGGCGCCGACTGCGGCCAGCACGTTGCTCAGGTTGAAACGGCCCAGCAGCGTGCTGCGCAGATGGTGTTCGCCCTGCGGCGTGACCAGCGTGGCGCGCACGCCATGGTCGTCGAACTGCGCCTCGCGGACATACAGATAGGCGCTGCTGTCGAGCAGGCTGTAGGTGATCAAACGCGATTCACGTTTGTCAGCGGCCAACTGCCGGCCAAAATCGTCGTCGAGGTTGACCACGCGGCACTTCAAGTCATTCCAGGCGAACAGCTTGGCCTTGGCCTCGGCGTACGCCTCCATGGTGCCGTGATAATCCAGATGATCGCGGGACAGGTTGGTCATCACCGCCACGTCGAACGCAAGCGCAGTGACCCGGCCCTGATCCAGACCGTGGGACGAAACTTCCATGGCCACGGCTTTGGCACCGGCCTTTTTCAGGTCGGCCAGGGTCGCTTGCACGGCGATCGGATTCGGCGTGGTGTGCAGACCGCTTTCCAGCGCACCATGGAAACCGGAGCCCAGCGTGCCGACGACGCCGCAATGCTGGCCGAGCAGATCCAGCGCCTGCGCAACCAGTTGGGTCACGCTGGTCTTGCCGTTGGTGCCGGTCACGCCAATCAGGTTCAGGTGCCGACTCGGCTCGCCATAAAAGCGCCCGGCAATGTCGGACAGCTGCGCCGCCAGACCTTTGACCGGAATCAACGGCACGTCAGTGATCGGCAGCACGGTGGCGCCTTCCACTTCATAGGCAACCGCCGCCGCGCCGCGCTGCAAGGCATCGGCGATGTGCGCACGGCCATCGAAGCGGCCGCCGGGCACGGCGAGGAACAAATCGCCCGCGCGCACGTTGCGGCTGTCCAGCGCCAATTCACGGATCAACAGATCGTGGCCGGCGTGGGGAAATATCTTGTTCAGACTCAGAGACATCAGCCGCGCCCTCCATTGGCTTTCAGCGGAACGACCGGGGTGGCGTTGGCCTGTTGGGTGGTCGGCAGGTTGTCCGGGGTCACGTTCATCAGACGCAGGGTGCCGGACATCACACGGCTGAACACTGGCGCCGAGACCAGACCACCGAAGTAACCGGCCTTGGACGGCTCATCGATCACCACCACGATGGCGTAACGCGGGTCGCTCATCGGCCCGAAACCGGCGAACAGCGAGCGGTAGGAGTTTTCGGCGTAGCCCTTGGTGCCCACCGAGGTTTTACGTGCAGTACCGGACTTGCCCGCCACGTGATAGGCAGGCACCTGCGCACGGAATACGCCGCGCGGGGCTTCGATCACTTGCTGCAGCATGCCCTGCATGGTTTTCGCGACCGCCTCCGGCAGTACCTGAGTGGTTTGCGGCGGCTTGTCGGTCTTGATCAGGGTCAGCGGCGCCAGACGCCCGTTGTTGGCCAGTGCCGAGAACGCGTGCACCAGTTGAATTGCGGTCACGGAAATACCGTAGCCGTAGGACAGGGTCGCGGTTTCCGCCTTGCGCCAGTCGCGGTAGTTCGGCAGATTGCCGACGCGCTCGCCCGGGAAGCCGAGTCCGGTGTCCTGGCCCAGACCAACTTTCTGCGCGAGACGGTAGATGGTCTCACCGCCGATATCGAACGCAACCTTACTCATGCCGACGTTACTGGAGTTGATCAGAATGCCGGTCATGTCCAGCACCGGGCCTTCAGTCTTGGAAACGTCCTTGATCGTGTATTTGCCGATCTGCAGGGAGCCCGGATACACCTCGACGGTGTCAGTCGGTTTCCAGCGGCCGGATTCGATGGCCGCGCTCATCGAGATCGCTTTCATGGTCGAACCCGGTTCGAACACGTCGATCATCGCGCGGTTACGCATCATCGCCGGTTGCAGGTTGCGGCGGTTGTTCGGGTTGTAGGTCGGCTGGTTGACCATGGCGAGGATCTCGCCGGTCTTCACATCCATGATCACCAGACTGCCGGCCTTGGCGCCGTTCTCGATGATCGCGTTGCGCAGTTCGCGGTTGGCCAGATATTGCAGACGCAGATCAATCGACAACGCCAAGGGCTTGCCGGCCTTGGCGTTCTTGGTGACCTGGACGTCCTTGATCAGACGACCGCGCCGATCCTTGATGACCTGGCGTTTGCCCGGCACGCCGGCCAGCCATTCGTCGTAGGCCAGCTCGACGCCTTCGCGCCCGTGATCGTCGATGTCGGTAAAGCCGACCATGTGCGCGGTGACCTCACCGGCCGGATAGAAGCGACGGAATTCTTCGATGCCGTAAACGCCCGGCACTTTCAGGTCGAGCACGGCCTGGCCCTGCTCGGGGGTCAACCCGCGCACCAGATAGATGAATTCCTTGTTGGCCTGGGCTTCAAGCCGTTCGGTCAGGGCCTTCGGGTCCTGGCCCAGCGCCGCCGCCAGTGCCGGCCATTTCTCTTTGGCCGTCTGCATTTCCTTGGCGTTGGCCCACAGAGTGGTCACCGGGGTACTCACGGCCAGAGGCTCGCCGTTACGGTCGGTGATCAGACCCCGGTGCGCCGGAATCGGAATGTGCCGCAGACTACGGGCGTCACCCTGCCCCTTGAGGAAGTCACGGTCGACCACTTGCAGGTCGATGATGCGCCAGCAGATCGCCGCGACCATGACGCCGAGCAGTGCCACCATCAGGCGGAAGCGCCACGGAAACAGAGCGCCTTCGAGCTTCATCATGGCGCCACCATCTTCACGTCAGCCGCGCCCGGAATGTGCATTTTCAATTGTTCGGTGGCCAGCACTTCGATGCGGCTGTGCGCAGTCCAGGTGCTTTGCTCGAGAATCAGCCGCCCCCACTCGGCCTGCGCCTTGTCGCGCACGCTGAGTTCGTTGTACAGGGTATTGAGCAACTGACGGTTCCAGTGCGCGCTATAAGACACGCCGATGGCCGACACGAGCACGCCGATAAACAGCAGCAGCATGATAAAGCTGCCGCCTGGCAGGGGCTTGGCGAAAAGCTTGCTCACCGCAACTTCTCCGCGACACGCATGACAGCGCTACGGGAACGTGGGTTGGCTTTGAGTTCGGCGTCGGAGGCCGTCTGCGCTTTGCCATGGACTTTGATTTTTGGTTCGAACGCCACGTGGCGTACCGGCAGGTTGCGCGGCAGGTTGTCGGCTTCGCCTTTGACCAGCTTGCGCATGAACAGCTTGACGATACGGTCTTCCAGCGAATGGAAGCTGATGACCACCAGACGGCCGCCCACTTCCAGAGCTTCCAGTGCGGCTTCGAGGCCTGCTTCCAGATCACCCAGCTCGTTGTTGACGTGAATGCGCAGCCCCTGGAAGGCACGAGTGGCCGGGTTCTTGCCCTTTTCCCATGCCGGGTTGGCGACTTTCAGGACTTCGGCCAGATCGGCGGTGCGTTCGAACGGCTTGATGTCGCGACGCTCGACCACGGCACGGGCCATGCGTCCGGAGAAACGCTCCTCGCCGTACTCCTTGAATACGCGGGCGATTTCTTCCACCGGAGCGGTGTTGACGAACTCGGCGGCGCTGATGCCACGGGACGGGTCCATGCGCATGTCCAGCGGACCGTCGTTGAGGAAGCTGAAACCGCGTTCGGCGTCATCCAGCTGCGGCGAAGACACGCCGAGATCCAGCAGGATCCCACTGACCTTGCCGGCCAGACCGCGCTCGGCGACTTCCGAACCCAGCTCGGCAAAGCTGCGCTGCACAACGACAAAGCGGCCGTCTTCGGCCGCTAGCGTTTGCCCGGTGGCAATCGCTTGTGGATCCTTGTCGAATCCGATGAGCCGACCATCCGTCCCGAGCTGGCTGAGGATCAACCGGCTATGCCCGCCGCGACCGAACGTGCCGTCCAGATAGCAGCCATCAGGACGTACGGCGAGAGCCTCGACGGCTTCGTCAAGCAGTACGGTGATGTGGTTAAAGCCGCTATCAATAGTCACAGGATCAAATCACGCAGTTCGTCAGGCATGGCGCCCGGTTGTTGAATAGCAGCAAGGTCAGCGGCAGATACCGCGTTCCATGCATCCTCGTCCCACAGTTGGAACTTGTTCAGTTGCCCCACCAGCATCGCTTTCTTATCAAGCTTGGCGTATTCGCGCAGACGCGGTGGAACCAGAAAACGACCACTGCCGTCGAGTTCGAGGTCGACGGCATTACCAATCAATAAGCGCTGCAGGCGACGGTTCTCTTCGCGAAGCGAAGGAAGCGCGCGCAACTTGGTTTCAATAATTTCCCACTCATCGAGCGGGTAGACACACAGACATGGGTCGACGGCATCAATGGTCACGATCAATTGGCCGGAACTACGCGAAACGAGCTCGTCACGGTACCGGCTCGGCATGGCGAGACGGCCCTTTGCATCGAGACTGATAGCGTTAGCTCCGCGAAACACGTCAGCGTTTCTCCAATTTTTATCGTTTTGAGCTCAAAAAACCCACTTCATGCCACTTTCCGCCACTTGCGCACACTATAGGAATGCGCCCACCACACCGTCAAGGCGCGGATTAAAGGAAAACCCTTACAGAACGGAGATTTAGGAGCTTAAAAGGAGAGGTAACGGGAATCTGACGGAGACTTTTGACCAATAACTTGATGCAGCACTGAAAGCTGCGCTCGGAAGTTAAAGTGATTTCTTAAGAGTAAGATTTTTTCGGTATTACAAACGCGCTTCTGCTGTTGATTGAAGCAAGGTGGGAATTGGCTATTACTGCATTGCCGCTGCCGGAATTTAGCGCAGGCCCGCTGATAATACACAGACCTGATGCCTTTGATTCAAGCAGGGAAAGAAAAAGGTGGAGAGTCGATCTGTAAGCCGGGTTCTGTCTTGAACAGTCATTCGTCTACGATGGCCATCACTGGACATCTTTAGCAACCTACCCGGTCCCAGCGCGGGCCACGCCTTGGGACCCTATTTGGTCTTGCTCCAAGTGGGGTTTACCTAGCCACGAACTGTTGCCAGACGTGCGGTGCGCTCTTACCGCACCTTTTCACCCTTACCGGCGCCGAAGCGCTTAGGCGGTTATTTTCTGTGGCACTTTCCGTAGGCTCACGCCTCCCAGGCATTACCTGGCACTTCGCCCTATGGAGCCCGGACTTTCCTCCCCCCCCTAATTTTCATAGAGGGCAGCGACTGTCCGATCGACTCTCCGCCGCGAAGGTTAACGGCAGAGCGCCCGAAGAACAAGCGCTAATAGCCGCGCAACCCCTCTGCGCGACGGGTTACTCGCCCTTCTGCCGATCCAGCGCAACCTGATACAGCACGTTTTTGCGCTCACCGGTGATTTGCGCGGCCAACGCCGCGGCGCGCTTGAGCGGCATCTCTTCCAGCAGCAGATCCAGCACGCGCATCGCCTCGCTGCTGACTGCATCTTCGGACTCCGGCGCAGTCCAGCCAGCCACCAGCACCACGCATTCCCCACGCTGCTGATTGCTGTCGGATTCGACGAATGCACGCAGCTCGGCCAACGGCAGCCCCTTCAGTGTTTCGAAGGTCTTGGTGATTTCACGAGCCAGCAAGGCCTGACGCTCGCCACCGAACACCGCTTCCATGTCCTGCAGGCATTCGAGAATACGGTGCGGGGCTTCGTAGAAAATCAAGGTACGCGGCTCTTCCTTGACGGCTTCCAGGCGCGCCTTGCGCCCCACCGATTTGGCCGGCAGGAAACCTTCGAAGATGAAGCGATCCGACGGCAGCCCCGCCGCCGACAACGCCGCGATCAGTGCACAGGCGCCCGGCACCGGCACCACGTTGATCCCGGCCGCGCGCGCCTGGCGCACCAGGTGGTAACCCGGATCGGAAATCAGCGGCGTACCCGCGTCGGAAATCAGCGCGACGTTATCGCCCGCCAGCAAACGGGTGATAAAGCGGCTACCTTCATCACGTTCGTTGTGCTCGTGACACGCGGCCAGCGGCGTGCCGATGCCGAAATGCTGCATCAAGCGCGCCGAATGCCGCGTGTCTTCAGCGGCGATCAGTGCCACTTCGCGCAGGATCTTCAGGGCCCGGGCGCTGATGTCGTCCAGATTGCCGATGGGCGTCGCCACCACATATAGCGAGCCAGCAGCGGAATTCAAAGGACCTGGAGCAGTCAAAGCGCACACCTCATGATCGGTAAAAGCCGGCATTGTAACGCGTCACGCGCCTGACGATGCGTTCGCGCCGCTACCGGTTTTGCGCGTCTTTGTGCGGCACCGCAACATTTGCTTCAGCTAAATTGACGGTTTCACGCCACTAACATCGCGCCCCGGCCAGTGCTTGGGTACAATTCCACGCTAATTTGATCGAGTATCAGGAACACTTACATGATCGCTTGCCTGCGGCTGTTCACTGCCCTCTGCCTCGCTGCCTTGCTGGCGGCCTGCGCCAGTTCCCCTTCCTCCAGCCTTGGCGAACTTCCACGGACCCCGGATGCCAGCATCGAGCAACTGCTCGAACAGGCGACCCAGGCCAAGACGCCAGAAAAAGCCGCGCTGTTGCGCCTGAGCGCCGCCGACCTGGCTTATCGTCAGGGCAACGCTGGCCAGTCCGCACAGATCCTGCAACAAGTGCCAATGGAGCAGCTGAAGCCGGGCCAGCAGATTTTTGCCAGCACGCTGTCCGCTGAACTGGCGATGACCCGTAATCAGCCGAAAGCAGCGCTGACCGCCCTGAGCCACCCGAGCCTGCAGCAGTTGAGCCAGATGCCGGAGGAGCAGCAGGTGCGCACCGGCACCGTGCATGCCCGAGCACTGGAAGCCGACGGCCAGACCCTGGCTGCCGCTCGCGAGCGCATCTTCATCGCGCCAATGCTTGAAGGCGAAGCCGCCAGCAAGAACCACGAAGCGATCTGGACTCTGATCGCTTCGCTGCCCACCGATCAACTGCAACCCAACACGTCCGATGATCTCGGCGGCTGGATGGGCCTGGCGCTGGCGGTGAAAACCGCCGGTACCCTGGAACAGCAGCAAGCCGCGATCGATGCCTGGCGCGCGCAGAATCCAAAGCACCCTGCCGCAATCAACCTGCCGCTGCCACTGACCAAGCTCAAGGAACTGGCCAGCCAGCCGCTGAGCAAGATCGCCCTGCTGCTGCCGCAAGACGGCCCTCTGGCATCGGTCGGCAAAGCACTGCGTGAAGGTTTCATGGCCGCGCACTATCAAGCGCAACAGGCTGGCCAGAAGCCGCCGGCCATCGAGTTCTACGACAGCTCGAAGCTGACCTCGATGGACGAGTTCTACCGCAAGGCCCAGGCCGATGGCGTGCAACTGGTGGTCGGTCCGCTGGAAAAACCACTGGTCAAGCAACTGAGCACTCGCCCGCAACTGCCGATCACCACCCTCGCACTGAACTACAGCGAAGGTGATCAAGGTCCGGCGCAACTGTTCCAGTTTGGTCTGGCTGCTGAAGACGAAGCCCGTGAAGTGGCGCGCCGCGCCCGCGCCGACGGCTTGCACCGCGCCGCGATCATGGTGCCGAAAGGCGAATGGGGCGATCGTGTGCTGCGTGCATTCAGCCAGGACTGGCAAGCCAATGGCGGCAGCATTGTCGCCACCGAACGTGTCGATCAGCCAGTACAACTGGCCCAGCAGATCGCCGACATGTTCCAGCTGCGTCAGAGCGAAGCCCGCGCCAAGAGCCTGCAGAATGCCGCCGGCACCAACGTAGCCGCGCAGCCTTCGCGTCGCCAGGACATCGAATTCATCTTCCTCGCTGCCACCCCGCAACAGGCGCAGCAGATCAAGCCGACCCTGAACTTCCAGTACGCCGGTGACGTTCCGGTCTACGCCACCTCCCACGTCTATAGCGCCAGCGGCGACGTCAACCAGTACAACGACATGAACGGCATCCGCTTCTGCGAAACCCCATGGTTGCTGGAGGCCAATGACCCGCTGCGTCAGCAAGTCACCGCGCAATGGCCAGCCGCCGCCGGCAGCCTCGGCCGCCTGTACGCGATGGGCGTCGACGCTTACCGCCTGGCACCGCGCCTCGGTCAGCTCAAAGCCTTGCCGGACAGCCGCATCGAAGGCCAATCAGGCAGCCTCGGCATGACCCAGACTCAACGCGTGGTACGCCAGTTGCCATGGGCGCAGTTCGTCAACGGTCAGGTTCAACGCCTGCCGGATACTCCGCGCTGATGCCCGACAGCTCGCACCTGCAAAGCGGTAAAGATGCCGAGCGCCATGCGCTCGAGCATCTGCAACACCAGGGTCTGCGCCTGCTGGCGCAGAACTGGAGCTGCAAACGCGGCGAGCTGGATCTGGTCATGCTTGATGGCGATACAGTAGTATTCGTCGAAGTCCGCTACAGAAAAAACACTCAATGGGGTGGCGCGCTCGCTAGCATCGATGAGCGCAAACAGCAGAAACTGATTTTCGCCGCACAGTATTTTCTCCAGCGCGAGTCGCGCTGGGCCGACTCCCCTTGCCGCTTCGACGTGGTGGCCATCGACAGGCACCCGGATCAGTTGCAGTGGTTGCAGAATGCGTTCGATGGTTGATTCTCTGCACACCACCCCGGACACTTTCACCGACAATTTTTGCTCTTTGCATTGCGGGCTGCACATTCACGTGCCGAACAGCCGCGCTACTTAAGGTCACACAGATGGACATGCAATCCCGAATTCGCCAGCTTTTTCAGGCCAGTATCGACACCAAGCAACAGGCGATGGACGTACTTGCACCGCACATCGAGCAAGCCAGCCAGATCATGGTCAACGCCCTGCTCAACGAAGGCAAAATGCTTTCGTGCGGCAACGGCGGCTCTGCCGGCGACGCCCAGCACTTCTCGTCCGAACTGCTGAACCGCTTCGAGCGCGAACGTCCGAGCCTGCCGGCCATCGCCCTGACCACCGACAGCTCGACGATCACCTCCATCGCCAACGACTACAGCTACAACGAAGTGTTCTCCAAGCAGATCCGCGCACTGGGCCAACCGGGCGACGTGCTGCTGGCGATTTCGACCAGCGGCAACTCGGCAAACATTATTCAAGCTATCCAGGCCGCACATGATCGCGAAATGATTGTCGTAGCATTGACTGGCCGTGACGGCGGCGGCATGGCTTCGCTGCTGCTGCCCGAAGACGTCGAGATTCGCGTACCGGCCCATGTCACAGCACGTATTCAGGAAGTCCATCTGCTGGCGATCCATTGCCTCTGCGATCTGATCGACAGCCAACTGTTCGGGAGTGAAGAATGACCCCTAATCGCCTTGGCCTTCTGGCCTTGACCCTGTGCCTCGGCATCAGCGGCTGCACTTCGGTGGTGAATGCCAGCCGTGAAGCACCGATTGAAGACGACCGCGGCACCCGAACCTTCGGCAGCAAAATCGACGACTCGCTGATCGAGACCAAAGTCGGCGTTAACGTGGCCAAGGCCGACCCGGCCCTGGACAAGGATTCGCACATCGTCGTCACCAGCTTCAACGGCGTGGTACTGCTCGCCGGTCAGACCCCGCGTGAAGACCTCAAGGCCAAGGCCGAACAGGCCGCCGCCAACGTCCAGCGCGTGAAGAAAGTGCATAACGAACTGCAAGTGATTGCACCTTCGAGCTTCCTCGCCCGCCAGAACGACGCCTGGCTGACCACCAAGATCAAGACCCAGATGCTGGCTGATGCGAACATTCCAGGCTCGCGCATCAAGGTCGTGACCGAGAATGGCATCGTCTATCTGCTGGGCCTGCTGACCAAGCAGGAAGCGCAACAGGCAACCAATCTGGTGCAAAGCGTTTCCGGGGTGCAGAAGATTGTGAAGCTGTTCGAATACATCGACTGATACACCCCCATGTAGGAGCTGCCGCAGGCTGCGATCTTTTGATCTTGTTTTTATAGGATCAAGATCAAAAGATCGCAGCCTGCGGCAGCTCCTACAGAAGGAAAACAGGTAATAAAAAAAGGCGACCCATTCGGGTCGCCTTTTTTTATTACTTCACCACTTTCAGGCTTGGCCGGCCACTTGGGCGCGGCGGCTCGCTGTCCGGTGGTGGCGCGTCGTCATCCGGTTCGATTTCGTCGTCGTCCATCGGCGACTCGAGATCGAACACCATGCCCTGACCATTCTCCCGGGCATAGATACCCAGGATCGCACTGATCGGCACGTACAGGCTGTGCGGAACACCACCGAAGCGACCCTCGAAGGTCACCACGTCGTTGTCCATATGCAAATGGCGCACGGCGCTGGGCGAAATGTTCAGGACAATCTGCCCGTCACTGGCAAAACCCTGTGGCACCTGCACTGCCGGGTATTCGGAATTGACCAGCATGTGCGGGGTGCAATCGTTATCCACAATCCACTCGTAGAGCGCGCGGACCAGATAAGGTCGACTGGAGTTCATAGCGGCTCCTTAAGCCTTAGCGCATGTCGCGTTCGACGCCAGACAGACTCGCCTGGAACGCCTCACGCGCAAACGAGCGCTCCATATAATCAAGCAGCGGCTTGGCTGGCCGCGGCAGTTCAATACCCAGAATCGGTAAACGCCAGAGTATTGGCAATAGGCAGCAATCCACCAGACTTTGTTCCTCACTGAGGAAAAACGGCTTGTCGGCAAACAGCGGCGACACGCCGGTCAGGCTTTCACGCAATTCCTTGCGCGCCACGACGCGCGCGGCTTCCTTGGCTTTCGGATCCAGAATCAGATCCACCAGACCACACCAGTCGCGCTGAATACGATGAATCAGCAGACGGCTGTTGGCACGCGCCACCGGGTACACCGGCATCAGTGGCGGATGCGGGTAACGCTCATCCAGATATTCCATCACCACGGTCGACTCCCACAATGCCAGGTCGCGATCGACCAGCGTCGGGAGACTGCCATAAGGGTTCACCTCAATCAGTTTAGGCGGCTGACGACCAGCCTCCACGTAAATGATTTCGGCGCTGACACCCTTCTCTGCAAGCACGATGCGCACTCGGTGGGAATAGTGGTCGGCGGGGTCGGAGTAACAGGCCAACCGATTGGTCACGCCCATGGCGATCCTCCTCGCTTGTTGAAATTGTCGGAACCGGAAAAACGCGCGCGCCCAGAGGGCGCCTCCCGCAATGCCTGCTGAGCAGACGCTGCGTTGATGGAGGCGCCCTTGGGCGCGCGCGATTAACAGCAATGCTTGAAGCGTATCAGTGCACGTCTTTCCAGTATTCACGCTTGAGCAGGTAGGCGAACACAAAGAAGAACGCCAGGTACAGCAAGACGTAAGTACCGATGCGCTGATGTTGCAGCTTAACCGGGTTAGCCGAGTAAGCCAGGAAGGTTACCAGATTCTTGACCTTCTCATCGAACTGCTCTTCGTTCAGAGCACCGGATTTCGGCACGATGGTCAACTGATCGCACGCTTCATGGGTCAGCGGCGTGCCGGTCAGCGGATCGTATTGCTTCTTGCCGTCTTCGACGATCTGCACCTGTTTGCAACCCACCACCTGACGACCTTGCAGGCCGACCAGCACGTTAGGCATGCCGACGTTCGGGAAGACCTTGTTGTTCACGCCCCATGGACGTGCCGGATCTTCGTAGAACGAGCGCAGGTAACCGTAGAGCCAGTCGGTGCCACGTACGCGAGCGACCAGGGTCAGATCCGGTGGCGCCGCGCCGAACCAGGTCTTGGCGTCCGCCGGCTGCATGCCGATGTTCATGTGGTCGCCGATCTTGGCACCGGTGAATATCAGCTTCTCGAGCATCATTTCATGTGGAATGCCGAGGTCATCAGCCACCCGCTCGTAACGCTGGAACTTGGCACTGTGGCAACCCATGCAATAGTTGGCAAAGGTCCTCGCGCCATCCTGCAGAGCAGCTTTGTCGGACACGTCGATGTCGACTTTTTCCAGCTCCGGACCACCGTGTTCGGCGGCGAAAGACAGCACAGGCAGCGCAGCAAAAATCAGAGCAAAAAATAACTTTTTCATCAGCCAGTCACCCTTTCCGGAACCGGTTTGGTCTTCTCGAGCCTGGTGTAGAACGGCATCAGAATGAAGTAGGCGAAGTACAGGAAGGTGCAGACCTGCGATACCAGCGTGCGCTCCGGCGTCGGCGCCAGAACGCCCAGAATGCCGAGGATCACGAAGGAAATGCAGAACACCACCAGCCAGATCTTGCTCATCCAGCCCTTGTAGCGCATGGATTTGACCGGACTGCGGTCAAGCCACGGCAGGACGAACAGCAAGGCAATCGAGGCGCCCATGGCGATCACGCCCATGAGTTTGTCCGGGATCGCACGCAAGATCGCGTAGAACGGCGTGAAGTACCAGACCGGCGCAATATGCTCAGGTGTCTTGAATGGGTTGGCTTGCTCGAAGTTGGGTTTTTCGAGGAAGTAGCCGCCCATTTCCGGGAAGAAGAACACGATAAAGCAGAAAATGAACAGGAACACCACCACGCCGACAATGTCTTTGACGGTGTAGTACGGGTGGAAGGCAATGCCGTCCAGCGGGATGCCGTTTTCGTCTTTGTGCTTCTTGATATCGACGCCGTCCGGGTTGTTCGAACCCACTTCGTGCAGCGCCAGAATGTGCAGCACCACCAGACCGAGAATCACGATCGGCAGGGCCACGACATGCAGAGCGAAGAAGCGGTTCAGGGTGATCCCGGAGATCAGGTAGTCACCACGAATCCACTGGGTCAGGTCGTTGCCGATGACCGGAATCGCACCGAACAGCGAGATGATCACCTGGGCACCCCAGTAGGACATCTGGCCCCACGGCAGCAGATAACCCATGAACGCTTCAGCCATCAGCGCCAGGTAAATCAGCATGCCGAACACCCACACCAGCTCGCGGGGTTTCTGGTACGAACCGTAGAGCAGGCCACGGAACATATGCAGATAGACCACGATGAAGAATGCCGAGGCGCCGGTGGAGTGCAGCAAACGCAGGATCGAGCCGTACTCGACGTCGCGCATGATGTATTCGACGGACGCGAACGCCTCTTCTGCCGAGGGCGTGTAACTCATCGTCAGCCAGACACCGGTGACGATCTGGTTGACCAGCACCAGCAGCGCCAGCGAGCCGAAGAAATAGAAGAAGTTGAAGTTTTTTGGAGCGTAATACTTGCTGAGATGGTCTTCCCACATTTTGGTCGCGGGAAAGCGCGCATCAACCCAATCCATGAACTTGCTCATCACGCTTTCTCCGTATCGACGCCAATGACAATCAGGTCATCGGTCTCATAGGAATGCGGGGGAACTGGCAGGTTCAAAGGCGCAGGTTGCGACTTGTAGACGCGGCCAGCCAGATCGTAGTGGGAACCGTGGCACGGGCAGAAATAGCCGCCAACCCAGTCTTTACCCAGATCCGCAGGTGCCACTTCGGGACGGAAAGTCGGTGAGCAACCCAGGTGTGTGCAGATCCCGATCAGCAGCAGAATTTCCGGCTTGATCGAACGCACTTCAGGGTCGACATAGGTAGGTTGCGTGGAGTTTTTGGAAGTCGGATCGGAGAGCTGGCCCTCGATCTTCTTGAGATTCCCCAGGATTTCCGCAGTACGGCGGACAATGAACACCGGCTGGCCGCGCCATTCAGCAATCATCTGCTGTCCTGGCTCGATCTTGCTGACATTCACTTTCACCGGTGCACCGGCGGCTTTCGCCTTGGCACTGGGAAACCATGACCCCACGAACGGGACCGCAGCCCCCACCGCTCCTGCAGCACCCACCACGGATGTGGCTGCTACCAAGAAGCGACGCCGGCCTGCATTCACGCCGTCATTGCTCATTCAGTCCTCTCCCATCAGCTTTTTTGGCCTGTTAAATCAGGCATCTACTAAATAAATCAATGTTACTTATAAAAATTTTGCCGAGATGGTAATGAAAAGCCCCAATTCTGACAAGGGAATTACCCGGGGCTCCTACCCTCAAGCCTTGTAGTATAGGGGGTCTACGAATGTGGCAAGTTGTCACAGCGCAATTCTTCAATAAATTGCAGGCATAAAAAAACGCCCGATTCCGTGAGGAATCGAGCGTTCTTTTTGAACGTG
This sequence comes from Pseudomonas sp. Eth.TT006, assembly GCF_054456575.1. NCBI lineage: Bacteria > Pseudomonadati > Pseudomonadota > Gammaproteobacteria > Pseudomonadales > Pseudomonadaceae > Pseudomonas > Pseudomonas sp. Eth.TT006. The sequence continues at coordinate 92,179 of NZ_JBTJEN010000006.1, read as the reverse complement.
GAAACGAATTAACGCTTCGAGTACTGCGGACGCTTACGCGCTTTACGCAGACCAACTTTCTTACGTTCAACTTCACGGGCGTCGCGAGTAACGAAGCCAGCTTTGCGCAGAGCGCTACGCAGGGTTTCGTCGTAGTCCATCAGGGCGCGAGTGATGCCGTGGCGGATTGCGCCAGCCTGGCCACTTACACCACCGCCGATGACAGTGACGTAGATGTCGAACTTCTCGACAGTCTCGGTCAGTTCCAGCGGCTGACGAACTACCATGCGGGCAGTTTCGCGGCCGAAGAACGAGTCCAGGGAGCGGTTGTTGATGGAGATGTTACCAGTGCCCGGACGCAGGAAAACGCGTGCGGTTGCGGTCTTGCGACGGCCAGTGCCGTAATTTTGAGTCGCCGACATAATGAACTATTCCGTTAAATCTTCAGTTCTTGGGGCTGCTGAGCAGTATGAGGGTGTGCAGCGCCCGCATAGACTTTCAGCTTACGGTACATGTCACGACCCAGCGGGTTCTTAGGCAGCATGCCTTTAACCGCGGTCTCGATCACGCGCTCAGGGGCCTTGGCGATCAGCTTTTCAAAGTTGATCGACTTGATGCCGCCCGGGAAACCGGAGTGGGAGTAGTACATTTTGTCAGTGGTTTTAGCGCCGGTTACACGGATCTGCTCGGCGTTGATGACGACGATGTAGTCGCCGGTGTCAACGTGAGGAGTGTACTCAGGCTTGTGCTTGCCACGCAGACGGCTCGCGATTTCGGTGGCCAGACGACCCAGGGTCTGACCAGCAGCGTCGACGACAAACCAGTCGCGCTTTACTGTTTCCGGTTTAGCAGTAAAAGTTTTCATTCTTTATAGCCTCAGGGGCCGCCTGTAAATTTAGACGGCGGATCTTACTGAATAGTGCGTACTTTGACAAGTCAAAGGCAGCCGGATACAGACGCTTTCGGGGGCTCGGGTCGGCGCGTCCGTTCAACGGCAAGATTCTTCGGCGGCGGCGCATCACTTCCACTGCAGAAAGAGGTCGGCAATTATGCAGATTGCGAAAAAATTATCAACCTGCTTTTATGATTGTTTTGCCCAAGGAGCACCCGATGGACTATCGCCAGCTAGGCCGTACCGACCTGAACGTGAGTGCAATCTGCCTCGGCACCATGACCTGGGGCGAGCAAAACACTGAAGCCGAAGCCTTCGCCCAGATCGAGCGGGCCAAGGAGGCCGGGATCAATTTCATCGACACCGCCGAGATGTACCCGGTGCCGCCGAAAGCCGAAACCTACGCCACCACCGAGCGCTACATCGGCAATTACTTCAAAAGTCGCGGTGATCGCGCCGACTGGATCCTCGCCAGCAAGATCGCCGGTCCGGGCAACACCATCGATTACATCCGCGACAAAAACCTGCGCCATAACCGTCAGCACATCACTGAAGCGGTGGATGCCAGCCTCAAGCGCCTGCAGACCGATTACATCGATCTCTACCAGTTGCACTGGCCGGAGCGCAGCACCAACTTCTTCGGACAGCTGGGCTACAAACACAAGATCGAAGCCAACCTGACGCCGCTCGAGGACACCCTCGAAGCGCTCGACGAACAGGTCAAGACCGGCAAGATCCGCCACATCGGCCTGTCCAACGAAACGCCGTGGGGCACCATGCGTTTCCTCGCACTCGCCGAAGCCCGTGGCTGGCCGCGCGCGGTGTCGATCCAGAACCCGTACAACCTGCTCAACCGCAGCTTCGAAATCGGTCTGGCAGAGATCGCCATCCGCGAACAGTGCGGCCTGCTCGCCTACTCACCACTGGCGTTCGGTTTCCTCTCGGGCAAGTACGAGGGCGGCGCGCGCCCACCGAAAGGCCGCCTTAGCCTCTACAGCCGCTTCAGCCGCTACTTCAACGCGCAATCGGAAGCCGCTTGCAGCCGCTACGTGGCACTGGCCCGTGAACACGGTCTGGATCCGGCGCAAATGGCGCTGGCGTTTGTCACTCAGCAACCGTTCGTCACCAGCAACATCATTGGCGCGACCACGCTTGAGCAACTGGACAGCAACATTGCCAGTTTCGACCTGAAGCTTTCCGATGAAGTGCTGGCGGGGATCGAGGCGATTCACAAGGAGCATCCGAATCCGGCGCCGTAAGTAAAAAGATCGCAGCCTGCGGCAGCTCCTACAGGGTTCACGCCGATCCCGTGTAGGAGCTGCCGCAGGCTGCGATCTTTTCAGCCTTTCACAGCGACCGCGCAATGATCTCCTTCATGATTTCATTGGTGCCGGCATAAATCCGCTGCACCCGCGCATCCGCCCACGCCCGGGCCACCGGGTATTCCCACATGAAGCCGTAGCCGCCGTGCAACTGCACGCATTCGTCGAGCACCTTGCATTGCAGGTCGGTGCCCCAATACTTGGCCATCGCCGCCGTCGGCACATCCAGCTTGCCCTGCAGATGCAACTCCAGACAGCGGTCGACGAAGACCCGGCCAATCTGTATTTCGGTAGCCATCTCCGCCAGTTTGAAACGGGTGTTCTGGAAGTCGGCAATCGCCTTGCCAAACGCCTTGCGATCACGGGTGTAATCCAGCGTCCATTGCAACGCAGCTTCGGCTGAGGCCAGCCCCCCGATCGCTACGGTCAGGCGCTCCTGTGGCAACTCCTGCATCAAATAGGCAAACCCCGCCCCGGCCTGCCCCAGCAGGTTTTCCTTCGGCACCCGCACGTCCTGAAAGAACAATTCCGACGTGTCCTGAGCCTTCATTCCGACCTTTTCCAGGCGTTTGCCCTTCTCGAAACCCGGCGTACTCGCTTCCACCACAAACAGGCTGGTGCCCTTGGCGCCAGCCTTCGGATCGGTCTTGGCGACGACAATCACCAGATCAGCCAGAAAGCCGTTGGTGATAAAGGTCTTGGAACCGTTGATCACGTACTCGTCGCCATCCAGCACCGCGGTAGTCTTGACCCCTTGCAGATCGGAGCCTGCGCCCGGTTCGGTCATGGCGATGGCACTGACCATCTCGCCCGAGACCAGTTTCGGCAGGTACTTGTGCTTCAGCGCTTCGCTGCCGTAATGCAGGATGTACGGCGCGACGATATCCGAGTGCAGCGAGAAACCGATACCGGTCAGCCCGAGACGTCCGACCTCCTCGATCACCACCGCGCTGTACAGAAAGTCCGCCCCCAGGCCGCCGTATTCTTCCGGCAGATGCGAACAGAGCATCCCCGCCTCCCCCGCCTTGTTCCACAGCTCGCGGTCGATGTGGCCTTGTTTCTCCCATTGCGCATGAAACGGCACCGCCTCTTTTTCGAGGAAGGTTCGTACGCTGTCGCGGAACAATTCGTGCTCGGAGCTGAACAAGGTTCTGGGGATCATGCGGCACCTTTCTGTCTTGTTGGAGGGATATGCCTTTCAGAGACTAAGCCCCACCCCCGCTACAGGACACTGGACACATCCGACAAAAAATAAGACGATCCAGCCGTCTGGTGACCACTTTCCCTTATAAAAACAAAACAAAAGTTGAATTATGTCCAAGCAAGTCTCCACGCCCTTGCGGCGCGTCAGCATCCTGGCAATCGACCGGGTTTTCGCATCCACCCTCATGCAGGCCAAGGATTTCTTCCATCTGGCCAGTCTGCGTTACGGCAAACAACTGGGCCACGGCCTGACACCGGCGTTCGAAACACGTCTGGTCAGCCCCGATGGCAGACCGGTAAACAGCTTCAGTGACGTGGTGATGCCGGTGGACGGCGGCCTGGAAAACGCCGACGTCATCATCCTCCCGGCGTTCTGGGATGATTTCGATACGTTGTGCAAACGCTATCCACAGATCCTGCCGTGGCTGCGCGAACAGCATGCCCGTGGCGCCGTGCTGTGCGGCGAAGCCACCGGGGTCTTCTGGCTGGCCGAGGCCGGATTGCTCAACGGCAAGGAAGCGACCACCTACTGGCGCTTCTTCAATGCCTTCGCCGAGCGCTTCCCCAAGGTCTACCTGAATCAGGACAAGCACCTGACCGACGCCGACAATCTGTATTGCGCTGGCGGCACCACTTCGGCCTGCGACCTGTATATCTACCTGATCGAACGCTTCTGCGGCGCCAACGTCGCGCAAGCGGTGGCCCGCGACATTCTTTACGAAGTGCAGCGCAGCTATTCGCCGGGGCGCATCGGGTTCGGCGGGCAGAAGCTGCATCAGGACGTGATTATCCTGCAGATCCAGCACTGGCTCGAAGAGCATTTCGCCGACAAGTTCCGCTTCGAAGACGTCGCCCGCGAACACGGCATGAGCATCCGCAACTTCATGCGGCGCTTCCAGACCGCCACCGGCGACAAGCCGCTGCACTACCTGCAGCGCCTGCGCATCGAGACCGCCAAGGGCCTGTTGTCCGGTAGCCGCAAGAGCATCAAGACCATCAGTTATGAGGTCGGCTACGACGATGCGAGCTTCTTTGCGCGACTGTTCCGCCAGCACACCGAACTGTCGCCGAACCAGTATCGGCAGCAGTTTCAGCAGGCTGCCTAGTTCTCAAAGCACGCGCAGATCCCTTGTGGGAGCGGGCTTGCTCGCGAAGGCGGTGCATCAGTCGACATTAATGCTGAATGACACTCCGCTTTCGCGAGCAAGCCCGCTCCCACAGGGTTCGAGGTGAATTTCAGATACAAAAAAAGGCCTGCGATTGCAGGCCCTTTTTTTGTCTCGCTAAACGGCTTAAGGCTTGTGCGCCCGCGACAGGAATTCGTGCGATTGCATCTCCAGCAGACGGCTGAGCGTGCGCTGGAATTCGAACGTCAGGCGTCCGCCGGTGTACAGGTCCTTCAACTCGACCTCGGCAGAAATGATCAGCTTGACGTTCCGGTCGTAGAACTCGTCGACCATGTTGATGAAGCGGCGAGCGATGTCGTCGGTGGTGACGCTCATCTGCTCGACACCGCTGAGCAGCACGGCGTGGAAGATCTTGCCCAGTTCGATGTAGTCGTTCTGGCTGCGCGGGCCGTCGCACAGTTCGCGGAAGTCGAACCAGGCCACGTCATCGCAGGTGCGCAGGGCACGGATTTCGCGGTTCTCGATGATCAACACATCGTTCTCGACCGCAGCGGTGCATTCCGGGGTCAGTGCCTTGAAGCTCTTGCGCAGGCTTTCGTGCGCCGCTTCGTCCAGCGGATAGTGGAACAGCTCCGCCTGTTCGAGGTGGCGCAGACGATAGTCGACACCGCTGTCGACGTTGACGATTTCGGTGTTCTGCTTGATCAGCGCGATGGCCGGCAGGAAGCGTGCGCGTTGCAGACCGTCCTTGTACAGACCGTCCGGCACGATGTTCGAAGTGGCGACCAGGGTCACGCCGTTCTTGAACAGTTCCTCCATCAGCGTGCCGAGAATCATCGCGTCGGTGATGTCCGAGACGAAGAACTCATCGAAGCAGATCACCCGCGATTCAGCCGCAAAGCGCTTGGCGATGATGGTCAGCGGGTTTTTCTCACCGCCGAGGGTTTTCATCTCTTCGTGCACGCGCTTCATGAAGCGGTGGAAGTGGGTGCGGGTCTTTTCCTTGAACGGCAGCGCTTCGAAGAAGGTGTCGACCAGGTACGTCTTGCCGCGGCCCACGCCGCCCCAGAAGTACAGACCCTTGACCGGCGTCTGATCCTTTTTGCCAAACAGCTTGCCCAGCAAACCCGGCTTGTTCTGCTCGGCCGCGATCAGATCGTCGTACAGGCGCTGCAGATGACGCACAGCAGTTTCCTGCGCGGCGTCATGGAAGAAGTCCGGGCGTTTCAGATCAGCTTGATATCGTTCTAGGGGCGTCATAATTCGTTAGCAAGGCAACAAAAACGGGCCGTCACTGTAGCGACGGCCCGTGGGAATGGCAATCGGCCCTTGGTCGGGCCGCGCCGCGGATTAGTCCTGGACCGGGGTCAACGCCACCCGCAGAGCCGCGATGGCCGCGTCCCGCGCAGCAGCATCGGCGAACGCCGGGCTGTCGCCGACGCACTCACCTTCCAGCCACACGCTGAAACTCAGATCAGCATTGCGCACATCCAGCGGCTGGCCGGATTGCAGCTGCTTGGCCACTTGGCCGGCGGCCTTGCCGTCGGCAAAGTTGCGCGACAGCAGCAGTTGCTCGCCATCGGCCGCCAACAGACGGAAGCGGAAGCTGCCATCGTCTTCACGGAAGCTGACGAAGCGCGCGGCTTTCGCCGCCTTCTTCTTGGTTGTCGCGGCAACCTGCACTTGATTGACGAAGGAACGCAGGCCAACCGCTTCACGCAATTCGTTGAGGAACGGCGTCGCCACGGCACGGGCCTTCTTGGCGCCAATCTGCAGGATGTCTTCCAGGTCCGCCGGACGCTCGATCAACTGGTGATACTTGTCGCGGGCTTCGCCCAGTTCGTTGTCGAGCAACTGGAACAGACGATTCTTCGCCTCGCCCCAGCCCAGACCGCCGAGCAGTTCGCTGCGGAACTCGTCAGCCTGCGCAGGTGTGGCGAACGCCTGGAACAGGGTGAACAGATGCGAGTTGTCCGGATCTTTGGCTTCGCCTGGCGCTTTGGAGTCGGTGACGATCCGCGAGATCGCGTCCTTCATCTCTTTGGCGCTGGAGAACAACGGAATGGTGTTGTCGTAGCTCTTGGACATCTTGCGCCCGTCGAGGCCTGGCAACGTGGCCACGCTCTCTTCGATCAGCGCTTCGGGCATGGTGAAGAACTCCTTGCCCTGGCCGAACAGGTGGTTGAAGCGCTGGCCGATGTCGCGAGCCATTTCCACGTGCTGGATCTGGTCACGGCCGACCGGGACCTTGTGTGCATTGAACATCAGGATGTCCGCGGCCATCAGCACCGGGTAGCTGTAGAGGCCCATGGTGATACCGGCGTCCGGGTCTTCACCGGTCTCGACGTTCCTGTCCACCGAAGCCTTGTAGGCGTGCGCACGGTTGAGCAGGCCTTTGGCGGCGACGCAGGTCAGCAGCCAGGTCAGCTCGGGGATTTCCGGGATGTCGGACTGGCGATAGAAGGTCACACGCTCGACATCCAGGCCACCGGCCAGCCAGGTCGCGGCGATTTCCAGACGCGAGCGCTGGATGCGCAGCGGGTCATCGCATTTGATCAGGGCGTGGTAGTCGGCCAGGAAGTAGAACGAATCGGCATTGCTGTCGCGGCTGGCAAGGATCGCCGGGCGGATGGCGCCGGCGTAGTTGCCCAGGTGCGGCGTGCCGGTGGTGGTGATGCCGGTGAGGATACGGGTACGGTTCGTCATGGGTAATCGCTTGTCAGACTGCAATCAATTCGAGAGACGCGGCAGGATCAGATCCTTGAGATCGGTCAGCTTGCCATGAAAAAAGTGTCCGCATTCTGCCACTTTCAGCAGCTCATGGGGGCGCTGGAGTTTTTCCGACCAGTCGTAGACCCGCTGTGGATCGATGACTTCGTCGGTTTCCGGCTGGATCACGGTCAGCGCACCGTGCTGTGGCAGTTGATCCTGCTCGCCCAGGCGCATCACCGCTGGGGCGACCATGAACAGCTGCTTGAGCTGCACGCCCTGGGCTTCGAGACGGCCGCCGAGACTTGCTGCAACAAATCCACCGAAGGAGAAACCGAACAGGGTCAGCGGCAGATCCGGGTGTTTTTCCTGCAGCCATGCAGCCGCAGCCTGGGCATCGTCGACTTCGCCAGTGCCCATGTCATGCGAGCCTTCGCTGGCACCGACGCCGCGATAGTTGAAGCGCAAGGTAATCAGACCCGCGTCGCGTGCGGTGCGCTGCAGGGTCGAGACCACCTTGTTGAGCATGGTGCCGCCCTGCACCGGGTTCGGATGGCAGATCAGCGCGATGCCGATTGGCTGCTCGTTATCCAGGTACAGAGACTCAAGTTGACCCACCGGGCCGTCAATCACTACAGGGGTTTCACGCATCAGCAAGGAAGGAACTCCGTGACCTCGAATCGGGTCGACTCGTCTAGCAAATTGTCTGTGCCAATCTATTGCGAGTGAATCGCGGTATACAGCGCAGGTTCGAGCCGTTAACGTAAAGCAAAGCCGTTTATAGAGGAAGGACTCGTGGAACACTCGCTCTTAGTTTGGTTGTTACCGACTCTTGCCCTGGTTGTGGGTGTCGCCATTGGATTCCTGATCGCGCGCGTTGCGCCGAACGCCGCGCCGAGCCGTACGCAGCGTCAACTGGATGATATCCAGGAGCGTTTCGACAGTTATCAAAACGAGGTGGTCACCCACTTCAACAGCACCGCGACGCTGGTCAAGAAACTGACCCAGAGCTATCAGGAAGTGCAGGATCATCTCGCCGAGGGCGCCAATCGTCTGGCCCTGGACGAGCAGACCCGTCAACGCCTGATCGCCGCTTTGCACGCCGATGCCGCCCAGGCACCGCGCGAACGCCTGACGCCACCGCGCGATCAGGAGCCGCCACGCGACTACGCGCCAAAAGCCCCGAACTCGCCGGGCATGCTCGATGAGCATTATGGTTTGAAGAAGTAATCGGGTTTCGCGCCCAACAAAAAGCCCCCGGACAATTTGATTGTCCGGGGGCTTTTTTGTATCTGATTTATGCCTGAACGCAATTCCCATGTGGGAGCGGGCTTGCTCGCGAAGGCGTCGTGTCAGTCAGTACATCTGAAGCTGATACATCGCATTCGCGAGCAAGCCCGCTCCCACAGGGTCATGTGTGGAACACAAATTTTGTGTACGCCATCAATACCTGTGGGAGCGGGCTTGCCCGCGAAGAGGCCGGCACAGACCACACAAAAAAATGCCCGATCACCAGGACCGGGCATTTCTTCATTCAGCCATTGCGTTACGGATACTGCTGAACCGTACCCGGCTGTTGCTGCTGACCACCGTATTGCTGACCCGGAATCGCCTTCAGGTTGACTTCAACGCGGCGGTTCTGCGCGCGGCCATTGACGTCGCCGTTGCTGGCAATCGGGTTATCCGGACCGGCGCCACGGGCCGACAGGTTGGCACCACTGACGCCTTGCGAAGTCAGGTAAGTAGCCACGCTCTGCGCGCGACGCTGGGACAGGTCCATGTTGTGCTGACGGCTGCCAGTGCTGTCGGTGTAACCAACGATTTCGATCTGGTTCTGGTTGAACTCTTTCAGCGAGTTCGCCAGGTTATTCAGCGGCTGGTAGAAGCTTGGCGCGATGTTCGCCGAGTCGGTGGCGAAGGTAATGTTGCCCGGCATGATCAGCTTGATCTGATCACCCTGACGCTGCACTTCAACCCCGGTGTTGGCCATGCTGGCGCGCAGTTTTTTCTCCTGCTGGTCGGCGTAGTAACCGTAGCCGGCCGCCGAAGCGCCCACTACTGCGGCGCCGATCAACGCACCCTTGCCACGGTTGTTGTGGTCGATGGCGGCCCCCGCCAGGGCACCGGCCAGCGCGCCGAGACCACCGTACTTGGCGGTTTTGCTCATGCCTTGCGAGCCACCGTCGGCCTGCCCCTGATTGTCATACGGGTTGGGCGAAGCGCAGCCGGCCAACATGGCTACAGCGGTAGCAACAATAATCAAACGAGGCGTGGTGAACATGAAGTGCTCCTGGTTTTCGCATTCTGTGTGGCAGCGGCCATAGGCAATAGACCTTGGCGGGCGTTGGATCATGACAATGCACAAAAATTCCGCCGCACACCCGTGACAAAATGTTTAGGCGCGGACGAACGGGTTTTCGCGCATTTCATCGCCAAGACGCGTGTCCGGACCATGCCCGGTCACCACAACTGCGTCTTCGTCCAGCGTGTACAGCCGCTGCTTGATCGATCGCACGATGGTCGCCTGATCGCCGCCCCATAAATCCGTGCGCCCTACCCCGCGACGAAACAACGTGTCGCCGGCAATCAACAGCTTAGCCTCGGAAAACCAAAAGCTCATGGAACCTGGCGTATGTCCCGGCGTATGCAGCGCCACGCCGCAGCCGCAGGCCAGTTCTTCATCGTCACTGAGCCAGCGATCCGGTGCTGGAACGGGCGTGTACGGTACCTCGAACATCTGGCACTGCATCTCGAGGTTGTCCCACAGGAACTGGTCTTCCTTGTGCAGATGCAAGGTTGCGCCGGTTTTATCCTTCATCTGGCCGGAGGCGAGGAAGTGATCGAGATGTGCATGGGTGTGGATGATGCTGACCACTTTCAGACCGTGGGCATCGAGACGCGCCATGATCAGATCGGGGTTGCCGCCAGGATCGACGACGATGGCTTTCTTGCTGATCGGATCGCCGATTATCGTGCAGTTACACTGCAGCGGGCCGACGGGAAAGGTTTCGCGGATGAGCGCAGGTGCTGGGACAGTCATGAGGCAATCCTGATCAAGATTCGATGGCGCTGGAAACCGCCGATGCCGGAGATTTTACCGACACTAGATCATTAACCCCAGCGCCTTGGCCCGCGCCACCGCTTGCGTACGTCGCTCCACGCCCAGCTTGCTGTTGATATGGCTGGCATGGGTTTTCACCGTATGCAATGAAATGAACAGTTGCTCGCTGATTTCCTGATTCGAACAGCCTTGAGCAATCAAGCGCAGCACCGCCAGTTCGCGGCTACTGAGTTGTTCGGCAGCGGCGCACTCGAGCGCAGGACGAGCGACCGTCAACGGAAAATGCTCCAGCAACGGCTGACCTGCCAGTGCCGGCGTGTTCTGCAACTGGCTTCGCAGCCAGTCCGGATGCTCTCTGATCAGAGCGGCAAACGGCTGTATCACGCCGCCCGCCGCTGCTTCGAGCGCCTGGCTCAAGGCCTTGCGTGCTTCGGGTTCGCGGCCAGTGCTCAACAACAGCGTCACCTTTTGCGCCAGCGCCATCACGCACAGCAACTGGCGACCGGTCTGCTGGCCGTTTTCCAGCAACACGTTCAAGCGCCCTTCGGCGAGCATCGGCTGCCCCTGAATCACATCGAGCAACGCCTGTTGCAGCTCGACATGCAACGGCAACTGCGGATGAAACTCCGGTGGCGCGGCGGCGCGTTCGCCGGTGTAGGTCTGGCCCAGGCGTGCCAGCCACGCTTCGGCCAGATCGGTGCGGCCCTGCGCCAGCCACAGTTCGCATTTGACCAGCGTGATCATTGCCAGATAGTAGATCGGCGGCACGTCCCAGATGTGCATCAAGCGCTCGGCTTCGGCGAGTTCGGCGAAGGCCTTGGCGAACTCGCCGGCGCTGCCGTCCAGACGGGCGATCACGCAATGGCCGATCAATACGCTGATATCGCGACAGGCCCGCGCTTCAGCCAGACCGCTGAGCAATCGAACCCGGGCCTGCTGCGTCTGCAAGCGCATGGACAATAGAAAACCTTCGTACAAAGTCAGCCGCGCCCGCACTGCGTACAGACGCTGCGAGGACAATCCGCGCAAGCGTTCCAGGCCCTGATGGACTTCATCCAGTGCACGCAGAATCTCGCCACGGGCCTGTAACACTCGCGCCCGATCATAATGCGCCAGCGCCTCGAACAACGGGTTGCCGACTCGCTGCGCCAGCTCAAGCGACTCGCGATTCAACCCCCGGGCGCGCCACAGATCACCATCGGCAATCGCCAGATTGGACAAGGTCGACAGGCACATCAAGCGTTGCCCGTAACGTTTCACCGGCAGGCTTTCCAGCGCCTCGCTGCAATAACGCTGGGTCAGCTCACGATGCCCGCGACCACGGGCGATGATTCCGCTGAGCGCGAGCCATTGCGCGAGCATCGACTTCTGCGCCGAAGCCGAGGGAGCCGGCAGAAAACGACTGAGATGGCTGGCCAACTCTTCAGCGGCATCGAGTTGACAGGCCAGCCCCAGCGCCCAGCTGTACAACACGATCAACCGAGGCGTGCTGATCAGCAGGCTGTCGGGCAAGTCCATTTTCCAGCGCAGCAGCATGCCGACGTTCTGCTCGGCGAGCAGTTGTTCCTCGGAGAGGTTCTGCACCAGATTCGCCGCGACATCCAGATGACCGGCGCGCAGGGCCTGCTCCACCGCTTCGTCCAATAACCCTTGAGCATTGAACCAACGGCAGGCGCGCAGATGCAGGGTTGCCGCCGGCACCAGCGTCTGGGTGACAGGCCGGCTGCGCAGCAGATCGGAAAACAGGTGGTGATAGCGATACCAGTGCCCGTGTTCGTCCAGCGGTACCAGAAACACCTGATGCGCCAGCAGAAACCGCAGGATTTCACCGCTGTCGTGGGCTTCGCGCACCGCATCGCACAGCTCGCTGCAAAAGCGCTCCTGAGGGGCTGTGTCATAGAGGAACGCCTGCACCTCGGGCGGGAGGCAATCGATGACCTCTTCCAGCAGGTAATCGCGGATCAGCCCTTCCCCGCCATTCAGCGCGGGCGGCAACGCGGCCTCGCTGCCAGCCTCGGACACCGCGAGCAACCAGAAGCGCAGCCCGGCAACCCAGCCTTCACTGCGCTGGATCAGGTTTTCCAGGGCCTCGCCGCGCAATGAACTGCTGTGCCGATCGAGCAGCAACCGGGCTTCATCGTGAGTCAGGCGCAGGTCCTGTTCATGCAGTTCGAGCAATTGGCGCGACAGGCGCAGACGCGCCAGATGCCAGTCCGGGCGTTGGCGGCTGGTGACCATGACCAACAAGCCGTCGGGCAAGTGATTGAGGAAAAACTGCAGGCAGCGGTCGAGCACCGGGCCTTGGGCGAGATGGTAATCGTCGAGCACCAGCAACAGCGGCGCCGTCGGTTGCAGTTGCAGCGCCAGCTCATCGAGCAAACCGTCGAGCCATTCTTCGAAGGCAAACGGCTGATGACGCTGACGCATCTTCAACAGACCGAGCGCGCGGCTGCCCAACTGCGGAAAGTAGTCCTGCAGGCCTTCGAGCAAGCGCTCGAGAAAGCGTCCCGGGTCGTTGTCCCGTGGGCTCAAGCCCAACCACAGGCTTTGCCAGTGCGCCGGCAGGCTCTGACAGAACTCCACCGCCAGCGAACTCTTGCCGAAACCTGCCGGAGCGCAGACCAGCAACAGGCGTCCACCGAGCCCGGCACTCAGGCGCTCACACAGACGCGGTCGCAATACGTAACCCTCGGGCAATGGCGGGCGAAAAAAACGCCCGTCCAGTGCCGCGACGGCAACGCTTGCAGGACCCGGTAGCGGGGACAGATCAGTCATGGCCGGCTCTTGTTTGAATGGCGGTTGGCGGCGTAGCAGATGTCCGCAGACTAGCGGTAAACGTAGAGGGTTTGAAGGTTATTGCTACAAATGGCTACAAAAAGACTACGAGCAAAGATGTCGGACGGCCAACACTGGGCGACGCCCTCCTCTAGGAGCCGCCGCAGGTTGCGATTTTTCAGGATCAAAAGATCGCAGCCTGCGGCAGCTCCTACACAAATCGCATCCTCGAAAAAACGCCCCGAACCAGTCGGGGCGTTTTTTCGAGGATGCGGCCTCGGGTTACAACTTAGCGGATACCGTCCTGGCCCAGGTTGCCCGGCTGGAATTCGCTCTTGCTGGCAGCGAAGCCGAAGTCATACGCGGATTTCTCCTCGTTCTTCATGCCCAGTGCCAGATAACGGCCCGATTGCAGGTCATACAGGGTTTCCAGCGCGTACCACGGCACTTGCTTGTCGTAGTAGTCCTCGGCGTGCGCCTCGGCAACGCGCCACAGCTGACCGCGACCGTCGTAATGGTCGATAACCGCTGCCTGCCAGGTGTCTTCGTCAATGTAGAAGTCACGCTTGGCGTAGATGTGCCGCTGACCCGGCTTCAGGGTTGCCACCACGTGCCAGACCCGACGCAGTTCGTAACGCGCCAGATCCTGATTGATGTGGCCGGCCTTGATGATGTCGGCGTACTTCAGGGTTGGCGAATCGATCTTGTAGCTGTTGTTGGCAATGTACATCTCTTTCTTGCCTTCAAGCTTCCAGTCATAACGATCCGGTGCACCGTTGTACATGTCGAGGTTGTCGGAGGTACGCAGACCGTCCGCCGCTGTGCCCGGACCGTCATACGACACTTGCGGTGCCTGACGTACGCGACGCTGGCCGGTGGCGTAGACCCACGCCTTGCGCGGCTCCTTCACCTGGTCGAGGGTTTCGTGCACCAGCAGCACGGTCCCGGCCAGACGTGCCGGCGCGGTCACTTTCTGCTTGAAGTAGAACAGGATATTGCCCGGGTTGGCCGGATCGTAGTCCTTCATCTTGTCACGGAACACGAACTGGTCCTGGAAATACACCAGGCTGAACGAGCCGTTGGTTTGCGGGGTCGCCTGAGTCACCAGCCGGGTCACGCTGCCACCGCGATAGCGGGTGATGTGGTTCCAGATGACTTCCAGACCGTCTTTCGGGATCGGGAACGGCACGGCAGTCTGGAAGTTCTCCAGACCGTTGCCACCGGCCACCAGCGTGGTGGTGGTGGCGTTTTTCCGGATGGCGGCGAACACGTCATCCGGCACGGTGGCGCCGCGATGGGACGGATAAACCGGCATCTTGAACGTGTCCGGGTAGCGCTTGAACATCGCGTACTGGCCCGGAGCAAGTTTGTCTTTGTACTTGTCGACGTCTTTGGCGGTGATGGTGAACAGCGGTTGCTCGCTGGCGTATGGATTGGACAGGAAACCCTTGCTGTCGACCGTACCGGCATTCTTCGCCAACGGTTTCCAGGCCGGGATCGAACCGTCGGCGTTACCGGCCATTTCGGCGCCCATCGGGGTCAGGCTCTTGCCCAGCTTGTCGGCTTCGGCAGCGGGTACGGCGGCCATGACGCTGGTCGCCAGCAACGACAAGCCCAGAACACCGGCGTGGAACAGACTCTTTGTTATTTTCATATGTATGTTCGTCCTGAATAAAACTTTGCTTAGAAGTTCACGCCAACGCTGAGGGCCACGAAATCACGGTCATCCACGGTGGTGTAGTCGCCACCGAAGAAGTTGGTGTAGGCCAGGCTCGCGGTATAGGTGTTCTGGTATTCGGCATCCAGACCCAGGCTGATCGCCTTGCGACCTTCCTCGAAGTTGCCGCCAGGGCCTGGCGAGTAACCTTTCACGTCGTGCGACCAGGCCACGTTCGGCTTGAGGTTCACACCGGCGAACACGTCGCTGTAATCCCAGATCGCCCGAGCGCGATAGCCCCACGAGGTCGACGTGGTGAAACCGTCGTTGTTGCAGTTGCTGGAAACGTTATCGCGCGAAGCCCCTGGACCGGCACCGTTGATGGTGGAGGTGTTGAGGATCTGCGAGCAGGTGTTGAGACCACCTGTGGCCGGCAGCTCACCCGGGCCGAACACCGGATCGCGGCCATAGCGCGCTTCGGATTTGCTTTCCAGGCCACCGACGTGGGTCACGCCGACTTCGCCTACCAGGGTCAGGCGGTTGGCGCCCATCACCTGATCGAAGAAGTGCGTCAGGGTGGTTTGCAGTTGGGTGATTTCTTTACGGTTGTAACCGTGCAGGTCCTGGCCTGGCACGCCGTTGAGCACTGACGCATTGCTCAGCGTGCCACCCAGCGGACGCACGCCGGC
This sequence comes from Pseudomonas sp. Eth.TT006, assembly GCF_054456575.1. NCBI lineage: Bacteria > Pseudomonadati > Pseudomonadota > Gammaproteobacteria > Pseudomonadales > Pseudomonadaceae > Pseudomonas > Pseudomonas sp. Eth.TT006. The sequence goes on along the minus strand of NZ_JBTJEN010000006.1, from coordinate 76,765 downwards.
GAACAGGATGTCGGTGGAGTTCAGTTGCACCGGCGCATTCGGCCGGTAGCTGACCTCACCGCTCCACGCGGTACCGGTAGGCAGGGTGGTGGAGAAGCTCAGGCCGTACAGACGAATGTCTTCAGGATATTCGATGAAGTATTGCGAGTTACCCGCAACCACCAGCGGCCCCAACGCGCGGAAAGGGCCAGGCAAGGCGGCCACGCCGTTATAGATCGACTGCGGCGCGCCAGTGGCGCTGAAGATCGGCGCACGGCTGTGGTAGTTCATGAAGTAGGCGCCGAACTCGGTGGCCAGCGGATCGAACATGTACTTGGCGGATACGCCCCACTGCCCGCTGTCACGCGCATTGCGGTTCGGCGCGCGGCGCACCAGGACACCTTCTTCGTCGACATCGACGCCGGCGTTGGCCAATGGGCCGAGGGCAATCGCCGGAATGGTCGAACGCTTGTTCAGTACCCGCAGGTTGTCGTCGCAACCGGTGGTGACGATGTCCGGCTGCGAGAAGAACGTGCCGCAGTTGTCGGTCACGGTTTTCTGCCAGTCGATCTGATAGAAACCTTCGGCCGAGAGGTTTTCGGTGAGGCTCTGCGATACGTAGAACATGTTGACCGGGATCAGGCCTTCCTTGATCTCGGCGCCCGGACGGCGGAAGGCGGAGACGTCGATCGGGTTGATCGAGTTGATGCCGCCGCCGATGAAGGTACTTTCGCCCCAGTTCACCACCTGCTTGCCCAGACGCACCGAACCCGGCTCATCGGCAATCGAGTAGTTGTGGTAAACGAAGGCGTCGAGGATCTGCCCGCCGGAGGAACGCGCCGCGACATCGCGGTTGTGGTTGCTGACGTCCTTGTATTCCAGGTCCTGGTTCTGCAGCGCGAAGTCGTACCAGTATTTGCCCCGGACGAAGACCCCGGTGTCACCGTATTTCAATTCGAGGTCATGGATGCCCTTGAAGATCTTCGAGAAGGCTTGCCCGCTCTTGAAGTTCAGGTGGCCGTTGTCGGAGGTCTGGGACAGGCCCTTGCCGCCGTTGTTGACACCAATAAGGTCCTTGTTCGGCTGCTGAGTCGAGATACTCATGCCCAGGGAGAGCGAAGAGTCGAACTGACCTTCGATTTCACCGACGTTGAAACTGACGCCGAATGCGGGCCCGGCGAGCGTAGAGGCAAGACTGACGGCCAGAGGCAGTTTAGCCCGGCGCCAGAACTGGTTTACTGATGTCATCGACGCTACTCCATGTGCATTATTGTTATGGCATTGAGTACTTTTAAAAACGCCTGGAAGACCGGGAGCCAGTAGCTGCCCGACGTCACTCCAAAATTGCATCGCCCCGTGTCGTGCGTGTGCCCCGTTCTTAAAAATCCTTGAGCGGACTATAGCCAGCAGGTGGTACTGCTTGATCCCTCTAAAGTGTGATTTGCAGCTGCCGGCCACTCTGGAACAGTCCTTTCGCCAGTCCGACACATGTCGGCCTCGCAAGGATGGCTGAAAATTCGGATTTAACAAGCCAAGCGCTTGCTTGGTGGGTCTGGCGCGCCATTTTCGGCGCGCCAGCAGACGCTCAGAGCGTCGAAAGGAAGGTGCTGTTGTTGGTCTGCCATTCAGTGATGTCGAGGCGAATGCGCTTCTTGTCGAGCTTGCCGACACTGGTCTTGGGAATTTCCGTAACAAGGGCAATCTGACTCGGAATCGCCCACTTGCTCAGATGCCCCAATTCCACGAACGGCTTGAGGTGCTCCTTGAGTTCGCGCGCGCCGATTTCGTGCCCTTCGCGGATCACCAGCAGCGCAAACGGTCGCTCGCCCCACTGCGGATCGGCAATGCCCACCACTGCTACTTCACGTACCGCGACGTGACGGCTGATCAGGTCTTCGAGGTCCAGCGAGGAGATCCATTCGCCGCCGGTCTTGATCACGTCCTTGATCCGGTCGCGGATATCGATCACACCCATGCTGTCGAGGGTGGCCACATCGCCGGTGTGCAGCCAGCCGCCGGCCCACAGCTCGGCGCCCTTCTGCGGCTCATTGAAATAACCTTCGGTGAGCCACGGCGCACGCAGCACCAGTTCACCCTGGGTTTCACCGTCGGCGGGGAGGAAGTTACCTTCGCTGTCGACGATCGCTGCTTCCACCAGCGGCCCCGGCACCCCGGCCTTGATCCGGTAAGTGGTGCGCTCGTCTTCGCTGCCGGCCATCAACTCGTCGTTGAGGTGCGCACAGGAGACCAGTGGCCCGGTCTCCGACATGCCGTACGCCGCCGTCAGCTGAATACCGCGGGTCTTGGCGGTTTCATACAGGGTGCGGTTGAGCGCGCTGCCGCCAATGACAATTTTCCAGCCACCAAAATCGGTGCCCTGCGCGCCTTTGGCGTTGAGCAGCATTTGCAGGATAGTCGGCACGCAGTGGGAGAACGTGACCTTCTCCTTGCGCCACAGCTCGACCAGCAATTCCGGGTCGTAGCGCCCCGGGTAAACCTGCTTGAGCCCGAGCATGGTCGCCACGTACGGCAGCCCCCAGGCATGCACATGAAACATCGGGGTGATCGGCATGTACACGTCGTTGGTGCCGAGCAGGCGCACGCTGTCGATCGCGCCCATGATGGTCGCCACGCCCATGGTGTGCAGCACCAGTTGCCGATGGGTGAAGTACACGCCCTTCGGGTTGCCGGTGGTGCCGGTGGTGTAGAACGTGGTGGCGACCGAGTTTTCGTCGAAGTCCTGGAAGTCGTACTGCGCACTCGCGGCGGCCAGCAGTTGCTCGTACTCGCCGACCAGGTTCGGCAGCTCGGCGGTTTTTTCCGGCAGATCGGTCAGCAGCAGGGTTTTCTCCACCGTGGTCAGGTGCGGCGCGATGGCCTGGTACAGCCCGACGAACTCGCTGTTGACCAGCACGAAGCGGTCCTCGGCGTGGTTCATGGTGTAGAGAATCTGCTCCGGCGACAGGCGCACGTTGATGGTGTGAATCACCGCGCCAATCATCGGGATGGCGAACATGCATTCCAGGTAGCGATGGCTGTCCCAGTCCATCACCGCCACGGTGTCACCCCCCTTCACGCCGGCCGCCGTCAACACGTTGGCCAGCCGCGCCACGCGCTCGATCAGCGTTGGATAGCTGTAGCGCAACTGGTCTCGGTAGATGATCTCGCGGGTTTTCTCGTAACGGGCGCCAGACATCAGCAGCCGTTTGATCAGCAATGGATACTGGTAGGCCCCATCGGCCGGGGGAATGACGCGAGTCTGCAACATATGAATCCCTTTTCTGGCTGCACGGTGTTGGCGTAGAGAGCGTAACTCTAGAGCGGTTATACCCCAGCCAAATCAGCCAAAGGAATGATTTGCAGAGCCGTACAAATGCTAGCTTTGCGCCAGCATTTGCCGGTATTCAACACCCGATCAACCCTCAGCAAACTGAGCGAACTCCTGTAGGAGCTGCCGCAGGCTGCGATCTTTTGATCTTGTTTTTGAACATCAAAGTCAAAAGATCACAGCCTTCGGCAGCTCCTACAGGGGGCGGTGGGGTTTGCTCAGTGCATTTCGGTGAAGGCGAGCTTTACGCCGATGGCGATCAGCACCGCGCCCATGGTGCGGTCGAACCAGTGGCCCATGCGGGCGAAACCGGCGCGCACGCGCTGTTGACTGAACAGCATCGCCACCAGACAGAACCAGGTCGCCGTGGCCAGCGCCAGATAAACCCCGTACCCGGCCTGCACCGTCAGCGGGGTGTGCGGGTTGATCACCACGGTGAACAGCGAGAGGAAGAACAGCGTGGCTTTCGGGTTCAGGCCATTGGTGACGAAGCCCGAGGTGAAGGCGCCACGCGCGGTGCGGACACCAGCTTCCTTGTGCAGATCGTCAGTGACGGGTTTCGCCGGTTGCGCACGCAAGGCCTTGAAGCCGATGTACAGCAGGTAAGCGGCGGCGGCCCATTTCAAGGCGTTGAACAGCACGATCGATTGCGACACGATCAGGCCGATGCCCAGCAGCGAATACCCGACGTGGAGGAAAATCGCCGAGCCCACGCCCAGCGCCGTCCAGGTGCCGGCGCGGCGACCATGGGTCACGCTCTCGCGCACCACCACGGCAAAGTCCGGGCCGGGGCTGGCCACGGCCAACAGATGGATCAGTGCAACGGTCAAGAACTCGGTCCAGTACATGAGGGTTCCTCTGGGGCAGCTTGGTCAAAAACAAATGCGCGGCTAACTCTAACTTGTGGCGAGGGGATTTATCCCCGTTCGGCTGCGCAGCAGTCGTAAATTCAGTGCATGCGGTGTAACTGTTTCGACGCGTTTACCAGTTCAGGGTGCACTTCGCGCACCATCGGGGATAAATCCCCTCGCCACAGAGTTATCCACATTGCGATGCATCGCATCAGACTTTTGTGCTCTGCCTATCCAATTGTTTCATCTGGTAGGCTCGGCAGATTACGCCTTCCGTCCATCGCACAAAAGGTACAGTTGATGAGCAACCCGCGCCGCGCCGTATTCCTCGACCACCCTTCCCTGGATCTCGGCGATCTCGACCTCAGCCCGTTGCGTGCCTGCTTCAGCGATCTGCAGCTGTTCGCCCAGACCTTGCCCGAACAGGTCAGCGAACGTCTGCAAGGCGCCACGGTGGCGATCACCAACAAGGTCCGCATCGACGCCGCCGCGATGGCCGCCAATCCTGATCTGCAACTGATTCTGATCACTGCCACCGGGACCAACAACGTCGATCTGGACGCGGCCCGCTCGCACGGCATCACCGTGTGCAATTGCCAGGGTTACGGTACGCCGTCGGTGGCGCAGCACACGATCATGTTGCTGCTCAACCTCGCCACACGCCTCGCGGATTACCAGAAAGCCATCGGCGAAGGTCGCTGGCAGCAGGCGAAACAGTTCTGTCTGCTGGACTATCCGATCGTTGAACTGGAAGGCAAAACCCTCGGCCTGCTCGGGCACGGCGAGCTCGGTGGTGCGGTCGCGCGACTGGCCGAAGCGTTTGGCATGCGTGTGCTGCTTGGGCAGATTCCCGGCCGTCCGGCCCGCGCGGACCGTTTGCCGCTGAACGAGTTGCTGCCGCAGATCGACGCCCTGACTTTGCACTGCCCCCTCAACGAACACACCCGGCATTTCATCGGTGCCCGCGAACTGGCGGCGATGAAACCCGGCGCCTTTGTGGTCAACACCGCCCGTGGTGGCTTGATCGACGAACAGGCGCTGGCCGATGCCTTGCGCAACGGTCACCTCGGCGGCGCGGCCACCGATGTGCTAAGCGTCGAACCGCCGGTCAATGGCAATCCGCTGCTGGCCACCGACATTCCGCGACTAATCGTCACCCCGCACAACGCCTGGGGCAGCCGCGAGGCGCGGCAACGCATCGTCGGCCAATTGACTGAAAACGCGCAGGCGTTCTTCAGCGGTAAAGCGCTGCGGGTCGTCAGTTGATAAACTGCGGCACTTTTTTTCAAGGAGCAGTTATGGATCCGCGCAGTGAAGTACTGCTTCGTCAGGCCGAGTTATTCCAGGGTTCGCTGTTGCTGGCCGGGTTGCCCGCCGACGATTTGCTCGGGCGTCTGCCGAATGCCTTCGGCTGGTGCTGGCACGCTGGCGATCAGGCGGCACTCGATGCACGCTTCGAAGGTCGCAGCCATTTCGGTGTGAACGTGCCGGAGCGCGAGTTCGATAGCGCCGTGGTGTTCTTGCCCAAGTCCAAGGACCTGACCGACTACATTCTCAACGCCGTGGCCGCGCGTCTGGCAGGGCGTGAGGTGTTTCTGGTCGGAGAAAAACGCAGCGGTATCGAAGGCGCTTCGAAACAGCTCAACCCGTTCGGTAAACCACGCAAACTCGACAGCGCGCGTCATTGCCAACTGTGGCAGGTCACCGTGGCCAATGCGCCTGCAGCCAAATCGCTGGAAAGCCTGGCGCAAACCTATGAACTGCCACTGGCCGAAGGCCCGTTGAAAGTCATCAGCCTGCCAGGTGTGTTCAGCCATGGTCGACTGGATCGCGGCAGCGCCCTGCTCCTGGAACACCTGGACAAATTGCCAAGCGGACATCTGCTGGATTTCGGTTGTGGCGCCGGCGTGTTGGGCGCTGCGGTCAAGCGTCGCTATCCGCATAACCAGGTGACCTTGCTCGACGTCGATGCCTTCGCCGCCGCCAGCAGTCGTCTGACCCTGGCAGCCAACGGTCTGGAAGCGGAAGTGCTGACCGGCGACGGCATCGATGCCGCGCCAATGGGTTTGAACGCGATTCTGAGCAACCCGCCGTTCCATGTCGGCGTGCACACCGACTATTTCGCCACCGAGAACTTGCTGCGAAAAGCGGCAAAACATCTGAAAAACGGCGGCGAACTGCGACTGGTGGCAAACAGTTTCCTGAAGTATCAGCCGCTGATCGAAGAGCATCTGGGCGTGTGCGCGATCAAGGCCGAGGGCAACGGTTTCCGGATTTACCGGGCCAAGCGTGGTTGAAAATTAGCACTTGCCGAATGGGTTCTGCCTAGGCAGAATCCGCTCCGTCCTAGGGGAGTAGTCTCCCACGAGCGCCAAGCTCGTCCGGCATACGTCAACATACTTGATCCTCAGATCATGGCGTATGCGACCCACGCGTCCGCAGCAGACGGATCGCAGGGTTTGACAAGACCTATGACACGCACACCTTACCCGGGGCGGGAAGGCTGTACGTGTCATAGCCGTGTCGACCCGCCCCTTAGGAAAATCCTGATGCTGGACTCGTTACTCGTTCCCACCGCAATCGTTGCCTTGGCCGAAATCGGCGACAAGACGCAACTGCTCGCGCTGATTCTCGCCGCTCGCTTTCGTAAACCCTGGCCGATCATCGCCGGTATCGTTGCCGCGACCCTGGCCAACCATGCGGCGGCCGGTGCGGTAGGCGCGTGGTTCGGCAGTTTCTTCTCCGATTCGGTGCTGCACTGGATTCTCGCCGCGAGCTTCACCGCCACCGCGCTGTGGACCCTGGTTCCGGACAAGATGGACGACGAAGAAGCCAGCACCGCCCGCAAGTTCGGGCCATTCTTGACCACGCTGATTGCGTTTTTCCTCGCGGAAATCGGCGACAAGACGCAGATCGCCACCGTGATGCTGGCGGCGCAATACCCTGAATTGTGGCTGGTGATTATCGGCACCACGGCGGGCATGCTGATTGCCAACGTGCCGGTGGTCTTGGCGGGTAACTTTGCGGCAGACAAACTGCCATTGACCTTGATCCGTCGCCTCGCGGCTTCGGCATTCATGATTCTGGCAATCGTTGCGGTGTACAAGGCGATGCAGAGCAGTGGTTGGGTTTAACCGTCATCTGGTGGAATTCTAATGTGGCGAGGGGATTTATCCCCGTTGGGCTGCGAAGCGGCCCCAAGATCTATGCACGCGATATGCCTGACACACCGAAGTAGCAGTCCTGGGGGTGCTTCGCGCCCCATCGGGGATAAATCCCCTCGCCACAAATAGCCCTGATCTTTTTAAGATTTCGGGGCTTTTTCGTACAGCGGCATCACCTTCGGAATCGCCGCCTGCAACGAGGCGATCCGGCTGGACGAGGCCGGGTGGGTGCTCATGAATTCCGGCGGTGCACCTTCCGAGGCCTTGCTCATCTTGTTCCACAAGGTGATCGCCGCGTTCGGGTTGTAGCCGGCGCGCGCGGCCAGTTCGAGGCCGATCAGGTCAGCTTCGTTTTCGTTGGCGCGGCTGTTGGGCAAGGTCATGCCGTAGTTGGCGACGGTGTCGGCCAGCGCCAGGCTGTCCTGACCCAGACCGAGCAACGCGCCGGCGCCCTGCTTGGCCATCTCGATCCCGTAAGCCTTGGACATCGCTTCACGACCGTGCTCGCGCAGGGCGTGGGCGATTTCATGGCCCATCACCGCAGCGATCTCATCGTCGGTCAGTTTCAGGCTGTCGATCAGTCCGGTGTAGAAAATGATCTTGCCGCCAGGGCCGCAGTTGGCGTTGAGCTCATCGCTCTTGATCAGGTTGACCTCCCACTGCCATTGCGCGGCATCCGGGCGGAAGTTCGGCGCCTGGGCGATCAGCCGGTTGGCAATCGCCTGCACCCGCTTGGCTTCCGGGCTGGTCTTGTCCAGCACACCCTTGCTCGACGCTTCGCCAACGGTCTTCTGATAGGACTGGGCATACATCTGGTCGACCTCTTGCGAGGACAGCATGCTGAACATGTACTGCTTGCGCTCCACACCCACGGCGCCGCCGCTGGTGGTGTTGACCGACTGACAACCGGCCAGCAGCAACGCTGCGCTCAGTGCACTCACAACCAATGTCTTGTTCATTCAAAAGCTCCCTGAAAACATGCCGCGTATCGTAGGGGGTGAATTGTATCGGCGCCAGATACAACAGACGTGTTGCAGCGTCTTTCCGACGTTTCCCACCGCCGTTGTCGTGAAAAATTCACAGCGACCGCCAAGCGACTTGCCAGTGCGTCGCGCACCGATCCATTTGCGACATCTGCCGCCCTTTGCGCCGCCCGCCGCTCATGGCGCGCGGCCGGCGGCCGATACAACAACGCAGACGTCCTCTTGCGTGCGGAGCTCCCATGAAGTTCAAGTCGATCCAGTTTTCCGTCGCCGCCCTGGCCGGCGCCATCGTCCTCAGCGTGGTCGCCGCGCTGGTGTTGTATGCGCTGTTCTCCGGCGCGCGTACGCAAGAGATGGTGCAGCAGCGCACCCAGGCGCAGTTCGAGCAAGTCATCGAGCAACGCCTGACCTCGCTGGCGCAGACCCAGGTCAGCCAGATTCAGCGCGAACTCGAAGCGCCGCTGCTGATTGCCGGTGGTCTGGTGCGGGTCAACGCCCTGCTCGGCACGCCCGGTGCCGATGGCCAGCCGCGCCTGAGCCTCAGCCGCGAGCAATTGATCAGCCTGATCAAAGAGAACGTCGAAAAGAACCCGAAGATTCTCGGCACCTACATCGGCTGGGAAAAAAACGCGCTGGACCACAATGACGCGGCCTACGTCGGCACCAGCGTGGTCGGCATCAACGCCGCCGACGGGCGCTTCCTGCCCTGGTGGTTCCGCAATGACGACGGCACCCTCGGCGTGGACAAACTGGTGGACGTCGACGACCAGAAACTCCTGTCCACTGGCGTACGCGCCAGCGAGTACTACCTGTGCTCGAAGGAAAGCAAAAAGCCCTGCGTGATCGATCCGGCGCCATACAAGGTCGGCGACAAGATCGTCATGCTCGCCTCGTTCATTGAACCGATCATGGTCAACGGCGCCTTCCAGGGCATCGTTGGCGCCGACCTGTCGGTGAACTTCATTCAGGAAATGCTCGTCGCTGCCAACCAGAAGCTGTACAGCGGCGCCGGGCAAATGGCCCTGATCGGCGGCAACGGGCGGATCGTTGCCTACACCAAGGACACCAGCAAATTCGGCGAGAAGGTCAGCGACATTCTCGACGCCGGGCAGATCGCCAACATGGCCAGCCTCAAGCGCGGCGAGGTCACTTATTCGGTCAACAAGGACAAGGACCGCATCGAGTTGTACCTGCCATTCGGCATCGGTCAGACCGAGGCGCGCTGGACCTTGATGCTGCAGCTGCCATTGCACGCGGTGATGGCGGATCTGCAGAAACTTCAGGCCGATCTGGATGACCAGCGCAAATCCGACACCTTCGGCATGGCCATGGTCGGTCTGATCATCGCCGGCATCGGTCTGCTGGTGATCTGGCTGGTGGGTCACGGCATCGCCCGACCGCTGAAGCAGATGGTCGCCATGCTCGATGACATTGCCAAAGGTGAAGGCGACCTGACCCGTCGTTTGACCAGTGATCGCAGCGATGAACTGGGTTCGATTGCCAAGGGCTTCAACACCTTCCTCGCCAAGTTGCAGGCGATGATCACCCAGGTGGTGACGTCGGTGCAGAGCGTCAGCGATTCTTCCGAACACACGGCCGATATCGCGATTCGCACCAACATCGGCATCCAGAAACAGATGGCCGAGATCGATCAGGTCGCCACCGCCGTGCAGGAAATGACCGCGACCGCGCAAGACGTGGCACGTAATGCCACCCAGGCCGCGCAAGCCGCCAGCCATGCAGACCAGGCTGCCGGCCAGGGCATGCAGATTGTCCGCGACACGTCGAATTCGATTGGCGTGCTGGCGGTGGAAATCGGCAAGGCCGTGGAAGTGGTGCAGACCCTGGCCAAGGACAGCGAGAACATCAACGCAATCCTCACCGCGATTCGCGGCATCGCCGAGCAGACCAACCTGTTGGCACTGAACGCGGCAATCGAAGCGGCACGGGCCGGCGAACAGGGTCGCGGTTTTGCGGTGGTGGCGGACGAAGTGCGCAATCTGGCGCAGAAGACCCAGAAAGCTACCGAAGAAATCCAGAGCATGATCCAGCAACTGCAACAGGGCACCCGCGATGTGGTGCGGGTCATGGAAGACAGCCAGAACCGCACCGACGAAAGCGTACAGCACGCGGCGAAAGCCGCCGAAGCGCTGGAGACGATTACTCAGGCGGTATCGGTGATCAACGACATGAACACGCAGATCGCCAGCGCGGCGGAAGAACAGAGCGCGGTGGCCGATGACATCAACCGCAACGTGATCAATATCGGTCAGGTGGCCAGTGAAGTGGCGGGCGGCGCGGATGAATCGAGTTCGGCGAGTGCCGGTCTGACCAGGCTGGCAGAGCAGCAGCGGCGGTTGATCAATCAGTTCAAGGTCTGAAAAGCGAAAAGCCCCTCACCCTAACCCTCTCCCTGAGGGAGAGGGGACTGATTGGGGGATATTGGCGATATACGCCGACCTGGAAGTATTTCAGCGAATCCATAATCGCCATTATTTTTCAGGTCGATGCATCGCGGGAGACAACTCGGTCGGTCCCCTCTCCCTCCGGGAGAGGGTTAGGCGGGCGGCGTTCCGATGAGGGGCTTTTGATCTACAAGCTTTAACCCGGAGTCAAGCACTCCGGCCCGTTGAGCTTCGGATCATTCACCAGATTGGCCAACGCCCGCTCGCGCAATGCCGCCGGTTCACTGGCGAGCAAACCCTGCAGCACATGCAGCGGCGTCTCGGGATCGAGCCAGGCCGCCTGCCCCGCTTCATCGAGAATCAGCGGCCGGCGCTGACTGGCCGCTGGTTGGGTGATCACCGCCGTGCTCAGCCACACCTGCTCCTGCACCGGATACGCTTCCCAGATCGCCGCGAAAAACAGCGAAGAGCCCTCCCCCGGCGTCAACCAGTACGGGCGTTTGCGTACGGTGCCGCGCCATTCGTAGAAACCGTTGGCCGGCAACAGGCAGCGGCGCAGACGCAAGGCTTCACGGAACATCGGCTGCTCGGCCACGGTTTCCGCCCGGGCATGCGCCGGTGTCTTCGACAGATCGGTCAGCCATGGCGGCGTCAGACCCCAACGGGCACGGGCCAGCGTGCGTTGGCCGTCGGCCTCGGCGCGCAGCATCAACACCGAATCATTGGGGGAAATGTTCCACTGCGCCTGCTGATCGGCGGGAAATCCGGGCAGGGCCGCAAAATCGCGGTTCCAGCGAAACAGGGCATAACGTCCACACATGGGGCAACACGACTCAGAAGTAAAACGAACGCCAGCCTAACAGACCAGCGTCCCGGGGAAGCTCTCCGGTTCATCGCCGGGCAGCGGCAGCGCGGCATTGTACGCGGTGATCAGTTCGCGGGCGTATTCGGCCTGATCGTTATCGACCGACAGACCAAGCAGGCCAAAAATCGGCAGCTCACCCGTTCCGCCGAGCAAATCGCGGCCCACCAGGTGCGCTTCGATGCCCTCGCTGGCGAGCATGCTCTTGAGCATCTCGCCTTCCATCAGGTTTTCCGGCTCGTAGATTCGCTGCATGGGCGGCCCTCACTCGTTCTCGCTGAACACTTCCAGAAACCAGTCCTCGCCGTGCACCTGCAAAACAAAGGTGATCGGCCGGCAACACACCTGACAGTCCTCGATGTAGGTCTGGTCGCCACCGGACAAGTCCACCGTCGTCTCCACCTCTTCGCCACAATACGGACATTCATACAGTGCGCTTTCCAGCATCGCGGTCTCCCAGGTGACTTGTGCGTATAATCGCCGGTCTATTTGCAGGGCTATTTTTGTCTGGCTACTTTTCAGACCGTGCCCCGCTGTTTTTCGATCAAAACCTTTACTTACCCTAGCCGTTTCCAACAAGAGAGCATGATGGGCGAATTCGATGCCATCCGACCTTACGACGACAGCGAAGTACCTGCGGTACTGGCCAGACTGCTCGGCGACAAGGCGTTTCTAGATATCCTCACCCACTTCCGCTTCCCGCGTTTTGCCGGTGCCTTCGGCTGGATGCTCAAACCACTTATAGCGCATCGGCTGCGCCGTGAGTTCGCCGGTGTCAATTCGGTGGCCACGCTGCAGGACAAGGTCGAGTTCTACGTCGACCACACTATCGAGCGCGCCACCGACGGCGTGACCTACACCGGGGTCGAGCAATTCAAGTCCGGCAGCGCCTACCTGTTTATCGCCAACCACCGCGACATCGTGATGGACCCGGCCTTCGTCAACTACGCCGTGTACCACGCCGGTCTGCCGACTCCGCGCATCGCGATTGGCGACAACCTGCTGCAGAAACCGTTCGTCAGCGACCTGATGCGCCTGAACAAAAGCTTTATCGTGCACCGCTCGATCACCGGGCGCCGCGAGAAAATGGCTGCGTATCAGCTGCTGTCGGCGTACATCAACCACTCGATCCGCAACGATTGCGCCTCGATCTGGATCGCTCAGGCAGAGGGCCGCGCCAAGGACGGCGACGACCGTACCGAATCGGCGATCCTCAAGATGTTCCACATGAGCCGCAAGGACGAGCCGTTCGGCGAAGTCATCCAGTCGCTGAACCTGACGCCGGTGTCGATCAGTTACGAATACGACCCGTGCGATCAGGCCAAGGCCCGCGAGCTGTATATCCGCGCCACCACCGGCACCTACGCCAAGGCGCCGGGCGAGGATGACGTGAGCATCGCCAAGGGCATCACCGGCTACAAGGGCCGGGTGCACGTGAACTTTGCGGCGCCGATCACCGAGTTGTTCGAGGACACCAAGCAATTGGCCACCGAGATGGACAAGCAGATTCTGGGTGGCTATCGCCTGTTCCCGGTGCATTACCTGGCTTACGCGCAGTGGGCCGATGCCGACCCGCAGTTGAACGTGCCGAAAGCCGCCGACGTGTTCCCGGCCGAGGAGTTGGCCAAGGCGCAGGAAGAATGGCAACGAAGATTGGACGCCTGTCCTGAGGAGCACCGTCCGTATCTGGTGCTGCAATATGCGACGCCGGTGCGTAATCAGTACCGGGTCAAGGCGGGGTTGCCGCTGTAACACGATGGCAAGATCAAAAGATCGCAGCCTGCGGCAGCTCCTACACGGGATTGGTGTAGGAGCTGCCGCAGGCTGCGATCTTTTGCTATTAGAAGCGCGTGCTGATCCAGGAAACGATCAGGGCCAGGCCGAGGCAGGCGAAACCGAAGCGGTAGAAAAACCGGTTCATGCGCAGCGTCGCCCAATCCAGAATCGGTTCGGCGTTCGGCTGGGCCTGGCGTTGCGCGGCGATGCTGGCCAGGGCGCGCTGTTCACGGCGGCGGGTCGCATGCAGCAGCCAACTGCCGGGGAAGGCCAGGGCCAGCGCCAGCAAGTTGATCAATTTGGCGGGATGGGCGGTAAACAGCGTCATCAAGTGCAGCGACATCACAGACCTCGAAACTGAATCGGTGGCAGGCGCCCGATCGACGACTGCGGCGCGGATTCTACCGAAACCCTCCGGCACTGCCCTGGTCTTTGCGACAAATAACCCGACAATCGACCGATGGCTGTCCTGTGTCACGGCATCGTCATTTACATCGGCCACCATGCGCGCCTCGAAACTCACATGGAACGCGACATGCTGCACGCCGAAAACCAGGACCGTCTGTACCTCATCACCCCAAGCGACGAACAACAGAGCCTTGTTGGCAGCCTTGCCTTCAATGTCCAGGATCGCCATTGGCTGGTGTATTGCGCCTTGGGCGGGCACCAGCATGCGGATTTGCCGGAGACTGACTTGCTGACGGGCGTCAGCGTCCTCGACTTCTATTCACAAGCCGCCTGAAAAAAACAAATCCCCTTGTGGGAGCGGGCTTGCTCGCGAAGGCGTCGTGTCATCCAACATTGATTTCGACTGACACACCGCCTTCGCGAGCAAGCCCGCTCCCACAGGGATTTTTGCAAGATTCAAACTATGTGGTCACAAAAAAGCCCGGGACCATCACTGATACCGGGCTTTTTCACATCCGTTGCAACGCTTACTCGGCGAGGATCTGACCTACGGTCGGGTCCTTGAACAGACGGGTCAAGGCGTCGCTCAATACATCGCTGACCAGTTTGGTGTTGGTTTCCTGATTCGGCGCCATGCCAAAACGCTGGTCCAGCGAAGCGCCGTAACGGCCGCTGTAGCGACGGTTGCCGCTCTGCACGTCGGAGCGGAAGGTCGCGCCGATGGTGGCTTCGGTCACGTACATGCCTTCTTTCGGCGACTGGTATTTCAGCTCGGTCAGGGTCACGGTCAGTTGCGGCGCGTTCATCCCGCTGTTGGTCGGGGTGAAACCGAGCAGACGCACGGCGGCTTCAGCCTGGGCCTGCAGCTTGGGCAGGATCTGCTCGCGCTGCACGGTGATTGCGCTGGTTTCCGGGTACAGGCCGCCACGGGTGCCGAGGGTTGGCGAAGGGCGACCGTCAACCACGCGCACCACCACTTGCTGACCATGACCGACCGGCGCCAGCTGCGTGGTCAGCTTCGGTTCCGGGCTCAGTTGTTGCGGGCTGTGGGCGCAGCCAACCAGGGTCAAACTGGTCACAGTGATCAAACCGAACAACAGGCGTTGCAACATGCTCTTTTCTCCAGAATCAGGCACAAACAGGCCGCCAGTATAGCGGTGGGCCACTGCGGGTAACCAGCACTCGACAGTGAATACTCAAATGTCTGACCAACCCTCGGGAATGCGGTTCCTGTCACAGATTATTCACCGCCCATACACCTTGGCGTCACGGCCTCCCGGCAAGCTTCCAATCAGTCCCCCAACAAGGTACTCGCCATGCGTTATCTGATCTCGCTGTTCGCCCCACGCCCGCTGCACCGCAGCTTTGCCCTGCTGGACCGCAACGGCCACTGCCAGGCCTTCAAACAGTGCAGCCTCAAGCCGATGGGCGATGGCTGGGTCGAAATCGAGGAAATCCGCCTCAACTGGTTGCACCAGCCGCTGCCGGCCAGCGCCCGCGTCATGGAGTCGCAGCCGCGCGCACGTACCCAGGCGATGTTAAGCATCTGACCGGATGCCTAATAAAAGTCATTAAACTCGCGCAACTCCCCGCGTTTCTTCGATACAATCTCCCCCCGATTATAAGGACGTCTCCTGATCGGGCCTCGCAACAGCGTCAATGCACCTGCATCGACATCAAAATCGCCCACAGAGAGCCGCCCACACAGATCGAGTGAAGTTGGCGCGCTTGCCTGTTCTTCCGGCAAAACCCCGCTTTTCGCGAATCTGCAGAGCTGTCATACGCTCGGCCACCGCGTTGTTTTGCCTTTGCGGGCAGGTGCCAGGCTGGGACAGCCCTTTTTTGAGGTTCACGTCTTCAAAAGAGCGTGAAAAAAACGGGTTTTCACAACTTCACAAGAGTGTGGCGAGCAAATGAATAGTTTTGCGTCTGAACATGCACCATTAGCGTCTGAAACAGCCCAACGACACAGGACCGGGGATACCTCGAACATCGGAGCCTGAAGCCTGTCCGCTACGGATTTGGTTGCACAAAACGGATGTCTCGACCATAAGTCGAATTGCCAGCCGCGCGCTGAAATGAGTTCATGCAACTCTTGAAGCCAGGCCGCCTGCATCCGTCGAAGTTGCGAAAAATTGCGAAGATTCGGACATGGCGAACCTGGCCATGGGTATCCGGGGCGCAACTGACCTGCCCCGTCACTCCCTGGCAGCCATGCCGACAATTTGGTGCTGCAGATTTTGGAGACGCGTTAAATGGCGCATAACGAAGCAGTCGACGTAGTTCTGGTTGGGGCCGGCATCATGAGTGCCACCCTGGCAGTACTGCTCAAAGAGCTCGACCCGGCGATCAAGCTGGAAGTCGTCGAGTTGATGGATTCCGGTGCGGCGGAGAGTTCCAACCCGTGGAACAACGCCGGTACCGGCCACGCCGGCCTGTGCGAGCTGAACTACACCCCGCAGGCAGCCGACGGCAGCGTCGACATCAAGAAAGCCGTGCACATCAACACCCAGTTCGAAGTGTCCAAGCAGTTCTGGTCATACCTGACCAAAAAAGGCACCTTCGGCTCGTGCAAATCCTTCATCAGCCCGGTGCCGCACCTGAGCTTCGTCCAGGGTGACAAAGGCGTGTCGTTCCTCAAGGAACGCTTCAACGTGCTGCACAAGCACCACGCCTTCTCCGACATGGAATACACCGAAGACAAGGCCAAGATGGCCGAGTGGATGCCGCTGATGATGCCGGGCCGCTCGCCGGACGAAGTGCTGGCCGCGACTCGCGTGATGAACGGCACCGACGTCAACTTCGGCGCCCTGACCAATCAGTTGCTCAAGCACCTGACCAGCGCTCCCGACACCCAGGTCAAATACTGCAAGCGCGTGACCGGCCTCAAGCGTAACGGCAGCGGCTGGACCGTCAGCATCAAGGACGTCAACAGCGGCGCCAGCCGTGAAGTCGACGCCAAGTTCGTCTTCCTCGGTGCTGGCGGCGCAGCGCTGCCATTGCTGCAGGCTTCGGGCATCGAGGAAAGCAAAGGCTTCGGCGGCTTCCCGATCAGCGGCCAGTGGCTGCGTTGCGACAATCCGGAAGTGGTCAAGCATCACCAGGCCAAGGTCTACAGCCAGGCCGCGGTGGGTTCGCCGCCGATGTCCGTGCCGCACCTGGACACCCGCGTGGTCGATGGCAAGAAATCCCTGCTGTTCGGGCCATATGCCGGTTTCACCACCAAGTTCCTCAAGCACGGCTCCTTCATGGACCTGCCGCTGTCGGTGCGCGCCAGCAACATCGGGCCGATGCTGGCGGTGGCGAAAAACAACATGGACCTGACCAAGTACCTGGTCAGCGAAGTGATGCAATCGATGGAACAGCGCCTGGACTCCCTGCGCCGTTTCTACCCGGAGGCGAGAGCCGAAGACTGGCGCCTGGAAGTGGCCGGTCAGCGGGTGCAGATCATCAAGAAAGACCCGAAAAAAGGCGGCATCCTGCAATTCGGTACCGAACTGGTCGCGGCCAGGGATGGTTCCCTCGCCGCCCTGCTCGGCGCTTCGCCAGGTGCGTCGGTGACCGTTTCGATCATGCTCGAACTGATCGAGAAGTGCTTCCCGGCCAAGGCCAAGGGTGAATGGGCTGGCAAACTGGCCGAGATCTTCCCGGCCCGTGAGAAAGTCCTGGAAACCGATGCTGCGCTGTATCGCAAGATCAACACGCAGAACAACATCGCCCTGGAACTGGTTGAAGAAAGCAGCGAGACGCCAAGCTTCGCTTGATCTTGCGGCATAAAAAACGCCCCGTACTCAGTGAGTGCGGGGCGTTTTTTTATGCGGAAAAACAGTCAGCCACAAAATCTATGGTGTGAGTGACATCGCTTTCGCGAGCAAGCCCGCTCCCACAGTGAATCTCCTGTGCACACACGATGTGTGGCAACAGAGATCAATGTGGGAGCGGGCTTGCTCGCGAAAGGGCCAGAGCCAACACCACCAATCTGGCAAGAATGTTTTTTTGGCAAATGTCAGGTGCGGGACTTTTCGATCAGTTCGATGTAGTCCTGGGCATTACGCTGATCGGCGATCAGATCCACAAACGTCTTGCCCTGCTCATCCTTGCCATCAACGTCATAACCCGCCGCAACAAAGAAGCTCAGGAAACGCTCGAAATCATCGATGCGCAGGCCACGGTAAGCCTTGACCAATTTGTGCAGCGACGGCGAAGTGGCGTCGACCGGCTCGAAATCGAGGAACAGCTTGATCTGCTCATCGCCGATCTCGTCACCAATCACCTGTTTCTTATCTTTACGCATTGCCGACTCCAGCTCGCAGACATTACACGGGGCGGGCAGTTTACCCCTGCCCGGGCGCCGGGCTCAACGCGATCGAACGGCCCCGGTGTGCAAATCGGCCCAGATATGGCCGTTGGCGTAACTGAGGAACTGCACATACACGGTGTCGTTGCGCAGCAGGTCGATCACCACCCGGTACTGCGCCAGCGGGTAATACAGCGTCAGGGTTTTGCTCTTGTCGTCATACGCCGGTTTTTTCAGGCTTTTGCTTTCGCCATCGAAGTTGACCAGCACCTGAGCGATGGTCGCGCCTTTGTTCAGCGACTTGCCCTTGAGGCGGATCAGCAGCGACGAGGTGACCGGAATCGGTTGTTGATTGGACTGGCGTTGCGCGCCCACCACTACGGAGTAGTCGGTGACCTGCAGCAGTTGTTGTTGCTCGGGCTCTGCATCGCGCACGGTCAGGTCGTCCGGCGGCAGGAACTGGCTGTGCATGGGGGAGGCAAACAGCGGCAGACTGAGGGTCAGCAACAGGGCGGTAAGGCTGCGGATCAAGAGGCTCATGACAGGCTCCGGGGCATGGCCGAGCACTCTATCCGGGTTTCACTGAGTGCGGCAAAGCAAAAAAGGGGCAGATCGCTTTGTCAGCAGCGTGCACCTTTTTTGTTCCAGTCTCGGGTCAATCGAACTGCGCGCGCATCCATGCCTGGTAATCAGCAACACCGGCCTCACCTTCCCGCGGGGCCCATTGAGCAAGTTCGCCTTCACCGACTGGACGATAGGGGCCAGCCTTGCACTCGAACATCAGGCTGTCGGCTTCCAACGCTACCAAACCATGATAGACGCCCGTCGGCAGATCGACACCGACACACTCGCCACCGGCCTGCAAAACCTGCTTTTTCATCACCGCACCGGTTTCATCAAAGATCAACAGACCCAGCCGGCCCTTGAGCACGAGCAGTGTCTCCGCCTTGTTTTCACCCAGATGTCGATGCGGCGGAATATAAGTGCTCGGTTGCAAGCCTACGGCCATGCGATGACACGCCTCTTCCATCTGATGGAAGTTGTGGTGCTGACGACCACGAGGGCTGGCCGCAGCTTTCTCGGCCAATTCAGCGAATAGCGTTTGATCAAGAAAGCCCGGCGTGTTCATTGATTACATTCCTTTAACGGCAAAGATTCCGTTGGCGTTGCGCCAGTAGCCTTTATAGTCCATGCCGTAACCGAAGATGTAACGGTCGATGCACGGCAGGCCGACGAAGTCTGCTTTCAGATCAGGACGCGCCTTGCGGTCGTGGTCCTTGTCGATCAGTACGGCGGTGTGCACCTTGCGCGCGCCGGCGTGTTTGCAGAAGTCGATGATCGCGCCCAGGGTGTGACCTTCGTCGAGGATGTCGTCGATGATCAGCACGTCGCGGTCGATGAACGAGACTTCCGGCTTGGCTTTCCAGAACAGGTCGCCGCCGCTGGTTTCGTTGCGATAACGGGTGGCGTGCAGGTAGGACGCTTCCAGCGGGAACTGCAGATGGGTCAGCAGTTTGCCGGAGAAAATCAGCCCGCCGTTCATCACGCAGAACACCACCGGATTGCTGTCGGCCAGTTGTTCGTTGATTTGTGCACCGACGCGGGCGATGGCGGCCTCGACCTCAGATTCGGTGTACAGGCAGTCAGCCTCTCGCATGATTTGACGGATATGCTCGAGATCAGCGGACATGGCGCTCTCCAGGGGGATGTTTTCGGAAAAGCGGGCAAAGGTACGCATCCCGCACGGCCGAATCAAGCATTTGTGGACTAACGTACTGAATGTCCTATAGGACATCACCCTCGGATAGATTAATCTAGGCCGGTTTTTTTGCCCGCCGCCGGAGTTTTCCATGCCCATTCTCGAGATCCGCCATCCGCTGATCCGCCATAAACTCGGCCTGATGCGCCGCGCTGACATCAGCACCAAGAATTTCCGTGAGCTCGCTCAGGAAGTCGGCGCCCTGTTGACCTATGAAGCTACCAAGGATTTGCCGCTGGAGTCCTACGATATTGCAGGCTGGTGCGGCACCGTGTCGGTGGAGAAAATTGCCGGCAAGAAGATCACCGTGGTGCCGATCCTGCGCGCCGGTATCGGCATGCTCGAAGGCGTGCTGAGCCTGATCCCCGGTGCCAAGGTTTCCGCTGTGGGTGTGGCCCGCAACGAAGAAACCCTGCAAGCCCACACTTATCTGGAAAAACTGGTTCCGGAAATCGACGAACGTCTGGCGATGATCATCGACCCGATGCTCGCCACCGGCAGCTCCATGGTCGCGACCATCGACCTGCTGAAGAAAGCCGGTTGCAAGGACATCCGCGCCATGGTGCTGGTCGCCGCGCCGGAAGGCATTGCGGCGGTAGAAAAGGCTCACCCGGACGTGACCATCTACACCGCTTCCATCGATGAACGTCTGAACGAACACGGTTACATCATCCCAGGGCTTGGCGATGCCGGTGACAAGATCTTCGGCACCAAGCAGAAGGACGCGTAAGCATGCAGCAAGAGTTCAACGATCCGCTCTGGCGCACGGTGCTGTCCGGCGCCCAGATGCTGTTCGTGGCGTTCGGCGCGTTGGTGCTGATGCCGCTGATTACCGGCCTTGACCCGAATGTGGCGCTGTTTACCGCGGGTCTGGGGACGATTCTGTTCCAGATCGTCACCGGGCGTCAGGTGCCGGTGTTCCTCGCGTCGAGCTTTGCCTTCATCACCCCGATCATTCTCGCCAAGGGCCAGTTCGGCCTCGCCGCGACCATGGGCGGTGTGATGGCGGCCGGCTTCGTCTACACCTTCCTCGGCCTCGCCGTGAAGATCAAAGGCACCGGGTTCATCGACCGTCTGCTGCCACCGGTGGTGATTGGTCCGGTGATCATTTCCATCGGTCTGGCCATGGCGCCGATTGCCGCGAACATGGCGATGGGCAAGGCTGGCGACGGTTCGGAGCTGATTCATTACCAGACCGCGATGATGATCTCGATGCCGGCGCTGCTGACCACGTTGATCGTGGCGGTATTCGGCAAGGGCATCTTCCGCCTGGTGCCGATCATTTCCGGCGTGCTGGTCGGCTTTGCCATGTCGTTCTATTTCGGCGTGGTCGATACCGCGAAGATTGCCGCCGCGCCCTGGTTTGCGCTGCCGCATTTCACCGCGCCGGAGTTCAACTGGCAGGCGATCCTGTTCATCGTGCCCGTGGCCCTGGCCCCGGCCATTGAACACATCGGCGGGGTGATTGCCGTGGGTAGCGTGACCGGCCGTGACTATCTGAAGAAGCCGGGCCTGCATCGCACCCTGCTCGGTGACGGCATCGCCACCACCGCTGCCGGTCTGTTCGGCGGGCCGCCGAACACCACCTACGCCGAAGTGACCGGCGCGGTGATGCTGACCAAGAACTACAACCCGAAAATCATGACCTGGGCGGCGATCTTCGCCATCACCCTGGCGTTCATCGGCAAGTTCGGCGCGCTGCTGCAAAGTATTCCGGTGCCGGTGATGGGCGGGATTCTGTGCCTGTTGTTCGGTTCGATCGCGGCGGTAGGGATGAACACCCTGATCCGTCACAAGATCGATCTGGGCGAAGCGCGCAATCTGGTGATCGTCTCGGTAACCCTGGTGTTCGGGATCGGCGGTGTGCTGGTCGGCACCGGCACCGGTCCGGACGACTTCGGCCTCAAAGGCATCGCGCTGTGCGCGGTGGTGGCGATTGCGCTGAACCTGATCCTGCCGGGCAATGACAGCTGGAAGCACAAGAAGGCGGATGAACCGCTGATCTAACCCTTCAGATCTGCATAGCCTGACAGTCAGCCTTCGCGAGCAAGCCCGCTCCCACATTGAAATGCAATCAAATGTGGGAGCGGGCTTGCTCCGGGCGGCGTTCCGACGAAGCTTTTGGCTCATACTAGAGGGCCAGTGGCGCCCGTTCACAAAGTGTTGCCAACGCCCTGGCCCATTGCGGGTCATCATTCAGGCACGGCACCAGCACCAACTCCTCGCCCCCCGCTTCGCGGAACTGCTCCCTGCCGCGATCACCGATCTCTTCCAGGGTCTCGATGCAATCGGCGACAAACGCCGGGCACATCACCAGAATCTTTTTTACCCCGCTTTTCGCCAGTTCATCCAGCCGCGCTTCGGTGTAAGGCTCGATCCACTTGGCTCGCCCCAGACGCGACTGAAACGACACCGACCACTTGCCATCGGCAATCCCCGCACGCCTGGCGAACTCGGCCGCGGTGCGCAGGCACTGGGCGCGGTAGCAGGTGGCGAGAACTGCCGGCGAAGCGTTCTTGCAGCAGTCCTGATTCTTCAGGCAATGATTGCCGGTCGGGTCGAGTTTGGTCAGATGCCGCTCGGGCAAGCCATGAAAGCTCAGCAGCAGGTGATCGTAATCCTGCTGCAAATGCGCTTGCGCACTGGCGACCAAGGCGTCGAGGTATTCCGGCTGGTCGTAAAACGGTTGCAGCACCGAGAGCTGCACATCGAGTTTGTTCTCGCGAATCACCCGCCGGGCTTCTTCGATCACCGTGGTGGTGGTGCTGTCGGCGAACTGTGGATACAGCGGCGCGAGGGTAATGCGCTTGTGCCCGGCGGCGGTCAGTTGCAACAACCGGGTCTGAATCGAAGGCTCGCCATAACGCATCGCCAGTTCCACCGGGCCGTGGCTCCATTGCGCGGTGACCTGCTGTTGCAGACGGCGGCTGAGCACCACCAGTGGCGAGCCCTCCTCCCACCAGATCGAGGCGTAGGCATGGGCCGACTGCTCGGGGCGCTTGATCAGGATCAGCGACACCAGCAGGCGCCGCAGCGGCCACGGCAGGTCGATCACGTACGGGTCCATCAGAAATTGATTGAGGTAGCTGCGCACATCGGCCACCGAGGTGGAGGCCGGGGAACCCAGGTTGACCAGAAGCAAGGCGTGATCGGTCATGCAACGTCCTATTTCAGAGGCGGCTGGAAAGATCATCCAGAGCCGCGCGTAATTCCGTGAACTGGAAAGTGAAACCCGCTTCCAGCAAGCGTGCCGGCACGGCCTTCTGGCCACCCAGCAACAACAGAGACATCTCACCGAGGCCGACTTTCAGCGCCAGCGCCGGCATCGGCATGAACGCCGGGCGGTGCAGCACGCTGCCCAGCGTCTTGGCAAATTCGCGATTGCGCACCGGTTTCGGCGCGCAGGCATTATAAGGACCGCTCGCCTGATTGCGGTGCAGAAGAAAATCAATCAGGGCGATTTGATCGTTGATATGAATCCACGGCATCCACTGCCGACCATTGCCCAGAGGCCCGCCCAAACCGAGCTTGAATGGCAGCAGCAGGCGCGACAAAAAGCCGCCCTCGGCCGACAACACCAGCCCGGTGCGCACCAGCACCACGCGGATGCCTTGCGCCTCGGCGCGCTGTGCCGTCTCTTCCCAGGCGATGCACAACTGGCTGGCGAAATCATCGATCACCGGCGGCGAATCTTCGCTCAGCTCGCGCTCACCGCCGTCGCCGTACCAGCCAACCGCCGAGCCGGAGATCAGCAGCGCCGGCTTCTGCTCACGGGTTTCAAGCCACGCCAGCAGGGTTTCGGTCAGGGTAATGCGGCTGCTCCACAACAGCGCCTTGCGCCGATGTGTCCACGGCCGATCGGCAATCGGCGCCCCGGCCAGATTGATGATCGCGTCCAGTGGCTCGTCACCCAAATCCTCCAGACGCGCAATGCCGCGCACCTGTGCTCCACAGATTTGCGCAACTTTTTCCGGACGCCGGCTCCACACCGTCAACTGATGCCCCTGCCCTGACCAGTGTCGGCAGAGCTGACGTCCTATCAAACCAGTACCGCCGGTCAGCAATATGCGCATCACATCTTCCTCGCGTGGCGTTTTACCCGGATCACTAGTCTATTTTTATAAGCAGGGATCTTTTCCATCGGGCAGGCTCTATTGTTTAACCATAGGCCAAGCTGTCAGATCGAGAACGCTAGAAGTTATACCAAAAAACAAAATTGTACAGGTTTCAATCACGGCGTAGTCTGTACAGAAAGGTAAACGAGGCCCCTATGACTGTACCTATCGCAATCATCGGCACCGGCATCGCCGGACTCTCCGCCGCCCAGGCGCTCACCGACGCCGGGCATAGCGTCCAGCTCTTCGACAAAAGCCGCGGCAGTGGCGGGCGCATGGCGAGCAAACGCAGCGACGCCGGTTCTCTGGACATGGGCGCGCAATATTTCACGGCGCGTGATCGACGCTTCGCCACCGAGGTTCAGCGCTGGCATGCCAACGGCTGGGTCGCGCAGTGGAACCCGCAGCTCTACACCTGGCAGGGCGGACAATTGAACCTGTCGCCGGACGAACAGACCCGCTGGGTCGGCACGCCGCGCATGAGCGCCATCACTCGCGGTTTGCTCGACGGCCTGGAAGTGCACTTCGCCTGCCGCATCACCGAAGTCTTTCGTGGTGAACAACACTGGCATCTGCAGGACGCGGAGGGCTTTACCCATGGTCCTTTCAGCCACGTGGTGATCGCCACCCCGGCACCGCAAGCCACCGCATTGCTGGCTGCTGCACCGAAACTTGCGAGTGCCGCCGCCGGGGTGAAGATGGACCCGACCTGGGCCGTCGCCCTCGCCTTCGACAAGCCGCTGGATACACCGATCGAAGGCTGCTTTGTGCAGGACAGCCCGCTCGACTGGCTGGCGCGCAACCGCAGCAAACCAGGACGCGACAGCACCTGCGACACCTGGGTGCTGCACGCCAGCAGCGCCTGGAGCCGGCAGCATATCGACCTGCCCAAAGAAGCGGTGATCGAGCAATTGCACGGCGCGTTCGCCGAACTGCTGCACAGTGCCATGCCGGCGCCGACTTTCAGCCTCGCCCACCGCTGGCTCTACGCCCGCCCGGCGACCGGTCATGAATGGGGTATGCTGGCCGATGCTGATCTGGGCTTGTACGCCTGCGGAGACTGGTGCCTGTCAGGACGGGTCGAAGGTGCCTGGCTCAGCGGTCAGGAAGCTGCACGGCGCTTGCACGAGCATTTGCAATGAACCGCATCAATCCGCAAAAACTGCTGCTGTCGAAGTGGACAGCAGCACGGCCGCAACACCGCGAAAAGCATTTTCTGGTCACCGAATTGTTCCGCGACGAGGAAGGGACGGTGCTGCAGGTCGAGTTGCAGGCAGTGCTGACCAAACGCGCTGAACGCTTCGATTGGCAAACGCTGAAAAATAATGATCACTGGCTGCTGGGCTGGAAATAATCACCCTGCCCGTGAAAGTGGGGGCAGCTTCGCAAAAACCTATACAAAACATTTGACTTGTACACGCAGGAATCTATGCTGAGGGAAAGCTGTACAGGAATAACATCCTGTACAGGAATAGATTCGAGGTGTGCATGTCCGACTTTTCTGCATCCCGGCCAAAAATCGCCATCAGCGCCTGCCTGATGGGTGCTGAAGTGCGCTTCAACGGTGGGCACAAGGAATCGCGGCTGTGCAGTCGCACCCTGGCCGAACATTTCGAGTTCGTCCCGCTGTGCCCTGAAGTCGCCATCGGCATGGGGATTCCCCGCGAGCCGATCCGCCTGGTCGGCGATCCGGACCAGCCTGAGGCGGTGGGCACAGTCAACCCGGCGATCAACGTCACACAGCCGTTAGCCGCCTATGGCGAGAAAATGGCCGCAGAACTGACCGACATCTGCGGCTACATCTTCATGCAGCAATCGCCTTCCTGCGGTCTGGAACGGGTCAAGGTCTATCACGCCAACGGCGCGCCGGTGAACGGCGGCGGGCGTGGCATCTACGCGCAGGCGTTCTGTGCACAGCACCCGGATTTGCCAGTGGAAGAAGCCGGGCGCCTGAACGATCCGGTGCTGCGGGAAAACTTCATCACTCGCGTGCTCGCCTACAGCGAATGGCAACAGGTGCTCGAACAAGGCCTGAGCCGTCGCGCGCTCACCGATTTCCACTCGCGCTACAAATACCTGCTGATGGCGCACAACCCGGTGCAGTACAAGGCACTGGGCAATCTGCTGGGCAACATGGGCAAGACCGATCCGGTCGAACTGGGGCCGCGCTACTTCAGCGAGCTGATGGCCGCCCTTAAAAAATGCGCCACCCGGCGTACCCACAGCAATGTCCTGCTGCACATCAGCGGCTACCTGAAACAAGCCATCAGCTCGGAAGACAAACAGGAAATGCAGCATGTGATCGGCCAGTACCGGCACGGCATCGTGCCGCTGGTGGTGCCGCTGACGCTGCTCAAGCATCATTTTCGCCAACACCCGGATCCCTATATTGCGCAACAGGTTTACCTGCAGCCGCATCCGGAAAACCTCAGCCTGCGAAACGCCATTTAATGAACGACACACTCGACAGCAGCGCCCGGGAAGACCTCGGTGCCGACTTCAAGAAAGCCCTTGATGAGGGCTGGCTGCCCATCCGCGAAGTCGCGCGCCAGACCGGCGTCAACGCCATTACCCTGCGCGCCTGGGAGCGCCGCTACGGCTTGATCGTGCCGCAACGCACGCCCAAGGGCCATCGGCTGTACTCCAGCGAACACGTGCAGCGCATCCTGACCATCCTCACCTGGCTCAACCGTGGGGTGGCGGTCAGTCAGGTCAAGCCGTTGCTTGAAACGCCGCAAGCCTTCACCGAATCGGTGGAAAATGACTGGCAGCGCCTGCGTCAGGTGTTGCTCAACGCCGTCACCCAACTCGACGAGCGCGCCCTCGACGACAGCATTAATCAGGCCATGGCCCTGTACCCGCCGCGAACACTGTGTGAGCAATTGCTGCTGCCATTGCTGAGCGAACTCGAGCAGCGCTGGCAGGGCCAGTTCGGTGCGCAGATGGAGCAGGTGTTCTTTTATTCCTGGTTGCGCAGCAAATTCGGTGCACGCATCTACCATAACAATCGGCAGTTGCATGCGGCGCCGCTGCTGTTGATCAATCACTCCGACCTGGCACTGGAGCCGCATCTGTGGCTGTGCGCGTGGCTGATCAGCAGTTCGGATTGCCCGGTGCAAGTCTTCGACTGGCCGCTACCGGCCGGAGAACTGGCGCTGGCCGTCGAACACCTGCAGGCACGTGGCGTACTGCTGTATTCCAGCAAAGCCATGAACCCGGGCCAGTTGCCGAAACTGCTGAATGGCGTAAGTGCGCCGAAAATGCTGGTCGGACCCGCGGTCAGCATTCACCAGACTGAGTTGTCCGTTAAAACCGATGAAATCGCAGATCTGTTCCTGGCTACCGACCCGCTCGCGGCCCATCAGGCACTCGTTCAGCGCAGGCTGATTTAATGGACGCCGCCATGCAATTGATCTGGCTGCGCAGCGACCTGCGCCAACACGACAACACCGCCCTCGCCGCCGCTGCGCAGCGCGGCCCGACAGTTGCCGTGTATCTGCTGAGTCCCCGGCAATGGCTGGAACATGACGACGCCGCGTGCAAGGTCGATTTCTGGCTGCGCAATCTGCGGGAGCTGAGTATCGGCCTCGGCAAGCTCAACATCCCGCTGCTGATTCGCACGGCTGATCACTGGGATCAAGCGCCGGCGGTGTTGCTCGAACTGTGCCTGCAACTGAATATCCGGGCGGTGCATGTCAACGAGGAGTACGGCATTCACGAGAGCCGGCGCGACGCGGCAGTGGCTTTGAGTCTGAAGGACAAAGGCATCGAGTTTCACAGCTACCTGGATCAACTGTTCTTCAAACCCGGCACGGTACTGACCAAGACCGAGAGTTATTTCCAGGTGTACAGCCAGTTTCGCAAGGTCTGTTACGAGCGTCTGCACCGCTCGATACCAGCCTTGGTCAAGACCCCGGGCAAACAGGCCAGGCTCGACATCGACAGCGATCCGGTGCCTGAATCGGTAAAGGGTTTTGCGACGCCGAGCGAATCGCTGCGCGCCCTGTGGCCGGCCGGTGAGCAACACGCCCGGCAGCGGCTCGACACCTTCGCTGACGCGCAGATCGATTACTACCAGAGCGAGCGCGACTTCCCGGCCAAGCCCGGCACCAGTCAACTTTCCGCCTATCTGGCCGCCGGGGTGGTATCGCCGCGCCAATGCCTGCACGCCGCGCTGCAAAGCAATCAAGGCGAATTCGACAGCGGCAGCGTCGGTGCGGTGACCTGGATCAACGAGCTGCTGTGGCGCGAGTTCTACAAACACATTCTGGTCGGCTATCCGCGCGTCTCGCGGCACCGCGCATTCCGCCCGGAAACCGAAGCCCTGGCCTGGCGCAACGCCCCCGAGGACCTGGCGGCGTGGCAAGAGGCGCGCACCGGTTTGCCGATCATCGACGCGGCCATGCGCCAACTGCTGGAAACCGGCTGGATGCACAACCGCCTGCGAATGGTGGTGGCGATGTTTCTGACCAAAAACCTGCTGATCGACTGGCGTGAAGGCGAACGGTTTTTCATGCGTCACCTGATCGACGGTGATCTGGCGGCGAACAACGGCGGCTGGCAATGGAGCTCTTCGACCGGCACTGATTCGGCACCGTACTTCCGCATCTTCAACCCGTTGAGCCAGTCGGAAAAATTCGACAGTGAAGGCCTGTTCATCAAGCACTGGCTGCCTGAACTGGCCGGGCTGAACAAGAAGGACGTGCACAACCCCGCCGCGGCTGGCGGGCTGTTCGGCATTGCGGATTATCCGTCGCCGATCGTCAACCTCAGCGCCTCACGGGAGCGCGCGCTGGCAGCCTTCAAGAACCTGCCCACGCGCGCGTCCACAGGAGCCAGCCATGAGTGAATTCCTGCGCCGCTTCGCCCGCCAGTTTGCCGAGTTGGACAAAGACAACCTGCAGCGGCTGGGTGAGCTGTACAGCGATGACATTCATTTCACCGACCCGCTGCATGAAGTGCAGGGCCTGGCGCAACTGCGGCATTACTTCAGCGAACTGTACGCCAACGTCAGCGGGCTGCGCTTCGACTTCCACGGTTTCGATCAGGTCCGCGACGGTGAAGGTTACCTGCGCTGGGTCATGAGTTACCGCCACCCGCGCCTGGCGGATGGCCAACTGATTCGCGTGGCCGGGTGCTCGCACCTGCTGTGGCGCGACAAGGTGTATCGCCACCGGGATTACTTCGATGCCGGGGCCCTGCTTTATGAACATGTACCCGTATTGGGCCGGATGATTGCCTGGCTGAAAAGGAGATTGGGATGAGTCTTACAGCTCCACGGCGGTATTGGCTGACCGGTGCCAGCAGTGGCATCGGTGCCGCGCTGGCCGAAGATATTCTCAAAAGCGGCGCGCACCTGGCGGTCAGCTCGCGGCAGGTGGCACCGCTCAAAGTACTGTCGCAACGCTATCCGGGGCAAGTGCTGGTGGTCCCTGGGGATTTGACCGACAGCCAGACCGTGCGTGAAATTGGCCAACAGATCGCAGAAGACTGGGGTTCGCTCGATACGGTGATCCTCAACGCCGGCACCTGCGAGTACGTCGACGCCCGCCAATTCGACGCCTCTATAATCGAACACGTAGTGCGCACCAATCTGCTCGCCAGCAGCTATTGCATCGAAGCCGCCCTGCCGCTGCTGCGCAAAGGCACCGCGCCGCATCTGGTGGGGATGGCCAGCTCCGTTACCTACCTGCCACTGCCACGGGCCGAAGCCTATGGCGCATCGAAGGCCGGCCTGCGTTACCTGTTTGAATCGCTGCGCATCGATCTGGCTGATGAAGGCATCGAAGTCACAGTGATCAGCCCCGGTTTTGTCGAAACACCGCTGACGGCAAAGAACGATTTTCCGATGCCGCTGAGCTGGCCTGTGGACAAAGCTGCGCGACACATCTTCGCCAAACTCAAGGATCGGCCGCTGGAAATCGCGTTCCCGGCGCTGTTCATGGCGGCGCTGTGGCCGTTGTCGAAGCTGCCGGCCAACCTGCAACTGGCGATCGGCAAGCGCATGGTGCGCAGCAATCCACCGTTGCGTGATCCCCTGTGAAAATCGCGATCATCGGCAGTGGCATTGCGGGCCTGACCAGCGCCTATCTGCTCAACCGTCGACACGACATCACGGTGTTCGAGGCCAGCGATTGGATCGGTGGCCATACGCATACCGTAGAGGTAACCGTCGAGGGTCGCCCCTATCAGGTCGACACCGGTTTCATCGTGTTCAACGACTGGACCTACCCTAACTTCACCCGTTTGCTGGGCCAGCTCGGCGTGTCGTTCAAACCCACCGAGATGAGCTTTTCGGTGACCGATCCGGATACCGGCCTGGAATACAACGGCAATAACCTCAACAGCCTGTTCGCGCAACGCAGCAATCTGTTATCGCCGGGCTTCTGGGGCATGTTGCGCGACATTCTGCGCTTCAACAAAGAGGCGCAGCGCGACCTCGCCGAACTGCGTATCGCCGCCGACACCACGCTTGACGATTACCTCAAGGCCGGCGGTTACGGCGAACGGTTCATCCTGCATTACATCGTGCCCATGGGCTCGGCGATCTGGTCGATGCCGATGGCCGAAATGCTCAATTTTCCGCTGCAGTTCTTTGTGCGCTTCTTCAAGAATCATGGCCTGTTGTCAGTCAGTGATCGCCCGCAATGGCAGGTGATTGAAGGCGGCTCCAGCGCTTATGTTGCGCCGCTGACGGCATCGTTCCGCGACCGGATCCGTCTTAACTGCGCGGTGACCCGCATTGACCGCGACGAACACGGCGTGGTTATCCACAGCCCGGCCGGAATCGAGCGTTTCGACAAAGTCGTGCTCGCCTGCCACAGCGATCAGGCGCTGAAACTGCTGGCCATTCCGAGCCAGGCAGAGCGAACGATCCTCGGCGCTCTGCCCTACGCCGATAACGAAGTGGTATTGCACACCGATACCCGCCTGCTGCCCTCGCGCAAACTGGCCTGGGCCAGCTGGAACTACCGCTTGAATGGCGCCGGCCACACCCACGCTGCCGTCACCTATGACATGAACATCCTGCAGGGCATCGAGAGCGACACCACGTTCTGCGTCAGCCTCAACCAGAGCGCGGCGATCAACCCGTTCAAAGTACTCGCCAAATACACCTACGCCCACCCGCAATTCAGCCTCGCGGCGGCAGCGGCGCAGAACCGCTGGGCCGAACTGGACGGCGAGCAGCACACGCACTTTTGCGGCGCTTATTGGGCCAACGGCTTTCACGAGGACGGTGTGGTCAGCGCGTTGCGCGTGGCGGCGGCGTTCGGGGAAAGTCTGTGAACAGCGCCCTGTACAGTGGCTGGATCGGCCATCGACGCTTTGCGCCCAGACGCCATGAATTCCGTTACCGAATCGGTCTGTTGTACCTCGATCTGGCCGAGCAGGACGCCGTGTTCGGGTTGTCGAAACTCGCCAGCCGCAGCCGCCTTGCGCCGTTTTCGTTTCGCGAAACCGACTACCTGAAGGCCTTCACTGGCAGCGGCATGCGCCTGAGCGATGCGGTGCGCCAGCAAGTTGGTGTCGCCCTCGGTTACCCGCCGCAGGGTCCGGTGTGTCTGTTGACCCAACCGCGCAGCTGGGGTCTGGCGTTCAATCCGGTGAGTTTCTTCTATTGTCATGAGGCCGACGGGACCCTGGCGGCGATTCTCTGCGAAGTGACTAATACCCCGTGGCGTGAGCGTTATCACTACGTGCTGCCAGCGCGCCCCCCGGTCGATCTGCAGGACTTTCACCAGCATTTCGCGGTGGCCAAGGCCTTTCATGTCTCGCCGTTCCTGCCGCGCGACCTTGAGTACCGCATGAGTTTCAGTCCGCCGGCGCAAACCTTGGGCGTGCACATGGCCGACTGGCAAGGCGAGCAAAAACTGTTCGACGCCACGCTCAATCTGCAGCGCGAGCCGCTCGACCGGCGCAGCCTGCATCGCTACTTGCGGCATTTTCCGTTGATGACCGCGAAAACCGGTCTGGCGATCTATTGGCAGGCGCTGCGCTTGTTATTCAAGCGAGCTCCGATTTTCAGTCACCAGGCTGCCGACGGCAGCTTTCAAATCGCCACTGTGCCTCCCAAGGAGCAGCGTCATGAAATCCTCTAGCTTGCCGGTCAGTCGCTTCAGCACCAACGGTTTGACCGGCTCGCTGCTGCGGCGCGGCGTTTTGCGCCAACTGAGCCAACTGAAAAACGGCCAATTGCTGGTGGTCGAGGACGGCGAACGCCTGATGTTCGGTACGCCGGGCAGTCACCTGTTGGCTGAAATCCATGTGCAGGATGCAGCGGTCTGGGGCATGGTCGCGGGCAACGGCTCGATTGGCGCCGGGGAAGCCTTTATCCATGGTTACTGGAGTTCGCCGGATCTGACGGCGGTGGTGCGCGTGTTCGTCAGCAACCTCGACGTGCTCGACGCCATGGAGCGTGGTCTGGCGCGCCTGAGCCGGCCCGTGGTGCAAGGCCTGCACTGGCTCAATCGCAACACGCGCAAGGGCTCGCAGAAAAACATCGCCGCGCACTACGACCTTGGCAACGATCTGTTCGAACAGTTTCTCGATCCGACCATGATGTATTCGGCAGCGCAGTTCCTCAGCCCCGAGGACACTCTGGAACAGGCGCAACTGAACAAGCTGGAACGGATCTGCCAGAAGCTTGCCCTCAAGCCCGAGGACCATCTGCTGGAAATCGGCACCGGCTGGGGCAGCATGGCGCTTTACGCCGCACAGCATTACGGTTGCCATGTCACCACTACGACCCTGTCCAAGGAGCAATACGCGTTTACCGCCCAACGTATCGAGGCGCTGGGCTTGCAGGATCGCGTGACGCTGCTGCTCAAGGACTATCGCGATCTCACCGGGGAGTACGACAAACTGGTGTCGATCGAGATGATCGAAGCGGTCGGCCATCGCTTCCTGCCGACTTACTTCAAGCAATGCGCGCACCTGCTCAAGAGCAACGGTTTGATGCTGTTGCAGGCGATCACCATCCGCGAACAGCGCTACGAGCAAGCCAGGCGCAGTGTCGATTTCATTCAGCGCTACATCTTTCCCGGCGGCGCCCTGCCCTGCGTGCAGAAGATGCTGGAAATCGTCGGCCGCGACACTGACATGAACCTGCTGCACATGGAGGATTTCGGCCTGCACTACGCACGCACCCTGCGTCTGTGGCACGAAAACTTTCGTCGGGCTCACGGGCGCTTGAGTGAATTGGGTTACGACGATTATTTCCTGCGGCTGTGGGAGTTCTACCTGTGCTACTGCGAAGGCGGGTTCCTCGAACGCACCATCGGCACCGCGCAGTTGCTGCTGGCCAAACCGGCAGCGATGCCGGAACCACTGCTCGGGCGCTTCGATGCTTGAGCGACTGGCCAACGCGGTGCTGTTCCAGGTCGGCTGGCTGGCCTGTGTGATCGGCGGCAACAGTCTGTGGCTGCTGCTGGCGCTGGCGGTGCTGGTGATTCATCTGGGCTGGATCAGCAGTTGGGCGGCGGAAGGCCGCCTGATCCTCAGCGTGGTGATTGTCGGTACAGCGGTGGACAGTGCGTTGCGGGCTGCCGGGGTGTTTGCTTTCGAGGACCCGGCGCCGCTGATTCCGTTGTGGCTGATGCTGCTCTGGGCCTTGCTCGCGACCACGTTGCGCCACTGCCTGCAATGGAGCGCCCGGCCGTGGTGGCTGGCCAGCGTACTGGGTGCGGTGGGCGGCGCCGTGTCGTATTACGGCGGCGGCCGCCTGGCCGGAGTGCAATTTCCCTACGGCGAATGGCCGACGCTGATCGGCATCGCTGTGCTGTGGTCGCTACTGTTTCCGCTGTTGCATTACATGGCCCGACGCCTGAGCCACTGAGCGTCTGTCAGGCCTTTCACACAGTTACCGGCCAGTACCTTAAACTGCCGCCATGAAAACCATTCCTCACCAGCAAATCGACGAACCAGCGGTCACCTGCTCGACCTGCGCCGCCTGCTGCTGTCAGCTCGAAGTGATGCTGATCACCGACACTGGCGTGCCTGAGCGCTTTATCGATACCGATGATTGGGGCGGCGAAGTCATGCTGCGCCTGGACGACGGCTGGTGTGCGGCACTGGATCGCGACAGCATGATGTGCACGATCTACGAGAGACGTCCGCTGATCTGCCGCGAGTTCGAGATGGGTGCACCGGAGTGCATTGAAGAGCGGAAAGGGATTGCCACGGCGTATCGCTGACTGGAAGCAAAAAGATCGCAGCCTGCGGCAGCTCCTGCAGGATGAACTCAATCCCCTGTAGGAGCTGCCGCAGGCTGCGATCTTTTGATCTGGCTTACAGCGGCATCGTGTAATGCAGCGCGTAGCTTTCTACACCGTCGTTGTCGCTGGACAAACCGGCGTTGGAGTAGTGCGTCGCACGGATACCGACTTCATGTCCGCCATTAAAGCGCAGACCAAACCCGATACGGTCTTCGAACTGGAACGAACCGCCGATGTTGTTGCTTTCATACTTGGTGTTGGAAAACGCTGCCACACCAATACCGGCTTCCACATACGGCTTGACCGACTGACCGGCAAACTCGTAAACGAACACGGGCGAGAACGACAGGCTGTTGTTGCTGGAAGTCTTGTCGCCTTCCCAATAGGTATAAGCGCCGCTCCAGTAACCGGTCACGCGACCGACATCACTTTGCAGCCAGCTCTGATCCCAGTCGAAATTCATGCCCAGGCGATAGGTCATGGTCGAGTCGCTGGTTGCCCCCACGGCAAACTCAACGCCAGCGGCCTGTGCGGTAATACTTTGCCCCATCAGTGCAGCCGCAATCGCGGCCAAGCAGAATAGTCGCTTCACGTTGAAACTTCCTTTTCGGAACGATCGTTTGGTTTTCTAGGTGACTCAGCGGTATAGAAGTCAGCGGCTGGTCAGAAGTTCAGCTGACTTTGTAGATATTTCACATTTTTTTTACAAGTCGAATTTTTCTACATCGCCAGCGACCTGGCCCAGCAGCGGCAGGTTCCTGCGAAAGGGCTCGGGGTCAGCGCTGGTCCAGAATTTGACCGGGCGGTTCGGACCTTCGGCGAGCAGATCGCGCTCGGCCAGCAACCGTTGCAGTTGCCGCGCGACCGCCGCGCCAGTGTCGATCAGGCTGATGCTCTCGGGAATCATCGACTTGAGCAGCGGCTTGAGAAACGGATAGTGGGTGCAGCCCAGAATGATCGTGTCGCAACCGCTGGCCAGCAGCGGCTCGACATACTGCTGAAGCAACGCGCGCAACTCGGCGCTGTGCAGATCGCCGCTTTCAATCAGCTCGACCAGACCAGGGCATGGCTGAGTGATGACCCGGACATCGGTAGCGAAGCGATCAAGCAACGCGGCGAATTTGGCGCTCTGCAAGGTGCCGGTGGTGGCGAGTACGCCGACCACACCGCTGCGGGTCGCGGCAGCGGCGGGTTTGACCGCCGGCTCCATGCCCACGATCGGCCACTGCGCAAAGTCCCGGCGCAGATCGGCAACCGCGGCCACCGTGGCGGTATTGCAGGCGATCACCAACGCCTTGGCGCCCTGCTCGCGGAAAAAATTCGCCATCACGCTGCAGCGCTGGCGGATGAACTCCGGGGTTTTCTCACCGTAGGGGATATGCCCGCAATCGGCGAAATACAGCAATGACTCGTGGGGCAGCAAACGCTGGATCTCGGCCAGCACCGACAAGCCGCCGACGCCGGAATCGAACACCGCGATCGGTGCCTCACGCATGCTGCGAACCACAGACGGCGCAAGCCGGATCGCGCTTGACGCGCAACTCACGGAAGCGCGAACCCAAGGCGTCGATCAGCAGCAAGCGGCCCACCAATGGCTCACCGAAACCGACCAGCACCTTCAACGCCTCCAGCGCTTGCAGACTGCCGACCAGTCCCACCAACGGCCCGACCACCCCGGCTTCGCTGCAGGTCAGTTCGGCCTCGCTGCCATGCCCGTACAGGCAGTGGTAGCACGGACTTTCCGCGCGGCGCGGATCGAATACCGACAACTGCGCTTCCAGACGAATCGCCGCGCCGCTGACCAAGGGTTTGCGCGCCGCCACACACGCGGCGTTGACCGCTTCGCGGGTGGAGAAATTGTCGGAACAGTCGAGCACCAGATCCACCGCAGACACGGCGGCGGCCAACGAGTCTTCGTCCAGGGCCTGACGATGGGCAACCAGTTGAATCTCGGGATTGATCGCGCCCAGGCGTTTGAGCGCCGAGTCGACCTTGCTCATGCCGACGCTATCGGTGTCATGGATGATCTGGCGCTGCAGGTTGGTCAGATCGACCGTGTCGAAATCCGCCAGGTGCAGCTCGCCGACCCCGGCCGCCGCCAGGTACAGCGCCACCGGCGCGCCGAGACCACCAAGGCCGACGATCAGCACGCGGCTGCCCTTGAGCTTCAGTTGCCCATTGATGTCAATGTGTTGCAGGAGAATCTGCCGGCTGTAGCGCAGCAATTCCTGATCATTCAGCACGGCAGGCGCCCCAGGCTGATCCGTTGATGGCCGCCCAGATCGGTACGGCTGTGGACTTCTGCAAAACCGCGGGTGAGCAGCAGATCACGCACCGCTTCGGCCTGATCATAGCCGTGTTCAAGCATCAGCCAGCCATCCGCCTCAAGATGATCCGGTGCCTGGGCGACGATCAGGCGCAGATCGTCGAGCCCATCGGCACCGGCAACCAAGGCACTGGCCGGTTCGAAGCGCACATCGCCTTCGACCAGATGCGGGTCGGTCGCAGCGATGTAAGGCGGATTGCTGATGATCAGGTTGAAGCGCTGACCTTCGAGGGCGCTGAACCAGTGGCTGCTGAGTACCGTGGCATTGTTCAGGCTCAGGCGCTGACGATTGCGTTCGGCGAGGGCCACGGCTTCCAGCACGCGATCAACGGCGGTGACCTGCCACGCCGGGCGTTCGCTGGCCAGCGCCAGGGCAATCGCGCCGCTGCCGGTGCCGAGGTCGAGGACTTTGGCCGGGGTTGCTGCCAGCAACTCCAGGGCGGCCTCGACCAGCAATTCGGTGTCCGGACGCGGAATCAGGGTGTGCGGCGCCACTTCCAGATCGAGCTTCCAGAAGCCCTGCTGACCGAGAATATAGGCCACCGGTTCACCACTGCGACGGCGTTGCAGGTACTCGGTGAACACCAGCACCGCCTCGCTCGGCACAATGCGCTCGGGCCAGGTGTGCAGAAAACTGCGCGGCTTGCCCAGCGCGGCGGCGAGCAGCAACTCGGCATCCAGGCGCGCGGTGGGCGAATCCGGCAGTTCGGCGGCGCGCAACAGGCTGGCAATGATGGTCATTTATTCACCTATCGCGGCGAGTTGGTCAGCCTGATACTCGGCCAGCAACGGCTCGATCACCGCTTCAACGCCACCGGCAAGAATTTCGTCGAGCGAGTACAGCGTCAGGTTGACGCGATGGTCAGTCACCCGGCCCTGGGCGTAGTTGTAGGTGCGGATACGCTCGGAGCGATCACCCGAGCCCACGAGCAATTTGCGCTCGCTGGCAATCGCGTTGGCCGCGGCGGCGGTCTGCTGATCGTTGAGCTTGGCCGCCAGCCACGCCATGGCCCGCGCCCGGTTCTTGTGCTGGGAACGTTCTTCCTGACACTCGACCACGGTGCCGGTCGGTATGTGGGTGATGCGGATCGCCGAATCGGTGGTGTTGACGTGCTGACCACCGGCCCCGGAGGAACGGTAGGTGTCGACACGCAAATCCGCCGGATTGATCTCGATGGCCTCGCGCTCGTCCGGCTCGGGCAATACCGCCACGGTGCAGGCCGAGGTGTGGATACGGCCCTGGGATTCGGTGGCGGGGACACGCTGTACGCGGTGCGCGCCGGATTCGAATTTCAGCTTGCCGTAAACGTTGTCACCTTCAATCCGCGCGATGACTTCTTTATAGCCACCGTGTTCGCCTTCGTTTTCCGAGAGGATCTCCACACGCCAGCCACGCCGCTCGGCGTAACGCGAGTACATGCGGAACAGGTCGCCGGAGAAAATCGCCGCCTCGTCGCCACCGGTGCCGGCGCGGATTTCGAGGAACACGTTGCGCCCGTCGTTCGGATCCTTGGGCAGCAACATGCGTTGCAGATCGTCTTCCAGCGTGATCAGCAATTCCTTGGCTTCACGGACTTCTTCCACGGCCATTTCACGCATGTCCGGGTCGCTGTCCTTGAGCAGTGCCTGCGCGCCTTCAAGATCGCTTTGCACGCCGAGCAGCTTTTTGTAGGCCTGCACGACCGGCTCCAGCTCGGCATATTCCTTGGAATAGGCGCGGAATCTGGTCTGATCGGAAATGACTTCTGCGTCGCCGAGCAGCGCGGTCAGTTCTTCGAAACGGTCCTGGAGGACATCCAGCTTATTGAGCAGTGACGCTTTCATTGCGGTTTTTTATCCGAAAAACTATCCGGTGAGCCCTCGAGGGCAAAGAGTTCCTGGGCCATGGCCAGCGCATCGAGGCGGCCTTCGGCAGAAAGCTTTTTCAACTGCACGCTCGGTGCATGCAGCAGTTTGTTGGTCAGGCCGCGAGCCAGTTGGCCGAGCACGTCTTCAGCGTTGCCGCCGTTGGCCAGCATGCGCAGGGCTTTTTGCAGCTCCTCGTCACGCAGGCGTTCGCTCTGTTGACGATAGGCCTTGAGCACGTCGACCGCCGCCAGTTCGCGCAGGCGCACCATGAAATCGTCGGCGCCGACCGAGACCATCTCTTCCGCCGCCTGGGCTGCGCCCTGCCGGCTCTTGAGGTTTTCCGCGACCACTTCGTGCAGATCATCGACGCTGTAGAGGTAAACGTCGTCGAGTTCGCCGACTTCCGGCTCGATATCCCGAGGCACGGCGATATCGACCATGAAGATCGGCTTGTGCTTGCGCTGCTTCAGCGCGCTTTCGACCGCGCCCTTGCCGAGGATCGGCAACTGGCTGGCGGTCGAGCTGATCACGATATCGCTGCGCACCAGCTCCGCCGGAATGTCCGAAAGCAGCACCGCGTGCGCGCCGAACTGCTCGGCCAACAGGCTGGCGCGTTCCAGCGTACGGTTGGCAACCACGATGCGCTTGACCCCCAGTTCATGCAAATGGCGGGCGACCAGGGTGATGGTCTCGCCGGCACCGATCAGCAGCGCCTGGCTGCGTTGCAGATCGCTGAAAATCTGCTTGGCCAGGCTGACGGCAGCAAACGCCACGGATACCGGGTTTTCGCCGATGGCTGTATCGGTGCGCACCTGCTTGGCGGCATTGAACGTCGCCTGAAACAGGCGCCCCAGCAGCGGGCCGATGGTGCCGGCCTCGCGGGCCACGGCATAGGCCGATTTCATCTGGCCGAGAATCTGCGGTTCGCCCAGCACCAGCGAGTCGAGCCCGGAGGCGACACGCATCATGTGACGAACTGCCGCATCGTCTTCGTGCACATAAGCACTGGCGCGCAGCTCATCGAGGCTCAAATGGTGATAATCGGCCAGCCAGCGCAGCACGATATCGGCAGACAGCTGATCTTGCTCGATATAAAGCTCGCTGCGATTGCAGGTGGAGAGGATCGCAGCTTCGCGGCTGTCGGTGAGTCGGCAGAGCTGCTGCAAGGCCTCCACCAGCTGCTCAGGGGTAAAGGCCACGCGCTCGCGGACGTCTACTGAAGCAGTCTTGTGGTTGATACCGAGTGCAAGGAAGGCCATTCAAGGTCGCTGATGGTGACGTGAAGCCGGCAATTGTCCTACTTCGTCAGATTCAGAACAACTACCGCTGACTATTGTCCCAATGGTCGGCCACTATAATGGGCACAATTGAGCTCTTGTAGGAGCTGCCGCAGGCTGCGATCTTTTGATCTTGCTCTGGATTCGAAAAGCAGAAGCAAAGATCGCAGCCTGCGGCAGCTCCTACGGGGTCGTCAGAACTGGGGATCAGCGTAAATTGCCTGTGCGGTTATGTTTGGCCGAAGGCTTGTGTCATGATGATCCGACCGCAGGTTAGTCGTCCTTCTCTATATATGAATAGATCTTCCGCGTTGCTCCTTGCTTTTGTCTTCCTCAGCGGCTGCCAGGCCATGGCACCCGTTTCGCCGGACGGTACCCCGCCGGTCGAAGACACCACGCCCGCGCCTGAAAAGCCCAAGGTTTACAGCTCGTTCAGCGAGGAAACCGTTTTCAGTCTGTTGAGTGCCGAACTCGCCGGCCAGCGCAATCGTTTTGACATTGCCCTGGACAACTACGTGACCCAGGCCATCAACACCCAGGATCCTGGCGTTTCCGAGCGCGCGTTCCGCATTGCCGAATACCTGGGCGCCGACCAGCCTGCGCTGGACACCGCACTGATCTGGGCCAGAAATGCCCCGGATGACCTCGAAGCGCAACGCGCCGCGGCCGTGCAACTGGCCCGCGCCGGGCGTTATGACGACTCCATGGTCTACATGGAGAAAGTCCTGCAGGGCAAAGGCGACACCCATTTCGATTTCCTCGCGCTGTCGGCCGCCGACACCGATCAGGAAACCCGCAACGGCCTGATGAAAAGTTTCGACCGGCTGCTGCAACGTCACCCGAAAAACAGCCAGCTGATTTTCGGCAAGGCCTTGCTGCTGCAACAGGACGGCGACAACAAAGCCGCACTGACCCTGCTCGAAGACAACCCGCCGGAAGATGGCGAAATCGCCCCGATCCTGCTGCGCGCCCGTCTGCTGCAAGCCCTGAATCGTGGCGACGAAGCCCTGCCGCTGCTGCGTAAAAGCATCAAGCAATACCCGGACGACAAGCGCCTGCGCCTGACGTATGCGCGCACCCTGGTCGAACAGGACCGGATGGACGACGCCAAGGTCGAATTCTCCACCCTCGTTCAGCAATACCCGGAAGACGATGAACTGCGCTATTCGTTGGCGCTGGTCTGCCTGGAAGCCAAGGCCTGGGACGAGGCCAAGGGTTATCTGGAAGACCTGATCGCGCGGGAAAGCCACGTTGATTCGGCACACCTGAACCTCGGTCGCATTGCCGAAGAGCGCAACGATCCACAGGGCGCGCTGATCGAATACGCCCAAGTCGGCCCGGGCAATGACTATCTGCCAGCGCAATTGCGTCAGGCCGATATCCTGATGAACAACGGCAAAACCGCTGAAGCACAAAGCAAACTGGCGGCCGAACGCGACGCGCAACCGGATTACGCGATCCAGTTGTACCTGATCGAATCCGAAACCCTGTCGGCCAACAAACACGACGACAAGGCCTGGAAAGTCTTGCAGCAAGCCCTGCTGCAATACCCGGACGACCTGAATCTGCTTTACACCCGGGCCATGCTCGCGGAAAAACGCAATGACCTGGCGCAGATGGAAAAAGACCTGCGCCTGATCATCAAGCGTGACCCGGACAACGCCATGGCGCTTAACGCCTTGGGTTACACCCTGTCTGACCGCACGACCCGCTACGCAGAAGCACGCGACCTGATCGAACAGGCGCACCGGATCAATCCAGAAGATCCGGCGGTACTCGACAGTCTCGGCTGGGTGAATTACCGCATGGGCAATCTGGATGACGCCGAGAAATACCTGCGCCAGGCGCTCGATCGCTTCCCGGATCACGAAGTCGCCGCACACCTTGGCGAAGTCTTGTGGGCCAAGGGCAATCAGCGTGAAGCCAAGCAAATCTGGGGCAAATTCCTCAAGGATCAGCCCGACAGCACCATCCTGCGCAGCACCATCAAGCGCCTGACCGGATCCGAGACTCTCTAACTCATGTTTTTGCGCCACGTTATTGTTTTCAGCTTCATCGCCCTGCTCGCCGGTTGCGCGGGTTTCGGCGCTCGTGAATCGGTCGAGGGCCACGGCAGTCCGGCTCAATGGGCTGCCAACAAACAGCAACTGACCGGTCTCGATGGCTGGCAGATCGACGGCAAGATCGGCATCCGTGCGCCGAAAGATTCCGGCAGCGGCACACTGTTCTGGCTGCAGCGTCAGGACTACTACGACATCCGCCTGTCCGGCCCGCTGGGTCGCGGTGCGGCGCGTCTGACCGGGCGTCCGGGCAAGGTCTCGCTGGAAGTCGCCAATCAGGGCCGTTATGACGCCGAGTCGCCGGAAGCGCTGCTCGAAGAACAACTCGGCTGGAAACTGCCGGTGTCCAATCTGGCCTGGTGGGTGCGTGGTCTGCCGGCACCCAGCAGCAAAAGCCGCCTGACCCTCGATAACAACAGTCGCCTGGCCAATCTGGAACAGGACGGCTGGAAGGTCGAGTACCTCAGCTACGCCGAGCAGAACGGTTACTGGCTGCCGGAGCGGATCAAACTGCATGGCACCGATCTCGACGTGACGCTGGTGATCAAGACCTGGCAGCCGCGCAAGCTGGGGCAATAAACATGAGTGCTCCACGCCTGACGCTGCCGTCGCCGGCCAAGCTCAACCTGATGCTGCACATTCTCGGTCGCCGTGAAGACGGCTATCACGAGCTGCAGACGCTGTTTCAATTCGTCGATTACGGCGACGAAATCACCTTCGCCGTGCGCGATGACGGCGTGATTCGCCTGCACACCGAGTTCGCCGGTGTGCCGCATGACAGCAACCTGATCGTACGTGCGGCAAAAATGCTCCAGGCACAATCCGGCTGCACGCTCGGCATCGACATCTGGATCGACAAAGTCCTGCCCATGGGCGGCGGCATCGGCGGTGGCAGCTCGAATGCGGCCACGACCCTGCTCGGTCTCAATCATTTGTGGCAACTGGGCTGGGATGAAGATCGCCTGGCGGCACTGGGTCTTTCGCTCGGCGCCGATGTCCCGGTTTTCGTCCGTGGTCACGCGGCATTTGCCGAGGGCGTGGGCGAGAAATTGACCCCGGTCGACCCCGAAGAACCGTGGTATCTGGTGCTCGTGCCGCAAGTCTCTGTAAGTACGGCAGAAATTTTTTCCGATCCTTTGTTGACACGTAACACGCCGCCCATTAAAGTGCGCCCCGTTCCCGAGGGAAACAGTCGAAATGACTGCTTGCCGGTAGTTGCAAGGCGTTATCCAGAAGTACGTAACGCATTGAATTTGTTAGGTAAATTTACCGAAGCAAAACTTACCGGCACTGGAAGTTGTGTGTTTGGGGGCTTCCCAAGCAAAGCTGAAGCTGATAAAGTCTCGGCCCTTCTGACAGAGACCCTTTCAGGGTTTGTAGCAAAAGGAAGCAACGTTTCGATGTTGCATCGCAAGCTGCAAAGTCTGCTCTAAAGGAATCAGGTGCCAGGCACTTGAAGCAACAGATACAGGGGCGTCGCCAAGCGGTAAGGCAGCAGGTTTTGATCCTGCCATGCGTTGGTTCGAATCCAGCCGCCCCTGCCATTTTCTATACTCATCCAGGTTACCCTCAGCCTCTAGGTACTGCGCGTGTCCAAGATGATGGTCTTTACGGGGAACGCTAACCCCGATCTGGCTCGGCGTGTTGTACGTCAGCTGCATATCCCTCTCGGTGACATCTCTGTCGGTAAATTCTCCGACGGCGAAATTACTGCCGAGATCAATGAAAACGTTCGCGGTAAAGACGTTTTCATTATTCAGCCGACTTGCGCTCCGACCAACGATAACCTGATGGAACTGGTAGTGATGGCTGATGCCTTCCGCCGCTCCTCGGCTACTCGTATCACTGCTGTTATTCCTTATTTTGGTTATGCCCGTCAGGATCGCCGTCCGCGTTCCGCACGTGTGGCTATCAGCGCGAAAGTCGTCGCTGACATGCTTACCGTAGTCGGCATCGACCGTGTTCTCACGGTTGATCTGCATGCTGACCAGATTCAGGGCTTCTTCGATATTCCGGTAGATAACATCTACGGCTCCCCGGTTCTGGTGGATGACATTGAAGATCAGCGCTTCGAAAACCTGATGATCGTATCCCCGGACATTGGTGGCGTCGTGCGTGCACGGGCCGTTGCCAAATCCCTGGGCGTGGATCTCGGAATCATCGACAAACGCCGTGAGAAAGCCAATCACTCTGAAGTGATGCATATCATCGGTGATGTCGAAGGGCGTACCTGCATTCTGGTCGATGACATGGTCGATACCGCCGGCACTCTGTGCCATGCGGCCAAGGCCCTGAAAGAGCATGGCGCAGCCAAGGTCTTCGCCTACTGCACACACCCTGTGCTGTCGGGTCGGGCCATCGAGAATATCGAAAATTCCGTGCTGGACGAGCTGGTGGTGACCAACACCATCCCGCTGTCCGCTGCAGCACAAGCCTGTGCACGTATCCGTCAACTGGATATCGCACCGGTTGTTGCCGAAGCGGTTCGCCGCATCAGCAATGAAGAATCGATCAGCGCGATGTTCCGTTAAGGGCCCTGCCCTTCTCGAAATGTCTCGTTGACGAAAAGCGCCCCGCCCCGGCATTCCTGCCGGGGCGGGGCTTTTTTGCCCATACCGTGTTCGGCGCTGGTCGCAAACGCCACTCGGTCATGGCTATTTTGGAGATACAAAATGAACGAATTTACTCTGAATGCTGAAGTGCGTTCCGACCTGGGGAAAGGTGCGAGCCGCCGCCTGCGTCGTCTCGCCGCCCTGGTTCCAGCTGTTGTTTACGGTGGCGACAAAGCCCCTGAATCCATCAGCATGCTGGCCAAGGAAGTTGCCAAACTGCTCGAAAACGATGCTGCCTACAGCCACGTTATCGAACTGAACGTTGGCGGCACCAAGCAGAACGTCATCATCAAGGCTCTGCAACGTCACCCAGCCAAAGGCCACGTGCTGCACGCTGACTTCGTACGCGTTGTAGCCGGTCAGAAACTGACCGCTATCGTGCCAGTTCACTTCGTCGGTGAAGAAGCTCCGGTCAAGAAAGGCGGCGAGATCTCGCACGTTCTGAA
Organism: Pseudomonas sp. Eth.TT006; assembly: GCF_054456575.1. Classification (NCBI taxonomy): domain Bacteria; kingdom Pseudomonadati; phylum Pseudomonadota; class Gammaproteobacteria; order Pseudomonadales; family Pseudomonadaceae; genus Pseudomonas; species Pseudomonas sp. Eth.TT006. The sequence continues at coordinate 32,055 of NZ_JBTJEN010000006.1, read as the reverse complement.
CGAAATCGAAGTGACCTGCCTGCCGAAAGATCTGCCTGAGTTCATCGAAGTCGACCTGTCGGCTCTGGAAATCGGCGCAATCGTTCACCTGTCCGACCTCAAAGCCCCTAAAGGCGTTGAGTTCGTTGCACTGGCTCACGGTGACGACAAAGCTGTTGCAAACGTACACGCTCCACGCGTTGCTCCAGAAGCTGAAGAAGGCGCTGCAGAGTAAATCACTCTGTATTGCCGGAGCTTGAGGAAACATCGCGGAACGAAACGTAGCGAGAAAGCGGGCGAGAACGCGGCGTTTACTCTTGAGTAAATGAAGTTTTTCGTCCACTTTCGCCGCACACACAGACGGCGATGTTATCCACAACTCCAAAGGAAGGGCCCCTATCGTGACTGCCATCAAACTGATCGTTGGCCTGGGAAATCCAGGCGCTGAATACGAACAGACCCGGCATAACGCAGGGGCCCTTTTTGTTGAGCGTATCGCCGCCGCGCAAGGTGTGAACCTGGTGGCCGATCGCAAATATTTCGGCCTGACCGGGCGCTACTCGCATCAGGGTCAGGATGTTCGTCTGCTGATTCCCACCACGTACATGAACCGCAGCGGCCAGGCCGTAGCGGCACTCGCCGGTTTCTTCCGCATCCAGCCTGAAGAAATCCTCGTGGCGCATGACGAACTCGACTTGCCTCCGGGCGTTGCCAAGCTCAAGCAGGGCGGCGGCCATGGCGGTCACAACGGGTTGCGCGACATCATCGCGCAACTGGGCAATCAGAATACGTTCTACCGCCTGCGGCTTGGCATCGGCCACCCGGGCGTCGCCAGTATGGTTTCAAATTTCGTCCTGGGTCGTGCGCCACGCGCCGAACAGGAAAAACTCGATGCCAGCATCGACTTTGCCCTCGGCGTGCTGCCGGATATCCTCGCCGGTGAATGGAACCGCGCGATGAAAAACCTGCACAGCCAGAAGGCCTGACTCTACTCCGAGGGGAAACACCATGGGATTCAATTGCGGCATCGTCGGCCTGCCTAACGTCGGCAAGTCCACCCTGTTCAACGCTTTGACCAAATCCGGTATCGCGGCCGAGAACTTCCCCTTCTGCACCATCGAGCCGAACAGCGGCATCGTGCCGATGCCGGACCCGCGTCTGGACGCTCTGGCGGCCATCGTCAACCCGAAGCGCATCCTGCCAACCACCATGGAATTCGTCGACATCGCAGGCCTGGTGGCCGGCGCCTCGAAAGGTGAAGGTCTGGGCAACAAGTTCCTGGCCAACATCCGTGAAACCGACGCCATCGCTCACGTGGTGCGCTGCTTCGAAGACGAAAACGTGATCCACGTTTCCAACAGCGTCGACCCGAAGCGCGACATCGAGATCATCGATCTGGAACTGATCTTCGCCGACCTCGACAGCTGCGAGAAGCAACTGCAGAAAGTCGCGCGCAACGCCAAGGGTGGTGACAAGGAAGCGGTGGCGCAGAAGGCGCTGCTGGAGCAACTGATCGCCCACTTCACCGAAGGCAAGCCAGCGCGCAGCCTGATGAAGAACATGAGCGCCGACGAAAAGGCGATCATCAAGGGCTTCCATCTGCTGACTACCAAGCCGGTCATGTACATCGCCAACGTCGCTGAAGACGGTTTCGAGAACAACCCGCACCTGGACGTGGTCAAGGCCATCGCCGAAGAAGAAGGCGCGATGGTGGTCCCGGTCTGCAACAAGATCGAAGCGGAAATCGCCGAGCTCGACGACGGCGAAGAGAAGGACATGTTCCTCGAGGCCCTGGGCCTGGAAGAGCCTGGCCTGAACCGCGTGATCCGCGCCGGCTACGAAATGCTCAACCTGCAGACCTACTTCACCGCCGGTGTCGAAGAAGTCCGCGCCTGGACCGTCAAGGTCGGTGCCACCGCACCCCAAGCGGCCGGCGTGATCCACACCGACTTCGAGAAAGGCTTCATCCGCGCCGAAGTCATCGCCTACAACGACTTCATCCAGTACAAGGGCGAAGCCGGTACCAAGGAAGCCGGTAAGTGGCGCCTGGAAGGCAAGGATTACATCGTTAAAGACGGCGACGTGATGCACTTCCGCTTCAACGTGTAAGCGACACGCCCAAGAAAAAGCCGCGTTTGATACGCGGCTTTTTTGTGCCTGCGATTTATGCCTGAACGCGATTCCCTTGTGGGAGCGGGCTTGCTCGCGAAGGCGTCGTGTCAGCCAGTACATAGGTAGCTGATACACCGCCTTCGCGAGCAAGCCCGCTCCCACAGGGGTGGAGTCAGGCCTTCTTGGTGCGCGGCAGGAAAATCGCCAGCACCCCGAACAACGGCAGGAACGAACACAGGAAATACACATACTCAATCCCGTGCACATCCGCCAGGTGCCCGAGCAGCGCCGCACCAATCCCGCCGAAACCGAACATCAAACCGAAGAACACCCCGGCAATCATCCCGACATTGCCCGGCACCAGCTCCTGCGCATAAACCACAATCGCCGAGAACGCCGAGGCGAGGATGAAGCCGATCACCACGCTGAGGACGGTGGTCCAGAACAGATCGACATGAGGCATCAACAGCGTGAACGGCGCCACGCCGAGGATCGAGAACCAGATCACTGCCTTGCGCCCGATCTTGTCGCCAATCGGCCCGCCGAAGAACGTCCCCGCCGCCACCGCGCCTAGGAACAGGAACAGGTGCAACTGCGAACTGGCCACCGACAGGTCGAACTTCTCGATCAGGTAGAACGTGAAGTAACTGGTGAGGCTGGCCATGTAGAAATACTTGGAGAACACCAGCAACCCGAGCACCACCAGTGCGCTGATCACCCTGCCCTTCGACAGTCCGTGCGTCGCGGCCTGACCGGCCTTGAGCTTGAACAGGTTGAGGTGATGCGCGTACCAGCGGCTGATGCGGTACAGGACGAACAGCGCGAAAACCGCAAACAGCCCGAACCACGCCACATTGCCCTGCCCGAATGGAATGATGATCGCCGCCGCCAGCAACGGACCAAACGCCGAGCCGGCGTTACCGCCGACCTGGAAGGTCGATTGCGCCAGGCCGAAGCGTCCGCCCGAGGCCAGCCGTGCAATGCGTGACGCCTCGGGATGAAAGGTCGAGGAACCGATACCAATCAGCGCCGCCGCCAGCAGAATCAGGGGAAAACTGCCGACCACCGACATCATTACGATGCCGACCAACGTGCAAATCGAACCGGCCGGTAACAGCCACGGCTTGGGATGGCGATCCGTGTGATAACCGACCCACGGTTGCAACAGCGATGCAGTCAACTGGAAGGTCAAGGTGATCAGGCCGACCTGGGTAAAACTCAAACCGTAGTTGGCCTTGAGCATCGGATAGATCGACGGCAGCACCGACTGAATCAGGTCATTGATCAAATGCGCCAGCGCCACGGCGCCGATGATACGCATCACCAGTGGGCTGCTTTGTGGAGCAGCGGATGCCGAAGCAGCGGCGGTCTGAGGGTTGCTGATAGCCATGGAAATTCCGGACAGCAGATGGGTGCACGAAGGCAGGTGCGCCAATGTGCCATTTTTCGGTGCGCCAGCGCCATCCCCTTAGCCAGCTAACTAACTGACCGATCCCAACTGTAGGAGCTGCCGAAGGCTGCGATCTTTTGATCTGGCTTTTAAAAACAAAATCAAAAGATCGCAGCCTGCGGCAGCTCCTACACCGGGCGTGGAACATCTGCATGACTGATAGCGCAACGCCATGGTCTGAATCTTGCCTTGCTTCTCCCCTCGAACGCGGCGGCCTTACAAAGGCCACCGAGAATGGGAAGTTTCGCTACAGAGCCGGCCTACAGAGCGGGCGAGAGTGAACTTTCGAGGCCTTTTAGCAGGGCACAACGTCCCGGTTGCACGACCGCGATGCACGCCATTGGTGCGTGGTGTCCAGAGGAGTCATGAGGCATGCAGGCTTTCCTGTCACCGGGGATCAAATTGCTCGGGCGGTTTGGATTCGCGCGTAAATTCCAGCTGTTGTTTCTGTTGTTCATTCTGCCGTTGGCCGGCAGCCTGTTGATGATCGGCCAGGACTACCGCGACAAGCTCAACCTGATTTCCGGCGAACGGGCCGGTGTGCGCCAATTGCTCAGCCTCGATGCGCTGGACAACCTGCTCGCCGCCCAGCGTGACCGCGCCGCGCGCTGGCGCGCCACCGAAACCAATCGCCAGCCAACCCCGGCCACCCTCGCCGCCATGGCCGCGTTCGACGCCGTGCAACCGGCGCTCGTGCAAGCTACCAGCGATCTGGGTAACGCCTTGACCAAAGAAGGCGCCGAAGGCGAAACCCTCGCCCGCTATCAAGCGCTGCAGACCGCACTCGGTGGCCTGGATTCGAAAAGCCTCAGCGGCGTCGGTTGGTGGCCGGACGGTTACGACCGCTTCACCAACGCCCTGACTGCCCTGCAGGCGTTGCGCGAGCAGATTGTCATGGACAACCGCCTGACCCTCGCCCCTTGGCTGGAAACCTATTTGCTGACCCAGATCTCCACCCAGCACGCACCGGACCTGATCGAGCGCGTCGGCCGCCTCGCCGCCGTCGGTCAGGCTTCGGTGGTCTCGGGTCAGTTCACCCTGCAGAGCCGCCTGCAACTGCGCGACTTGCGCAGCCGCATCGGCGATGCCCGCGAGCAACTGGTGAAAACCGCCGGCCTGCTCGAAGCCCGTTTGCCGAGCGATCTGCAAAGCTGGGCCGGCCAGTACCACGACAGCCTCAAGCGTCTTGATGCCGGCCTGAAAGTGCTGGATGACGGCGTGTTCGGCGGCAGCATCACGCTCAAACCTGAAGACTTCGAACGCAGCCTCGATGCACTGCTCGCTGATCTCGCTTCGCTGCGCCAGCAATCACTGCTGTCGCTGGATCAGCGTCTGGATGCGTATCACGCCTCGGCGATTCGCCAATTCATCGTGGTCGCCGCGGTGTTCGGCTGCTTGCTGCTGGCGGCGCTGTATCTGTTCGTCTGCCTGCAAGCCTCGATCCGCCGCAGCGCCAGCGGCATCACCCTGCTCGCCGAAGCCCTGCGCGATGGCAACCTGAGCCTGCAAGTGCCGGTGGCCGGGCGCGATGAGCTGGCAGCGATCAGCAATGCGCTCAACGTCGCGGTGGTGCAACTGCGCACCAGCATGCTCGGCGTCGATCACGAAACCTCGCAACTGAGCCACGCCGTACGCAGCCTCAACGACCACTCCAGCGGCGCGCTCAGCGAAGTCGAAGCGCAGCAATTGCAGATCAGCCAGATCGCCGCTGCCGCGACGCAACTGGCCGCGACCTCGCAAGGCGTCGCGCAGAGTTGCGAACAGGCCTCCGGCAGCGCCCAGCAGACCCGGCGCATCGCCGCTGACAGCAGCCGCGACAGCCAGCGCACCACGGCGAGCATCCAGCAGCTCAATCAACGCCTGAACGAGACCGCCGCAGCACTCGGGCGCGTCAGCGAGCAAGGCCAGCAGATTCAACTGGTGGTCGACACCATTCGCGGCGTGGCCGAGCAGACCAACCTGTTGGCGCTCAACGCCGCGATCGAAGCGGCACGCGCCGGCGAACAAGGTCGCGGGTTTGCCGTGGTCGCCGATGAAGTGCGCAGCCTGTCGCAACGCACCCAGTCGTCAACCGCGCAGATTGCCGGCACGGTCGACAGCCTGCGCGCTACGGTCAACGAGGCGGTGAGCCTGATGGAAGCGGCGTGTGGTCAGGCGCAGACCGATGCCCAAGCCGTTACCGGTCTGGGCGAGCGCTTGGGCGAGATCGCCACGGCGGTGCAAAGCGTCACCGATACCCTGGCGCAGATCGCCACGGCGGTCGAGGAACAGGCGAGCACCGCCGATGAGGTCAGCGGCAACATCCAGCAGGTCGATCAGGCGGCTGTGCGTCTGCTTGAAGGCGCACGGGCGGTGAACCTGGCGGCGGACACGTTGAGCCAGGGCAGCCAGGCCTTGAGCGCGAATACGGCAAGATTTCAGCTGCGTTAACGCCCCGCCCGACGCGGATTTTCCGCGCCGGGAGATAAGCGGTTGAAAATAAGAAGAAATATTTTAAATTTACGCTTGACGCTTTTCCATTTCAGGGGAATAATGCGCGCCACTTGGCTACATAGCTCAGTTGGTTAGAGCATAGCATTCATAATGCTGGGGTCCGGGGTTCAAGTCCCTGTGTAGCCACCAAGTACTAAAAACGGCTTACCGAAAGGTAGGCCGTTTTTTTATGCCTGCAATAATCCCCGCCTCCGGTAACCCCCCTGCCAAAAGTCAATCTCCAGCCCCTTCGATTGGCTCGTAGCCCCTTGTCAGTCAGACTTTCTTACAGTTTACGTTCCGGTTTTTTTCACATAAGCAAATATCAAATTCAAGATAATGCTAACCTCACGATCATGCTTTAAGCCAATAAATCCGGCAAAACCCGACAGAAAATTCAAGATAATAGAAAACGTTACTTGAGATAATCATTATTATGGCCGAGTTCTTCCATCACGATCTGACGCTGCTCAACCCTTCTTTTGACTCTGAGCTGGTGGATGTCTTGAGCGAACTGGAGCACCTGCGTCGTCTGAGGCTCGAAGGCGATACACCTGCACAGGTGTTCCACCAACTCAAGTCCTTATTCCATGCATTGGAAAGCCTCGGCTCTGCGCGCATTGAGGGCAACCATACAACCCTGGCGGACTACATTGAGAGCAAAGTGGAAGGAAAGGCCCACGAAACTGACCAGCTTCGTGAGGTAGCCAACATTGAGGATGCGATGGATTACATCGAGCAGATCATGACGCCGGGCGCAGAACTGACCGAGCGTACGATCCGTGAGTTACACGCGATGACCGTCAACAACCTCCAGCGCGAGGGCGACAAAACACCAGGCGCTTACCGCAGCGGTGGCGTGCGGATTTCACAATCCGATCATCTGCCGCCCGACTTCATCCAGATTCAGGCATACATGGAGGAACTCGTCGAATTCGTTAACCGCAAGGACCCCCCCAAATATGACTTGATGAAGGTCGCGCTGGCGCACCACAGATTTGGCTGGATACACCCGTTCGGTAACGGCAACGGCCGCGTGGTCAGACTGCTCACTTATGCGTTACTGATGAAATATGGTTTCAACGTAAATACGGGCGGTCGCATCTTGAATCCTACGGCCGTGTTCTGCAACGACCGAGAACGCTATTACTCAATGCTCGCAACAGCTGACAAGGGAACAAAGGAAGGGTTGGAGCAATGGTGTACGTATGTCTTGCAAGGCATTCGCGATGAGCTTGAAAAGGTCGACCGTCTTACCAATTATTCTTATCTCACCAAGTGCATTCTCGTCCCCGCTATCGCCTTTGCCCGGGATAGAGAATGGATCACCGAGACAGAGGAGCTGGTGCTCTCTGCGGCAATTAAACTGAAGATAGTGAAATCTGCAGATGTGGCAGCCGTACTCCCCAAACATTCGAGTAATCAACGCAGCTACTTGATCAAAAAACTGGTGGATCAGGGAATGCTCTTACCGCTTACCTCTGGAGCGAGGCAGTACACGATTGGATTTTCCAACAACTATCTGATTCGGGGGGTCATCAAGTCGCTCAGAGAGCAAGGCTTCATTCCCGCTCCTTTGGAAAATCCCTGAGTGCCCCTCTACCACCGGCATTATTCGAATTCTGCTGAACCAGACACCTACCGGTTTGAGCAGCGGACTATGGGATACTCACCCGAATGATCATCTGGTTTCAGCCTGCCAACGCCATCAGACCTTTCGCCCAAATCTGCCGAGTCCGTAACCCCACCATTGCCCGCCAGTCCGGATCCGCCGGATAAAACTGCTCCAGCAGCTGCAACTTGATCGCCCGCCCCTGCGCACCAAGCGGATCACCATGCAGATGCAACCAATGGTCATCGCGTAAATGCCGATGCACCTGCGGCCCCGGATAGGTGCCGCACTCGATCACGAACGGCATCAGTCGCACGCCCGGCAAAGCATCAAGCAGCGCCTGCGAGGTGTACCCGGTAGCGGTTGCAGCGACACCGGTTTCGCTCAAGGTATAGGCGCCGGTGTGCAACGTGTAAAGCCACGGGCCATAAATCGCCTGAGCTTGCGCGAGTGCCGGGTAAGGCGCCTGGGTGATGGTCAGCAACATCGGGTGGCCGTACTCGCCGGCGCCGGTGTGCAGGTCGAAGCACATCACGGTTTCAGCGCCCGCCAGATGTTCATCGATGATCTGCTGCAGCGTGCGATTCGACCAGCTCGGCGCGCGGCCGCCGTAGAACAGACCGTCGGGATGACTGTGCTGGCCGCCCTCGACAATCGACATCACCGCCGGCCAGCCGTGTTCAGCAATCTTTGCATTGAGCAAAGCGTCCGCCCGCGCACGCTCCTGGCCCTGCAAATCAGTGCAGGCGTAAATCTCGTGCAAGGCTGCGTAGGCGCGGTTGTCTGGCAAAGGCCCGGTGAAATCCAGGTGATTGCGGTTGAGGTCGATGTTGTCTTCGTTGACCCGCCGCAGCCACGCGGTGCCCCACGGATTGATCAGATGCACCATCACCACGGCGACATCCTCAGGCAACGAACCGGGCACGAAGCGCTTCAACCAGTCGATCTGGCAATCGGAACCGTAATAGCCCTCGACTCCGTGCGTGCCGCTGAGTGCCACCAGCCGCCTTTTGGCCAGCGGATTACCGAGCACGGCGACGTCGGTACTCAGTGGTTCGCCAAAGGGGCCGCAGCGTGGATGCGCGTAGGAGGTGAGCGACGCTCCGACGGCGTGGGCGGCGATCAGGAATTGTTCGCGTTGATCGCGGTAACTGGACGCGGTGGGAAACTCGCTGTGCATGTCGGCCTCTTGTGATTTTTATGGCTTGTAAGTGTAGGAGTGAGCCTGCTCGCGATGACGCCATACCATTCAATATCAATACTGACTGATCCACCGCCATCGCGAGCAGGCTCGCTCCTACAGGGGATCGTGTGCGGTCAATCGACTGAGGTTGACCCTAGCGAATATCCGTCCTGAAAAGAAAGACAAAAATGCGCACCGGTTTGCGTCGCGACCGACCGGTCGATACAGTCCGTCAGACCTTCACCCCACGGACGGAGAGCACCACGTGTTTCCAGCCCAGCCCCTGAGCCGCTTTCGCCTGCCGGCCCTGACCCTGATCGTCAGCGCCCTGACCCTCACCGCGTGCAACGCCCCGCCCTCCTCGACCTTGCCGCTGGCACCGGAAGCCGCCTCCGGCTATCGCACCGATCTGCAGACCCGTCACGCCAGCAAGCACATGGCCGCTGCGGCTAACCCACTGGCGGCCGAGGCCGGGCGCGAGATGCTGCGCAAGGGCGGCTCGGCGATCGACGCGGCGATTGCCATGCAAGCGGTGCTGACCCTGGTCGAGCCGCAATCGTCCGGGATCGGTGGTGGCGCGATGATCGTGCTGTGGGATGGCAAACAGGTGCGCACCTACGACGGTCGCGAAACCGCCCCGGCCGGCGCCACCGAAAAGCTTTTCCTGCAGGCCGACGGTAAACCGATGCCGTTCCCGCAAGCACAGATCGGCGGGCGTTCGGTCGGTACGCCGGGGGTGTTGCGTGCACTGGAAATGGCGCATAAGCAACACGGTCGGCTGCCATGGGCCACGCTGTTCGAACCGGCGATCAAACTCGCCGAGCAGGGCTTTGCGATTTCTCCGCGCCTGCATTCGCTGCTGGAGTCCGACCCGGTGATCCGTAAATCACCAGCCATGGCCGCGTACTTCCTCAACCGCGACGGCAGCGTCAAAGCCGTGGGCACGCGTCTGCAGAATCCGGCACTGGCCGCCGTGCTCAAGCGCATCGCCAACGAAGGTGCGGACGCGCTGTACACCGGACCGATCGCCGAAGAAATCGTCGCCAAGGTGCAGGGCCACGCCAACCCCGGCAGCCTGTCATTGAAAGATTTGCAAGGTTACCAGGCCAAAGAGCGCGCACCGCTGTGCACCGATTACAAACGCTGGCAGGTCTGCGGCATGCCGCCACCGTCGTCGGGAGGGATCGCCGTGGCGCAGATCCTCGGCACCCTGCAAGCCCTGGAAACCCGCGATCCGCGCCTGTCGCTGACACCGCTCAAACCGCTGAAAACCACTAAACCGGCGGGTATCGAACCCGATCCGCAAGCCGTGCACCTGATCGCCGAAGCCGAACGCCTGGCCTACGCCGACCGCGCGCAATACGTTGCCGACACCGACTTCGTGCCGGTCCCGGTCAAAGGCTTGGTAGACCCGGGCTACCTGGCCAGCCGCGCCAGCCTGATCGGCGAACGCAGCATGGGCAGCGCCAAACCGGGTACCCCGCCGGGCGTGCAAGTCGCCTATGCGCCGGATCGCTCGCCGCTGCGCATCTCCACCTCGCAAGTCGTCGCGGTGGATGACCTCGGCGGCGCGGTGTCGATGACCACCACCATCGAAGCGGCGTTCGGCTCGCACCTGATGGTCCAGGGTTTTCTGCTCAACAATCAGCTGACCGACTTCTCGTTCATCGCCGAAGAGAACGGGCAGAAAGTCGCCAACCGCGTCGAACCCGGCAAACGCCCACGCTCGTCGATGGCGCCGACCCTGATCTTCGATCGCAACAGCGGCGAATTCCTCGCCAGTGTCGGCTCGCCTGGCGGCTCGCAGATCATCGAGTACGTGGCCAAGACCACCGTCGGCCTGCTCGACTGGAACCTCGACTCGCAAAACGCCATCAGCCTGCCCAACTTCGGCAGCCGCAACGGCCCGACCGAACTGGAACAAGGCCAGTTCAGCCCGGCACTGATTCAGGTGCTGAAAGACAAAGGGCATGTGGTGAATGAAATCGACATGACCAGCGGCACCCAGGCCATCGTGCGGGTCAAGGATGCGCAGGGTAAGGCGTCGTTGGAAGGTGGCGCGGATCCGCGGCGTGAAGGGGAAGCGTTGGGGGATTGAGATTACGACGCAAAAAGAAAAGGCTTACCGCGAGGTAAGCCTTTTCTTTTTGCAGCGGGTTTAGCCCGAGAGATCGCAGCTTTTCCATCAGGCGAAACTCACAGCGCCAGAGTTTTACCGTCCAGTGCATCGCCAATGGCCAGGAAATGCCCGCCGGCCACGTGGTGCAGCGTGCGCAAGCCGTCGTGCCCGTCGAAATGCCAACGCCCTTCACTGAATACACGCGCATCGGCTTGGGCAGCAATGACTTCGGCAAGGAACAGGTCGTACTGCTGGTGGTTGTGCGGTTCGGGCAACAGGCGGCATTCGAGCCAGGCGACGCAGCCTTCGAGCAGCGGCGCAGCGACTTGCTCAGCGGCAAAGGTCTGCAGGGCGTACGCCTGAAATTTGTCCTGGCCGTGGTTTTGGCTGATTTCCAGCCCCGAGGTGTTGCCGACGGTTTGCACGATGTCGGCCTGATTGACGCACGGCACATTGAGCACAAAAGTGCCGGAGGCTTCGAGCAACTGCCGGGTCCAGGTGGACTTGTCGAGGACCACCGCGACTTTCGGCGGCTCGAAGTCCAATGGCATCGCCCACGCGGCGGCCATGATGTTGCGCTGACCGTCATGCGCGGCGCTGACCAGCACGGTCGGTCCGTGGTTGAGCAGGCGGTAGGCTTTGTTCAGGGGCACCGGGCGGCGGTGGGAAACGCTCATGGGGATCTGCTCCGGGGAAAAAGGAACAGATTGTAGCGCCAGCACTGAAAGATCTGCCGCCGAAAACCTGTAGGAGCTGCGGAACGCTGCGATCTTTTGATCTTGATCTTGATTTTGATTTTGATTTTGATTTTTCAATTCAAAGCGAAAGCAAAAGCAAAAGATCGCAGCCTCGTTGCACTCGACAGCTCCTACAGGGGCCGGCGTGCAGGTCAGTTGGAAAGCTGGTTGGCGAACTGGCCGACCGCGTCCACCACTTTCTGCGCGCCATCCTGAATCTCGACGATCACCGTGCCCGCTTCCGCCGCGAGCGCCAGGCCTTGTTCGGCCTGCAGTTTGCCGTCAGTCATCAGGGCTACGGCGTTGCGCGCCATTTCCTGGTTCTGCCGCACCACGGTGACGATTTCTTCGGTCGCCTGACTGGTGCGCGAAGCCAGTTGGCGCACTTCGTCGGCCACTACCGCAAAACCTCGGCCCTGCTCGCCGGCACGGGCCGCTTCGATGGCCGCGTTGAGCGCCAGCAGGTTGGTTTGCTCGGCAATGCCGCTGATGGTCTTGACGATGGTGCCAATCACCTGCGACTGCTCGTTCAGTGCCTCGATGCCCTCGCCGGCGGCCTGCATGTGGCGCGACAGATCACGCATCACATTCACCGCCTCAGTCACCACCGTGGTGCCGCGCTGGGCGGTGCTGTCGGTTTGCTGCGAGGTGCTGTACGCGATGCTGGCCGCGTCAGCAACGGCCTGCTCGCGATTGACCTGATCGGTAATGACGGTGGCGAACTTCACCACTTTGTACAGTCTGTTGTTGGCATCGAGCACCGGGTTGTAGGACGCTTCCAGCCAGACCACACGGCCGTGGCTGTCGACCCGCTTGAAGCGCGCGGCGACAAACTCGCCATTGTTCAGGCGACGCCAGAAATTCTGATACTCGGCGCTGTTGTACTCCTCCGGCGTGCAGAAGATCCGGTGATGTTTGCCCTTGATCTGCGCCAGGCTGTAACCCATGCCGTTGAGAAAGCGCTCGTTGGCGTTGAGCACGTTGCCATTGAGGTCGAACTCGATCACCGCAGTCGAACGCACCAGCGCGCCGATCAGGTTCTCGTGTTCACGGGAAGCCTCGATGGTGCGGGTCAGGTCACTGGAGAAAATCGAGAAATGCTTGATCCGCCCGTCCGAGGAGCGCACCGGCTGCACGATCGAGCGCAGCCACGCCTCTTCGCCGTTACCGCGCAGCAGGCGCACGGCCCCGGCGAAATGTTCGCCACGGGTCAATGCAGTCTTGAAACGGTGGTGAAAATCGTCAGCCTTCACATGCGCCGGAACGATGTCTTCAATGGCGCGGCCGATCAGATCCTGGCTCTTGTAGAGCATCTCGCCGAGAAAGTTGTGATTGACCGACTGAATCCGTCCGTCGGGCTCCAAGGTCAGCACCAGCATCTCGCTTTCCAGGCTTTCCTTCACTTGCAGCAGGCTGGAAAGTTCTTCTCGAAGGGTGGCCAGCTCTTGCTTCAGGCGTTTGTTGAACATGGGAAAGTACCGATGGGCAGGGTGGAAAGCGGGATACAACCCTAACCATCGGCCTTGGAAAACTTTTCTGAATAGCGATTACGACTGGTCGGTCGAAAATAATCCTGACTGACTATTCGTCCTGCAGCCGTCAGGAACAGGGCGCCACCGAACGGCGCCCGACGCCGGGCATGCGCACACCGAAGTACGCCGCACTGAGCATCCCGACCACACCCATCACCGCGCAGAACATCACGCAGATCCATGGGCTCCACGGCATCAGACCAATCAGCAACAGCGGTGTGATACTCGCCCATGCGGCGTAGGCGATGTTGTAGGTGAAGGAAATGCCTGACACACGGATACGCGCCGGGAACAATCCGACCATCACCGACGGCACCGCGCCGACCACACCGCAGCCCAGGCCGGCGATGGCATACGCTAACCCGACCCAGTTGCCGCCGCTGATCAGGCAGCTGTAAAGCACGCCGATGCCCAAAGGCAGCAGCAGGCTGTAGAGCATGACCGTGCGCCATGCGCCGAGACGATCCACCAGCAGCCCGGCGATCACGCAGCCGATGTTGAGGAAGACGATGCCCAAGGCGCTGAGGGCGAAGGTGTGGCTGGCGCTCATGCCGAAGGTTTTCTGCATCATGGTCGGGGTGATCACCACGAACACCACCACCGCCGAGGTCAGCACACAGGTCAGCAGCATCGCCGGCAACATCGCCAGACGATGCTCGCGCAGCACGGTGCGCAGCGGCAGTTCGACCCGCGCCTCACGCTGCGCTTCCATGGCCATGAACACCGGGGTTTCGCTCAACCAGCGACGCAGATAGACGCCGATCACACCGAACACACCACCGAGCAGAAACGGATAGCGCCAAGCGTAATCGAGGATTTCCGCCGGGCTGAAGACTTGCGCCAGAAACGTCGCAGTCAATGCGCCGATCAAGTACCCGAAAGTCAGCCCGGCCTGCAAGAAGCCCAAGGCATAACCGCGATGGGCGCTGGGCGCGTGCTCGGCAACGAACACCCAGGCGCTCGGCACTTCCCCGCCGACCGCTGCGCCCTGAAGGATGCGCAGCGCCAGCAACAGCAGCGGTGCGAAGTAACCGATCTGCGCGTAGGTCGGCATGATCCCGATCAGCAGGCACGGCATCGCCATCATCAGGATACTCAGACTGAAGACCTTTTTACGGCCCAGGCGATCGGCGAAATGCGCCATCAGGATCCCGCCCAGCGGCCGTGCCAGATAGCCCGTCACGAAAATCCCGAAGCTTTGCAGCAGCCGCAGCCACTCGGGCATTTCCGGCGGGAAGAACAACTGGCTGAGGGTCAGGGCGAAGAACACGAAGATGATGAAATCGTAGATCTCCAGCGCCCCACCGAGGGCCGCAAGGCCGAGGGTCTTGTAGTCGGAACGGCTGAACGGCGCCGGTCGGGCTGTGGATTGGGCAGTCATGGCAAAGAACTCTGGCAGGCAAAAAACCAAGGCGCTCATGGTCTACGCAAATCCGCCCGGGGACAACCCGTTAGACCATAGTCCCGGTTTTGCAAAACCTGCTCACAAAGCAGCGGCAGTTGATTTACTGTTAAGGCCTGTCCGGCGGGTAGCTCCTTTCTCTGACCACCGAGGGAATACCTGTGGGAGCGGGCTTGCTCGCGAAGAGGCCGGCACATCCAGAATCGATGTTGACTGACCTGCCGCCTTCGCGAGCAAGCCCGCTCCCACAGTAGGGTGCGTTGTGAGAAATCGGGCAACTCGCGGACCACAATAACCATAAAAATCCGAGGTACTCCCTGTGGCCGTTGATATCGAAGATAGCCGCTCCGCGCGCTTTGCCTTGCGCTGTTCAAGCTTTGCCGAACGCTGGTTCCCCGATTCCTGGGTGTTCGCCGCGTTGGCCGTGATCATTGTCGCGTTGGCCACCCTGGCCATGGGCGCCAAACCCACCGATGCCGCGATGGCATTCGGTGACGGGTTCTGGAGCCTGATTCCGTTCACCATGCAAATGGCCTTCGTGGTGATTGGCGGGTACGTGGTCGCCAGCTCGCCGCCAGCGGTCAAACTGATCGACAAACTGGCGCGCATTCCGAAAAACGGCCGCTCAGCCGTGGCCTGGGTCGCACTGATCTCGATGGTCGCCTCGCTGTTGAACTGGGGTCTGTCGCTGGTGTTCGGCGGTTTGCTGGTGCGTGCCCTCGCCCGCCGCACCGATCTGAAAATGGATTATCGCGCTGCCGGTGCTGCGGCTTATCTGGGTCTTGGCGCGGTGTGGGCCTTGGGCTTGTCGTCGTCGGCCGCGCAGTTGCAGGCCAACCCGGCCAGTCTGCCGCCGTCGATCTTGTCGATCACCGGGGTGATTCCGTTCACCCAGACCATTTTCCTCTGGCAGTCGGGGGCCATGTTGCTGGCGCTGATCGTGGTTTCGATCATCGTCGCCTACGCCACCGCGCCCGGCCCGAACTCCGCGCGCGACGCCAAGGACTGCGGGATCGACCCGGCCTTCAATCTGCCGCCGCTGCAACCGCGCACCCGGCCGGGTGAGTGGCTGGAACACAGTCCGCTGCTGATCATTCTGCTGGTGCTGTTGGCGGCGGGATGGCTGTTCCACGAGTTCTCGAGCAAACCGGCGATTACCGCGATTTCCGGGCTCAACACCTATAACTTCCTGTTCATCATGCTCGGCGCCCTGCTGCACTGGCGCCCGCGCAGCTTCCTCGATGCGGTGGCCCGGGCGGTGCCGACCACCACCGGCGTGCTGATCCAGTTCCCGCTGTACGGCTCGATTGCTGCGCTGCTGACCACGGTCAAAGGCGCCGATGCGCAAACCCTGGCGCATCACATCTCGACCTTCTTCGTCAGCATCGCGTCCCACGACACCTACGCGCTGTTGATGGGCGTGTACTCGGCGATTCTCGGCTTCTTTATCCCGTCCGGCGGCGGCAAGTGGATCATCGAAGCGCCATACGTGATGCAGGTCGCCAACGATCTGCAGTACCACCTCGGCTGGGCGGTGCAGATCTACAACGCCGCCGAAGCGCTGCCGAATCTGATCAACCCGTTCTACATGCTGCCGCTGCTGGGCGTGCTGGGGTTGAAGGCGCGGGATCTGATCGGTTTTTCGTTTGTGCAGTTGCTGGTGCACACGCCGCTGGTGCTGCTGTTGTTGTGGGCACTGGGGACAACGTTGGCGTATACGCCGCCGGCCATTCCTTGAGTCAAACGGAGAGACTTCCGACAACGTTCAGATCCTCTTCTTACGAACACCGCTGCCCAGTCCCACGCTCCCCGTGGGACTGGGCTGACTTATCCTCTGCGTGTCTTCGTTTAGCTTGTCCGGGACCAAAAACCTGTCCAAGGAAGAACCCATGACACCGATATCCAAAACGCTGGAAGAGCTGATCCGTGAGATTTATCAGGACGGCAGCGTCTCCGTAGTCGAGTACAACAAACTGCGCGACGATGCCGACCGCCGCATGGACGCGGTCATTCAAGAGTTTGGCCAACACAACAACCTGACCGCTTTCCAGAAAGCCATGGATGTTGCAATGCAATTGCTGCAGACCGCAGTCATTGATGCCAAAAAAGCCAGGTTGACTGACACTGGCGAAGCCATTGTCAAAGATGCCGTCACTGCACAACTCGAATACCTGCGTGCCGGCAGCGAGCTGGCACTACATCTTTTGTAATCGAGTAAAAAACCTGTGGGAGCCGAGCTGATCGCTCCCGCATTTGTTTTTCGCTTACTTTAAATCGTCACCCGACTGTCACATTCACTTGCTAGCGTCCGCCCGAAACATACTGAAACAATTAGGCTGGGCGGGCTGACAAATGAAAGATGAGACAGATGGCACTGACGCACCTGAATCCAACCAACCCACCGACACCAGTCGCCGGCGCTTTCTCGGTGGCGTCGCGGTGCTCGGGGTGGGCGCCACGCTGGCCGGGTGTGGCAGCGCCGGTGATCAGCCGGGCAAACCGGCCGAACGCCCGCTGACCCCGGCCGAGCTGGACAAGGCCCTGCACGACCAAGTGCAAACCGTGGTGGTGATCTACGCCGAGAACCGTAGTTTCAACAACTTGTTCGGTGACTTCCCTGGTGTCGAGAAGCCGCTGTCCGCGCTCAAGCTGGCGGATTATCAGCAACGGGATCGCGATGGCAGCCTGCTGCAAACCTTGCCGCCGGTCTGGGGTGGCGTGTTGCAGGTCGGCCCGCAAACTCTGGATGGCGTGACGTATCCCAACGGCACGCAGTTTCAGGAAAACCTGCCCAACGCACCGTTCGCCCTCAAGGGCCCGAATGGCGAAGACCTGCCGTTCGGTCTGGTCACCCGCGATCTGTGGCACGTGTTCTATCAAAACCAGATGCAGATCAACGGCGGCAAAAACGATGGCTTCGTCGCCTGGGCCGACTCCGGTGGCCTGACCATGGGCCATTACGCGCAGAGTCGTTATTCCCTGCGCCTGTGGGATGTGGCGCAGGAGTTCGTGCTGTGCGACAACTTTTTCCAGGGAGCTTTCGGCGGGTCGTTCCTCAACCACCAATACCTGATCAGCGCCACCGCGCCGTTCTATCCGGACGCGGCCAATTCGGTGGCCAAGTCACAGATCGCCACATTGCAAAGTGCCGACCCGGCCGACCCGCGCCTCAAACCGCTGGAGCAATCGCCGGCCAGCGCCATGAGCGGGCCGCCGCAGTTCGGCCCGAGCGCGCTGACTCCGGACGGTTTCGGCGTCAACACCCTTGCGCCGCCCTACTGGCCGACGTGGATTCGCGACCCGCAGCGCCCGGAATACGCCAAGCCTGATCTGCCCAACGTGCTGGTCCCGCAGACTCACGAACACATCGGCGACAAGCTGTCGAAGAAGAACGTCGACTGGGCCTGGTACGCCGGCGCCTGGCAGGCCACGCTGGAACAGTTCAAGGACTCCGGTGGCATTCCGAAAATCCCCAACTTCCAGTATCACCACCAGCCGTTCAACTACTTCAAGCAACAGGGCCCGGAAAACCCGCAAGAGCGCAGCAAACGCCTGCGTGATGCCGGTCTGGGGGATGAGTCGAGCACCAACAAATTCTTCGCCGACGCCGAGGCCGGCAAGCTGCCGGCGGTGACGTTCTACAAGCCGCAGGGCAACCTGAACATGCACGCCGGTTACGCTGACGTCGCCTCCGGGGACCGGCACATTGTCCGCGCCTTGAAGGTGCTGCGCGAGAGCCCGCAGTGGAAAAACATGGTGGTGATCGTCACCGTCGATGAAAACGGCGGCTGGTGGGACCACGTGGCGCCGCCCAAGGGTGATCGCTGGGGGCCGGGGTCGCGGGTGCCGGCGCTGGTGGTGTCGCCGTTCGCGCGCAAAGGCACGGTGGATCATACGGTGTACGACACGGCGTCGATCCTGCGTCTGATCACCCGGGTGTTCCAGCTCGAAACCCTGGACGGCCTCAAGCAGCGGGACGAGGCGATGATTGCCCGTGGCCAGAAACCCATGGGCGACTTGACCAACGCCCTGCATTTTCCGGTCTGAAATCAGGTTCTGCGAGCTGACGCAAAAATCCGTGAATCACCGCTTCTCTGTGCAACACGGCTGATCCACTATGAAGCGCCCCGACCTCCCGGGGAACCCACGCTGAAAAGGATCTGAGCATGTTCAAACTCGCAGGACTTGTACCAAAGACACTGGCCCCCGCAGCCATGGCGCTGGCCGCGCTGACCTTGAGCGCGGTCGCCCACGCCGATGTCGACCTGAAACTCGGCAGCAGCGAACGCGTCACCCGCCTCTTCGCCTACCCCAATAATTGCAACGTGATCTGCTATCGCAACTGGTCGCTGGAGCAGACCGTCGCTCACTACCTGAGCCAGAGCGTGCAACGCGATGGCTACGCCAATGCCAAGGTATTGGTGAAAAACGATAACGGGCAGATTTACGTGGAAATCAGCGGCGTACCGAAAGGCTACGACAAGCCGCTGTCGGCATTGCTCGACGCTGGCGATCTGGCCTACAACGGCGCCAGCAAGCTCAACGCCGATGGCAAATGGGCCTACAGCTGGTACCTGTTCCTGCCGCTGGGCATGGCCCTGGAAAACCGCAAGAGCGTCGAGCTGCTGCACTTCCCGCCGGACTATTCGTTGACCCAGGCTCAGGATTACCTGCGCTCGAACACTACCGATCGCTGGGCCACGCTGCTGAGCGCCAACGGCATTCCGGCCGACCAGACACCGGCCTATCAGACCATCATCGACATCGCGCCAATCGCCGCGCCGTCCAACGCCGGCAGCGACCTGGAAGGTGTCTACGATTACTTCAAGGATTATCAGACCACGCTGGTCAAGCAGTTCAGCCAGACCAGCGCCGGCACCACCCTGCCAATGGTCGCGTTCGGTGCGCCGGTGCGTAACTGGATCAAGCAGCAATACGGGCCAACCGTGGCGGTTTTGGGCCTGGCGACCATCAGCCCGAGCGCCGGGGTGAATGTGCCGGTACTGGGTTCGAACCACCCGAGCTACATCTGGTACGCCGCCGACCCGGCCAGTTACAACGGCGATGAAGCCAAGGCAGACGCCGCCGGCCTGAAGGTCATGGGCCAGGACTTGAGCGCAGCGTGCTGGCAGGCCGGTATGGGCCGCAAACCGGGTACTGATGCGAAAACCCTGCTCAACAGTTGCACGCAGACCTGGCAAGTGACACAGAAGGTCAAGACCTGCGAGCTGTTCTACACCTCCATCCGCAACCTGACCCCGGCGCAGGCGGCTGCCAAGTGCTCGACCACACCGGTCAAGGCGCAGCTGCAACAGCTTAAAGGGGAATTGCCGGCGACTGCGGTGCCAGCGCCACACCTCTGATTCGCTGACAAGACTTCCCGTGTCAGCCAATGCTGACGCGGGAAGCAGCCGATCACGCCTGTCAAATCTGACAGTAGACGGTGAGCGCCATTCAGGAAATGATTGGATCCAAACCGCGACTGACAGGACGTCAGCGCCACACGAGTCACCCCACTTTGCTAACAGGGACCGTTATGAACAACCACGCCTTTCCGCACGCCATCCCCCCCGATACGCCAGGCATCTACCCGTTCGCCGGGCTGCCGGTGCGCCTCGGCTTCCCCTCCACCGTTGATTTCAAGGTAATTCAGGATGAGCACGGCCACGCTAGCGTGGTGGCTCGTCGGGATTTTCTGCGCACTACCCGGATGTGCCGCGTTTCCGGGCAATTGCTGCCCTATCGTTGTCGGCAGACTCGCCAGTTGCTCAGCGGCATCCATATTTATGACCCGCGTTTCTGCGGTCTGCTTGAGCATGCCTGCGACCCGAATGTATTCCTCGACATGAGCGAACTGTGGCTGTGGGCGCTGCGCGATATTCACCCGGGCGACCGCTTGACCATCGACTTCGCCGCCACCGAGGACCGCCTGGTGCGGCAGTTCGCCTGCACCTGCGGCGGGCCGCGCTGCCGTGGGTGGATCACCGGTTACGACGAACCAACCAGCATCGAAGGCCAGCGCTTCCTGCAGCGCTGGTGGCGGGCGCACTGATCGGGCTTACAGCGCGCCGATCGGACGCAGGCGGTACTGCGGCGGCAATTG
The DNA here is from genome assembly GCF_054456575.1 of Pseudomonas sp. Eth.TT006. Lineage (NCBI taxonomy): Bacteria > Pseudomonadati > Pseudomonadota > Gammaproteobacteria > Pseudomonadales > Pseudomonadaceae > Pseudomonas > Pseudomonas sp. Eth.TT006. The sequence continues at coordinate 11,354 of NZ_JBTJEN010000006.1, read as the reverse complement.
CTCGAAACCACTGATGGTGGTGTTCAGGCTCTTCCAGCGACCGTCCTTGATGCCGTAAATGCAACCGTGAATCGACAGGCTCTGCCCGCGATGCCAGGCGTTCTGCACGATACTGGTGTGAGCAACATTGGCCACTTGCTGGACCACGTTGAGTTCGCAGAGACGGTCAACCTGTTCTTCTTCGGTCGGCAGCCGGGCCAGCTCTTCGCGTTTTTCGTAGTACAGGTCACGGATCGAGCGCAGCCAGCCATCGATCAGACCGAACTGACGATCCTGCATCGACGCCCGCACCCCGCCGCAACCGTAATGCCCGGTAACGAGGATGTGTTTGACCTTGAGCACGTCGACCGCGTACTGGATCACCGACAGGCAATTGAGGTCGGTGTGCAGCACCACGTTGGCGACATTGCGGTGCACGAACAGATCGCCCGGCAACATGCCGACGATCTCGTTGGCCGGCACCCGTGCGTCGGAGCAGCCGATCCACAGATATTCCGGGGTCTGCTGGCGCGCCAGTTTGGCGAAGAACTCCGGATCTTCCTTGGTGATCGCGTCAGCCCAACGCTCGTTGTTATCAAGCAGGTCTTGTAAGTCATGCATGGTGTAAGGCCTCAAGAAAGATGCGCAGGTAGGACAGACGCCCCTGCGTCCGGGTCACGCCAGACCTCCAAGTGTTTTTCTTGGAATTCTTCAGCGCGCGGTGAGTCCACTCAGTAAGGCCCACAGTATGAGGAATAGCCATGACTGATTCACGACGTCCGTACGATGCGGTGCAACCTGAACCGATCGACGATAACGAGGACCGCATGGGCTCGGTGCATGAGCTGGATTTCGATGAAGATGAACCCAGCGCGAAAATCGGCGACGAGATTCCGCCGCGCGAACGCGAGCAACTGATGCCCAAAGAACGCGTGCGCGAGGCCGGCCTGACCGGCGCATCGACCGCTGATCATCAACCGACCGATGATGATTTGAGCCCGGAAACCCTGATTCGCGAAGACGGCGCGCGGGATGGCGAAGAAGCCGGCACAGGCAATCAGGCGGATTGGGATTTGAGCATTGTCGACGAAGATGACATCGGCGGCGGCAATGGTCTGGATGAAGCGGAGCTGGCGCAACGTGATCCGGTGGATGGCAATCGCTGACCGACCCGCTCCCCTGTAGAAGCTGCCGCAGGCTGCGATCTTTTGATCCTGTTTTATAAAATCAAAAGCAAGATCAAAAGATCGCAGCCTGCGGCAGCTCCTGCAGAGGTTTCCTCAGTCGACCAGGGTGCAGGCCATGACCACCGCGTCTTCGCGCCCGCCCACCGCCGGATAATAATCGCGACGCCGGCCAATCTCATTGAAGCCATAGCGTTCGTACAGCTTGAACGCAGCGGTATTGCTGTCCCTCACTTCCAGAAAACATTCCCGAGCGTCAGCCTTGTAGGCAATCGACATCAGATGCTCCAGCAACGTCAGCCCCAGCCCGCGCCCCTGATTCTCCGGTTTGACCGTGATGTTCAGCAGGTGCGCCTCATCCAGAATGATCTGCACCACGCCGTGCCCGACCTGTTGCTGGCCTTCGAACATCAGCCAGATCTGGTACTTGCCCAGCCCGTCGAGAAAAATCCCGCGAGTCCAGGGATGGCTGTACGCCGCGTATTCAATCTTCAATACCGCGTCCAGATCCGCCTCGGTCATCGGGCGGAACGATACCGCTTCACTCATTCGATAATTTCCAGCGCGCCATCAGCCGACGCATGGCTTGCCACACGGCGGCCTTGCGCTGTGGCTCTTCCATTAACAATTCCAGACCCGGAATGGCCCAGGCCAGGCCCAGGCCTTCGATCTGCCATTCAGTGTTGAACGCTTCGGCGCCCGCTTCACCGGCAAAGCGTACCGCCGGCAGGCCGATCAGCCATAGGCAGGTACACGGCGCCGCTTCCATTTGCACCGAGAGAAAGCCCTGAACGAAGTCGCGCGCGGCTTCCGGACCTTGATCCATGTTGCCGCGATTGAGCCACGGCCAGCGCACCGGCTCGCCGACGATCTGCGGCGCATCCGGCAAACCGGCGGCGCGCAGCATGTCCTTGAGCAGCAGATAGGCCGGATCGCGGCTCTGGAACGCCTCGCCTGTGGGTAACTCCACCAGCAGCAGGCAAGTCCCGGCGCGCAGCAATTGCAACGCGAAACGCGGTGGCGGCACGGGCGCGGGTTTGGCGACAACCGGCGCCTCCTCGACCGCTTCCGCCACTTTGGCGTCATGGCGGGTACTGGCGGGTGACGGGCGCGGCACTTCGATTTTCGGCCGTTCGACCGTACGGGCGGCAGGCTGCACCGCCGTTTCGGCCTGCACCACCGGCATGACCGGAACCTCGGGTTCGGGCTCGGGCATGTCCAGCAGCTCGGGCCGCGACGGGGCGGCGAAGGGCAATTCGGTGCGCGGCAGCCAGTTGACCACCTGCATGGCGTTCAAATAGGCGCGGCGGCGGGACTCGATAAGCAAAGGTCGGCCACTTGTGGATAACTGAAAGTGCGCTGATTCTACCGCCGTTCCCTCAAGATCGCCCGCAGTTGATCGATAGTTTTAGTCTCGATAAAACGACAGCCCGTCCCGAGAGTGAAGCGCATCCCTCACGATGCAGTACAATCGCGGCTTTTAATCGCCAACCAGCCGGCCATTCCGATGATCGAACCCAAGCGCGTCTTGCGCGCCCTCGCTGAACACTGGGCACTTCTGGAGCCACTGTGCGAGCACTTCGACCAAGGCACCTTGAGCCTCAACGAACTGCGCTCGCAACTGGCCGCCCAACAACTGGACAGCACGCCGCAGGACATCACCAGCCTGCTCGACGTGTGGATTCGCCTCGACATTCTGGTGCCCGTGGCGAAAAGCCCGAACCGCTTCGAGCTGAACGCGCAGATCCACGACTTCCTCGCTTACCTGCGCCGTGAGCACCGGCTGGGCCTGTGCCTGGAAATCGAAGCCTACCTGCGTCACCTCGAACGTCTGGCCGGTTACATTCAAGACGCCTTCGAAGTCCGCGACGGCAACGACCTGGCCCGGCAACTGCGCTTGCTCGACATGCGTGTGCGGGATGTACTGAAAAAGCTCGATAACGACGAGCAGGCCCTGATCGCCGTAGCCGAACGGGCCAAGACCAGCGACCGGCAGATCCCGCTGCGTCAGCGTTATGCCGAAGTGCTCGCCACCTGGGACGAATACGTCGAGCCGATGATCGATCTGGTCAACGCCGACGGCGCCTTCGAACAAGGCGTGCGCAAGGTCGAAACGGTGTTGCTGAAGCTGCTCAGCGAACAGCAGCGCCTCGGCCATCTGGTCGATGACGACATGCTCCTGCGCACCCACGCGCGCATCCTCGAAATGCAGACCAGCGCCCAGTTGACCCTGCGCCATGCCCGTGAACTGCTGCTGCCGCTGCGTGAAGAAGCGCGCCGGCACAACGCCGTGACCCGTGGTGCTGCGCTGGCGCTGGCGGCGATTCGCCGTAAAGGCATCGATGCCGTGCCGCAAGCGGCGATGCCGCTGTTCACCCGGCCGCAAAGCACCTTCCTCGGCAGCGCCAGTCAGGTCGAAGCCTACGTCTATGCCCTGGCGCGTTTCGAGCCGAAACCGGCGCGCTTCCCCAAGGCGCACAAGACGCAAAAGTTCGGCGACGCACCACGGGCACCGCGCACCGTGCGCGAGATGGTCGAGCGTTGCGAAGAGTCCCTGCCAATGCCGGATCTGATGACCTGGCTGCTGGAGCAGGAACCGGACGGCGCTACTGACGAATTGCTTTACTGGTTCTCGCGTCTGTCGCGGGAAAAACGCTTCAAGCGCGAGCGTCTGGAACGCCGCGAATACCACACTCACGAGCATCAGGTCAGCCTGCGCTCCTTCGCCCTGCTCTCGGCCCGCGACCCTGCCGCCGCCGAGGATTCTGCGAGCATCCCCCATGCATCTTGATCTATCCGAACTGTCCCAACTGGCGCCGATCTTCCGTGAGCTGTTCAAGGGCTATCACGTCAGCCGCCGCGACCCGGAACTGTACGCGCAACTGTCGAACTTCCAGGATCAATACCGCACGCTGTTCAAGGCGCTGGGCTTCGAACTGGTCTGCGATACCCGTGGTTTCTACTACTTCGTACCGGACATGGCCGCTGCCGCGGTGAACAAGACCGCCCAGCGTCTGGCGCTGTTCACCTTCATCCTCGTCGAGCATCTGGCCGATCAGGGCCGTGACCCGATTGCCGTGCTCGACGGCGGCAGCCTCGGCCGCGAAGAACTGCCTTCGCTGCTGGACAAATACCGCGACCTGTTCATTCAGGCCGAAGTGCAGACCGTCGAAGAGCTGGAAGAAAAAATCATGCGCCGCATGACCCAACTCGGCTTTGCCGGCGAAGAAAACGGCGTGTACCGCTTCCTGCCGCCGATGCATCGCTTCCTCGACGTGTGCTTGTCGGTGCAGCAGGACCGCGATCTGGCGGCCAGCGTACACAGCGTCCTGCCGCTGCCGGCGCCAGTGCTGATCGACGAAGAGGCCGAAGCGAAATTCCTCGAAACCGACGATCCTTTGGATCTCAGCGAGTTTGCAGAAGAAAGCGAAGAAGACGCACTGGCCCGCGCCATTGCCGAAGAACAGGAGTCCGACGCATGAGTCAGGAACGCTATGGCATCCGCCGCTTTGCCCTTTTGAACACCGCCGGTTACAGCCTCGGTCTGTTCCCGCTGGAAGAACCGCTGTCGGTCTACGGCGCGAACAACCTCGGTAAATCGGCGTCGATCAACGCGCTGCAGTTCCCGATTCTGGCACGCATGTCGGACATGAGTTTCGGCAAGTACAGCCTCGAACAATCGCGGCGTTTCTACTTCGCTTCCGACACCAGCTACATCCTCGTCGAAGTCAATCTGCCGCACGGCCCGCACGTGATCGGCGTGGTCGGCCGTGGCCCGGGCGGTGGTTTCGGTCACCAGTTCTTCGCTTACGCCGGCAAGCTCGACCTGGCGCATTACCAGAAGAACGACACCTGCCTGCGGCAGAAAGAGCTGTTCAGCAACCTTGAGAAGGAAGGCCTGAAAGCCTACGAACTCAAGCCGGATGAACTGCGCCGCTTGCTGGTTGGCGGTCACACCTCGATCCCGCTGGACCTGACGCTGATCCCGCTGCGCTCCACCAGCGAGCAGAGCCTGAAAACCTTCCGCGCGTTGTTCATCAACCTGCTGCACATGCGCGAAATCACCGCGGCCAAGTTGAAGCAACTGTTCCTCGACGCGTTCGAGCACAGCCTGCGTTCCGGCAGCGTCGATTACATCGCCGCGTGCGAAGAAGCCTTCCGCGACGTACGCCGCATGGAGCAGGACTACAACTCGCTGGTCGCCGCCGGCCCACTGGTCGAAGCCTTGGCCAACGGCGTGAAACAGCGCGACGTGCTGCGCGGCAAACTGCATCGCCTGTCGCCGCTGCTCGACTCGCTGCTCGGCACCTGGTCGGACTACGCCACTGCGCGCAAGGAAGAGCTGACGATTCAGGCCGAACACTACCGTCGCGAGCAGGACGACCTGCAAAACGACCAGCGTGGCGGCACTCAGGAGCTGATGCGTCTGGAGCGGGAAATCTCCGGGATCCAGCGCTGGCTCGGCGAGTTGTCGGTGCTGAAAAACCGCTTCGCACTGGTCGATGACGTGAAAGTGCTGGAGCAACAATTGCTCGCCGCCAAGGACGCTCACGACGAACTGGCCGGTGCCTTGGCGCAATCACGTCAGTTCAGCGCCGAGGATCTGGAAGAGCGTCTGCGCGATCTGGAAAAACGCCTGAAGTCGGTGAAGCAGCAACTCGATCACGCCGATAACAACAGCTATGCCCGCCTGCGCGAAGAGTTCTCGCAACAGGACGTCGAGCGCCTGATGCGCCTGTTCAACAGCGCGCTGTTCAGCCTGCCGCTGGGCGAACACGGCATCACCCTCGACGAAGACGGCGAGTGGGTGAAGTCGGTTGAGCTGATCCTCGATGGCTTCAAGGGCGAACGTTTCGAAGTGCCGGGGCTGTCGATCGACATCTCGCACATCGAGCCGCCGGCCCTGCAAGCGCTGGCTGACCGCGCCGCGCTGCGCGACCAGAAAGAGCGTCTGGAAAAAGAACTCAAGCAACTGAAAACCCAGCAAGCCGTGGCCGCCGACCGCGCCGCGAGCAAGACCCAGACCGAAGCGCTGTATCAGCAGGTACTCGACGCGCAGAAGGCCCTGGAAGATTTCCGTCGCACCCAGACCCTGAGCGCCGAAGAAGGCGACAAGCTCGAGCAACTGGCGCAGATGGAAGCGGCGCAGGACGAACTCAAGCGTTCCAGCGATGCCTTCACCGAGCGCGTCCAGCAGCTGTCGGCGAAGCTGCAACTGGTCGGCCGGCAGATCGCCGACATGGAAGCCAAGCAGCGCACCCTCGACGACGCCCTGCGCCGTCGGCAGTTGCTACCGGCGGACCTGCCATTCGGCACGCCGTTCATGGATCCGGTCGACGACTCGATGGACAACCTGCTGCCGCTGCTCAATGACTACCAGGACAGCTGGCAGGGCCTGCTGCGCGCCGACGGTCAGATCGAAGCACTGTACGCGCAGGTGCGCCTGAAAGGCGTGGCCAAGTTCGACAGCGAAGACGACATGGAGCGCCGTCTGTCGTTGCTGATCAACGCTTACGCGCACCGTACCGACGAGGCGCTGACGCTGGGCAAGGCGCGTCGTGCGGCAGTGACCGATATCGCCCGGACCCTGCGCAACATCCGCAGCGACTACGACAGCCTCGAGCATCAACTGGCGCTGTTCAACCGCGAGATCAACAAGCGTCAGGTGTCCAACCTGCAGAGCTTCCGCATCGTCCTCGCGCCGAACAAGGAAGCGCTCAAGCACATCGACCAGATCATCCACAGCGCCGGTCAGTATGAAGAAGGCGAAACCCTGTCGGTGTTCGATCTGAGCCAGAGCGCCGAGCAAGACAACAAGAACGAAGAGGCAAAGGAATATCTGGCGCGGCTGGTGGCGGCGAACCACAACCAGCTCGGCCTCAAGGATTTGTTCGAACTGGCGTTCGAGATCACCAAGGTCAACGGTCAGCCGGTGATCCACACTGACATCGACGGAGCAGCGTCCAACGGCACCACCATGACCATCAAGGCGCTGACCAACATGTACTTGTTGCTGCACTTGATGGACCGTGACCTGGCCGGTCGCGTGCGTCTGCCGTACTACCTCGACGAAGCGGCGGACATCGACGAGAAGAACCAGGCCGCGCTGCTGGAAACCAGCCTGCAACTGGGCTTCGTGCCGATTCTGGCGAGTGTGAAGCCGCAGGTCTGCGCCAGTGTCGCCATCGACCTGGAAGGCGGCAGCGGCCCGGCGGGGATCTACATCGACGAGGCGGACTGGAAGTACATCCGTCGTCACGATGCGGTGAAAGCCACGGTCAATGTTGCAGCGGATGAACCGGAGCTGGATGCGGTTTGATCGGCTTTAGCTGAAGACAAAAAAGGGCCGCGATCTGATGGGATCGCGGCCCTTTTTTTGGCTGGAGTTTTTTGCTGGCTTTCAGGGCCTCATCGCTGGCAAGCCAGCTCCCACAGGGTTTTGAGTTGAACACAAATTCTGTATAGGACTCGTTCCCTGTGGGAGCGGGCTTGCCCGCGAAGGCGTCCTCCCAGACGCCACATCAGTTAACGGATTATTTACCGAGCGAAATCTTCGGCGCCCAGGTCAGCCACTCATCCTCGAACTTGTCGAACAACGGGAACGTTTGCTCCGCCCGCGCCGGGCTACCCATGCGCTCACCGTCTGGCGTGGCGAAGGCGATGCCGCCCTGGATCACCGTCTCCAGCGACTCGGTACGCACCGTCATGCCCTTGAACAATCCAATGTCGAACCCGACACCGCTGGTGTTCCAGAACCGACTGCCACTGCGCACCAGCGGCGCGTATTTCGGCTCGATCAGAATGTGCACCAGCACCCGGTCGGCGGTCTGGCCCAATTCATAACCGGTAACCTTGCCCACGGTGATTTCGCGGTAGGTCACCGGCACACCGGGTTTCAGCGAACCACGGCGGGCGGCGCTCAATACCAGACTCAAACCAGCCTCTTGCTTGACCACCTCTGGCGCTTTGGCCAGCGCGACGAAGTTCTTCTGCGGGCCAAGGTTTTTCGCCGCCGGCTGCACTTCCAGGTATTGCCCGGTGACCAGGGTTTCCAGATTCTCGGTCTTGATCAGTCCCAACTCGGGCTTCACCACCCAGAACTGGCTGCCGACCCGCGCAATTTTCTCCGGCACTTCAGTGATGCGCGCGGTGATCATTACCGATTGCAGGTCGTCAGTCAGATCGACGTCTTCAATCTTGCCGACATCCAGCCCTTTGAAACGAACCGGGGTGCCCGGGCGCAAGCCATCGGCGCGGTCGACCTTGATCGTCACCAGTGTGCCTTTCTGGTTGGCCTCGTCATGGTTGGCGAACAGACGGAAACGCGGAATACGCTTTTGCAACGGCGCCTTGGCTTGCGGCGTTTCGAAGGCGATACCGCCGGCCATCAGCGTCTGCAGTGATTCGCTTTTCACCTGAATGCCGCCGGTCAAACCACCGGTGAGGGTAATGCCGCTAACGTTCCAGAAGCGGGTCGAGGCGTTGACCAGGTTTTCGTATTCCTTCTCGATATGGACGCCGACGACAATTTGCTTCTTGGTCTTGGAGAACTGATAGCTCTGCACCGAGCCGACCTTGACCTGCTTGTACAGAATCGGGCTGCCGACTTCGATCGAGCCCAGCACGTCGGTGAACAACACCAGATGCAGGCCTGGGGCGCGCAGATCCAGTGGCGGGGCTTTTGGTCGGGCTTCGAACTCGCGTTTCGGTGCGGCCCCTTTGTCACCCGGGCGTACCGCAATGTAATTGCCCTTCACCAACGCTTCGAGTCCGGTGATACCGGCCAGGGAAATCGACGGTTTGACCACCCAGAACTGCGTACCCTCGACCAGATAGTCCTCAGCCAGAGGGTCAAGTGTAAGCTCGGCCGTGGCGCTGTTCAGGTCCGGATCGATTTTCAGCGCTTTCAGGTTACCGACCTGGATGCCCTTGTACATGACCGGTGTGCGGCCGGCCTGCAGACCTTCGAAGTCGCTGAGTTTGACCTTCACCCGAATGCCGGCAGCGGCCGCGTCGAAGTCTTCGTACAGGCGGAACGGCAGGCTTGGATCAGTCGGCGGACTGTCTTTGCGGTTCTCCGGCGTGGCGAAAGCGATACCGCCGGCAACAATACTGGCCAGGGATTCGCTGCGGACTTTTACGCCGGACAGATTGGCGTCGATGCTGATGCCGCTGGCATTCCAGAAACGCGTGTGTTTACGCACCAGTTTGGCGTAAGTCGGCTCGATGAACACTTTGAGCTCAACGGTGCTCTGGTCTTCGGAGAGCACGTAACTTTTGATTTGCCCAACTTTGATCTGCTTGTAGAACACCGGGCTGCCACGGTTCAGCGAACCGAGGCGATCGGCCTTGATGGTCAGGTGCAGACCGGGTTTGGAGTCCGACAGCGGCGGCTCTTCGGCCAGCGCCTTGAACTTGCGCGTCGGCTCGCCTTCGCCAGGGCTGATCGCCACGTAATTACCCGACACCAAGGTTTCCAGGCCGGTGATACCGGCCAGCGTCACGCTCGGCTTCACCAGCCAGAAACGGGTGCTGGTTTTGAGGTATTGCTCGACATCCTTATTCATCTCGATGCTGGCAATCACGCCTTTGGAGTTGCCTTCATCGTCGAGTTTGAGTGTCTTGACCTTACCGACCGACATGCCTTTGTACATGACCTCGGTCTTGTTGGCCTGGATGCCTTCTCCGCTTTCGAACCGCACCTGAATCTCGATCCCGGTTTCGTTATAGGCACGCCAGCCGAGCCAGCCACCGATGATCAGGGCGATCAGGGGCAGTACCCAAATGGCAGACCAGTTGGAGGCCGGTCGGGTTTTCGCTACAGGCAGATCAGTCATGGTCGTCGTCCGACTCCGTGTTATCCCAAATCAGTCGGGGATCGAAAGTTACTGCGGCAAGCATCGTCAGGATCACCACACTGGCGAAGGCGACGGCGCCAAGGTTGGCTTCGACACTGGCAAGCCGGCCGAAATTGACGACCGCCACGAGAATGGCAATCACAAAAATATCGAGCATCGACCAGCGACCGATGAACTCGATGAAGCGGTACATCCAGATGCGCTGCCGTGCAGACAATGGCTGGCGCCGTTGTACCGAAAACAGCAACAGTGCGATGCCCACCAGTTTGAAGGTCGGCACCAGAATACTGGCGATAAACACCACGGCGGCAATCGGGATCATGCCGTGCTGCACCAACTGGATCACGCCGGACATGATCGTGCTCGGGTCACCTTGGCCCAGAGAGCTGACGGTCATGATCGGCAATACGTTGGCCGGGATATAGATAATCGCGGCGGTGATCAGCAATGCCCAGGTTCGAGCCAGGCTGTTCGGCCGGCGGGCATGTACCAATGCACCGCAGCGGGTGCAGGTTTGCTCGTCGGTGTCCGCGTCCTGCCGGTTCAACTCGTGGCATTCGGTACAGATCAGAATGCCCGCATCAATCGCCCGCATGGGGGTCTTCTCCTGATAGCGCTTGCCAGATCTGATGCGGTGACATCACCACCTCCAACCAGACCTGAACCAACAACAAGCCGACGAAACAGGCCAGACCGAGACCAACGGTGATGGCCGCCATGTCCGCCAGTTTGACGATCGCCACCAATACGCCCATGAGGTAGACCTCGAGCATGCCCCAGTCTTTGAGGTGGTGATAAATGCGATACAGCAGCAAACCGTAACTACGCCCAATGTTGAAGCGGATCGTCAGCAATACGAATAACTGGCAGAGCAACTTAAGTAACGGAATCGCCATGCTGCAAAGAAATACTACGATGGACACACCGCGCATGTCGGTGTTGAACAGCCCGACCACGCCGCTCCAGACGGTGTCCTGCGACGACTGCCCGAGTACATTGAGCTGCATGATGGGTAAAAAGTTCGCCGGCACAAACAACAGCAATGCCGCGATCACCAGAGCAAGACTGCGCTGCACCACATTGTGGCGGTGGGCATACAGCTCATAACCGCAACGTGGACACAGAGCCTTCTCACCGTCAGCGAGCTTGGGCTTGCGCATCAGCAGGTCGCACTCGTGACAGGCCGCCAGGTCTTCCAGCGGTAAATCTGACAGCCCGGGGGCGTCAACCGACTCTGACATAAAGGCTCTGGCTCCAAAAATGGTGAGGGCTATTCTAGTGTTCTGATTCGAAAATAACTGTGCAAAATTGTTCGCTGCCTAAGTAAAAATAC